>NZ_JBHXRV010000005.1:0-212881 GCF_042716745.1 Streptomyces sp. NPDC058663
TTTCAAAGGAACCACCAACCACCGAAGTGGCCGGGGTATCAACATATTTGGCGTTGACTTTTGGCACGCTGTTGAGTTCTCAAGGAACGGACGCTTCCTTTGTACTCACCCTCTCGGGCTTTCCTCCGGACGTTTTCGTTCGGTGTTTCTGTGTTTCTTTGTGTTGTTGCGTTTCCGACTCTATCAGACTGTTTCCAGTGCCGATTTTCCTCGGCGCTTTCCAGGTTTCCCGCTTTCGCGTTTTCCCTTTCCGGCGGTTCCGACTCTATCAGATCCTCTCGGGCCTGATTCCCAGTCGAACTTGGGTTGTCTTTGCGGCTGTTGGGCCGTTCCGACGCCTCAAACCCTAGTGGATTTCCCCGGTGAACCGAAATCGGCTCCCAGTGACAGATTTCGGCATAGCGAAATCGCCCCTGGCGGGAGATCGTGCGGAGTTTGAGTTGCCGCTTTCGCGGCGGGAGTGTCCACCGCAGAACCGTTACGGCTGTGTGGCAACTCGGAGAACCTTACGGATCGCGGGAGGGGGTGTCAACCCCCCACCGGGCCCCTCGAACGGGTGTCGGAGAGGCCTCAGAGAGAGGTGTTACTCCAGGTCGGTGAGGCGTCCGCCGGCGTCCGGCTGGGTGTCCTCGACACGGCGCAGGAGACGGATCAGTACGTCTCCCAGAACGCCCCGCTCCTCGGGGGCGAGGTCCTGAAGGAGGTCCTCCTCGAAGGAGGCCGCCATGCGCATCGCTTCGAGCCACTTCGCCCGGCCCTCGTCCGTCAGCTCGACGATGACGCGGACCCGGTTGTTCTCGTCGCGGTCCCGGGTGACCAGGCCGTCGCCGGCCATGCGGTCGATGCGGTGGGTCATCGCGGCGGGAGTGAGGCCCAGGCGCTTGGCAAGTTCCCCCGGGCCCAGCCGGTAGGGGGCGCCCGAGACCACCAGGGTCTTCAGGACCTCCCACTCCGTGTTGCTGATGCCGAGCGCGGCGACCTGGCGTCCGTACGCGACGTTCATCCGGCGGTTCAGGCGGCCGAGGGCCGAGACGACCTTCTCCACCTGGGGGTCGAGGTCGCGGAATTCGCGTTGGTATGCGGCGATCTGCTCTTCGAGGCTCGGCTCGTGAGGGCCGGGCGACTCTGGCGTGTCAGGCATCCGCGAAGTATGGCATGGGGCGCGTTGGTGTTGAAGTCCTTCTGTGTGTACTGTTGAGGTTCTAACTTTAGTGTTGAAGTCTTCGGACTTCAGGTCTTCAGGGTTGAGGTGAGTATGACCAAGGCGATGAGCTCGGCGATGCGGCGGATCCAGGCCGGTAACGCGCTGAGTGCGTTCGGGCTCGGGTTCACCGTGCCGTACCTGTACGTGTACGTGGCTCAGGTACGGGATCTGGGACCGACCTCGGCGGGCATCGTCCTTGGTGCCTTCGCCATGGCCGCGCTGGTGGCGCTGCCCTTCGTCGGCGTGCTGATCGACCGGCGCGGGCCGCTGCCCGTGCTGGTGGGGGCGGCGCTGATGGCCTCCGTGGGTGCCCTCGCACTCGGCGTGTCGTCGAGTCTGGCGACCGCGGTGGGCAGCGCCGCGCTGCTCGGCATCGGTACGGCCGTCATGCAGCCGGCGCTCGCCACGATGATCGTGTGGTGCTCCACGGCTGCCACCCGTACCCGTGCCTTCGCCATGCAGTTCTTCCTGGCGAACCTCGGGCTCGGCATCGGCGGTCTCATCGGCGGGCAGATCGTCGACAAGGACGACCCGGCCTCCTTCACCCTGCTGTTCTCCATCGAAGCGGTGATGTTCCTGGTGCTCGCCGGGATCGCGGTGACGGTGAAGCTGCCCCGTCCCGAGTCCTCGGGCGAGGCACGTCCGGCCGGCCAGGGCGGCATGTTCGCCGGGCTCGGGATGCTGGTGAAGCACAAGGCAATGGTGCAGCTGTGCGGTCTTGGCTTCGTGATCTTCTTCGCCTGCTACGGACAGTTCGAGTCGGGCCTCGCCGCGTACGGCACCGAGGCCGCGGGCATCGACCCCGCCACTCTCGGCATCGCGCTCGCCGCCAACACGGCGATGATCGTCGTCGCGCAGTTCGTGGTGCTGAAGTTCGTCGAGCGTCGGCGCAGGTCGCGGATGATCGCGCTGGTCGGTCTGATCTGGACCGTGGCGTGGATGTTCGCCGGTTACGCGGGCCTCGGACACGGCAGCCAGACCATGGCGACCGCGGCCTTCATCTCCACGTACGCCCTCTTCGGGCTCGGTGAGGCGATGCTGTCGCCGACCGTTGCGCCGCTGGTGGCCGACCTGGCGCCGGAGTCCATGGTGGGTACGTACAACTCGGCATTCGCGCTGGTCAAGCAGCTCGCGCTGGCGGTCGGTCCGGCCGTGGGCGGGCCCATGGGGGCTTCGCTGCACATGCCGTACATCGTCACCTTCATCCTCTTCTCGGCCGGCATCAGCGTGCTCGCACTGCGGATGGGCAAGCGGCTCACCCCCGCCCAGGACCTGCCGATTCCGGTGAAGTCGATCGTGGTGGCCCAGCACGTGCCCGAGGCGACCGCCGAGGCGCAGGTCAAGGCGGCCGCGTAAGCAGGCGGCGGTCGGGCGGTGCGCGCGTCGTACCGCCCGCTCAGTCAGGGAGTGCGAATTCGCACCAGACCGCTTTGCCGCCGCCCGGTGTGCGGCGCGAACCCCAGGACGAGGCGATCGTCGCGACGATCGAGATGCCTCGTCCTGCTTCGTCCGCGGGGTCGGCCCGGCGGCGGCGCGGCAGGTGGTCGTCGCCGTCGGTGACCTCGATGATCAGCCGCCGGTCGGTGCGGCGCAGGCGCAGGCGCATCGGAGGTGTGCCGTGCTGGAGGGAATTGGCGACCAGTTCGCTGGCCGCCAGGACGCCGAGGTCGCGGAGCTCGACAGGGAAGCGCCAGGAGGCGAGCACCCCGGTGGCGAAGGCACGCGCGCGGGGAGCCGCTTCCACGCCGCCGAGGAGTTCCAGGGCGGCGTTGTGGAAGAGCTCCGCGTCGTGGCCCTTGCGGGCGGGGTGCTGGACGACCAGCACGGCCACGTCGTCGTCGTGGTCGGTGGTGATGCCCAGCGCGCGCATCAGCCGGTCGCAGACCGTCTGCGGGGTGCCGGTGGCACCCGAGAGCGCCCGCTCCAGCGCCAGCACGCCTTCGTCGATGTCCTCGCGGCGGCGCTCGACCAGGCCGTCCGTGTAGAGGACGGCGGTGGATCCCGGCGGCAGGGCGATGGTGCCCGAGGTGTGCATCCAGCCGCCGGTGCCCAGGGGCGGTCCCGTGTGGTCCTCGGCGCGGGCGACCGTGCCGTCCTCGTGCCGGACGAGGATCGGCAGGTGGCCGGCCGAGGCGTAGACGAGGCGGCCCTCGTTGGGGTCGTGGACGGCGTAGACGCAGGTGGCGATCTGGCTGGCGTCGATCTCGGCGGCGAGGCCGTCGAGGAGCTGCAGGACCTCGTGCGGGGGCAGGTCGAGGCGGGCGTACGCGCGCACGGCCGTGCGGAGCTGGCCCATGACGGCTGCGGCGCGGACCCCGCGGCCCATGACGTCGCCGATGACGAGGGCGGTGCGGCCCGCCCCGAGGGTGATCACGTCGTACCAGTCGCCGCCGACCGCCGCGTCCTTGCCGCCGGGCTGGTAGGTGGCGGCGAGCCGCAGGTCGTCGGGCTGCTCCAGCTCCTGCGGCAGGAGCGAGCGCTGGAGCGTGACCGCGGTCTCCCGCTGGCGGCGCTCGGCCGCGCGCAGGCGCTCGGCTGCGTCCGCGTGGTCGGTGACGTCGGCGGCGAAGACCAGCACGCCCCCGCCGTCGGGGGTGTCGAGCGGGCTGCAGGTGATCGTGTACGAACCGCCCTTGGGGGTGCGGCGCGACTTGACCGTACGGGGGGTGCCGCTGCGCAGGACCTGGTCCATCAGCGGCAGCAGGCCCAGCTCTTCGAGCTCGGGCAGCTCGGTGGCGGCCGGTGCACCGGCCGCGCGCGGTCCGAAGGTGGTGGTGTAGGCCTCGTTGACGTACGCGATGCGGTGTTCGGGTCCGTAGAGCAGGGCGACGAGGGCCGGGAGCTGGCGGACGATCTCGCGCAGGGAGAGGTCTTCGAGGGCCGGGGGGCGCGGGTCCTCGGGGCTGCTCGCCGCGGTGTCGGGGTCCGTCGCGGGTTCGGGCAGCTGCCCGGCCTCACCACGGGCGGCGGGCACGGACCCGCGGTCGGACCGCGCTGCGGCGCGGCGCTGCGTTCCGGGGAGCCGGGCGCTCCAGCGGGTGAAGTTCACTGAACTACTTGCCTCGTGGTCGGGGTGGTGGAGCAGGTCGGCTGGGGTGGTGCGGGGCCCGGGGTGGGTTCCCGGGGTGCTGCGCGTGCGGGGCGGGCACGGTCGCGGGGCGTGTCACTCTGTGCAGGCGCGAGCCCACCTATCGTCACACGCCCAGTGTGACGGACCGCACTGACAGTCGGTACTGCGGAGGACGTCAGCGGGGCTTCGGCGGTTCGCCTCCCGCCGCGAGTTCGAATTCGGCGCGCGGATGTTCCAGCGAGCCGAGCGAGACGATTTCGCGCTTGAAAAGGCCCGACAGGGTCCACTCGGCGAGCACCCTGGCCTTGCGGTTGAAGGTGGGGACCCGGCTGAGGTGGTAGGCCCGGTGCATCGTCCAGGCGGGGAAGCCCTTGAGTTTGCGTCCGTAGACGTGGGCGACCCCCTTGTGGAGGCCGAGGGAGGCGACCGAACCGACGTGCTTGTGGCGGTAGTCGGTGAGCGGCTGCCCGGCGAGGGAGGCGGTGATGTTCTCGGCGAGGACCTTGGCCTGGCGGACCGCGTGCTGGGCGTTGGGGGCGCACTCCTTGCCCTTCTCCTTCGCCGTCAGATCGGGCACCGCGGCGGCGTCCCCGGCCGCCCACGCGTGCGTGGCGCCGGTGACGGTGAGCTGGGCGGTGCAGTCGAGGCGGCCGCGGGCGTTGAGCGGGAGGCCGCTGGCGGCGAGTACCGGGTGCGGCTTGACGCCGGCCGTCCAGACGAGCGTGCGGGTGGGGAAGCGGGCGCCGTCGTCGAGGGCGGCGACGCGCTGTTCCACGGAGGTCAGCCGGGTGTTCAGCCGGACGTCGACGTTGCGGCCGCGCAGCTCGCGGACGGCGTACCTGCCCATCTCCTCGCCGACTTCGGGGAGGATGCGGTCGCTGGCCTCGACGAGGATCCACTTCAGGTCCTCGGCCTTGATGTTGTGGTAGTAGCGGGAGGCGTAGCGCGCCATGTCCTCCAGCTCGCCGAGCGCCTCGACGCCCGCGTACCCGCCGCCGACGAAGACGAAGGTCAGGGCGGCGTCGCGGACGGCCGGGTCGCGGGTGGAGGAGGCGATGTCCATCTGCTCGATGACGTGGTTGCGCAGCCCGATGGCCTCCTCGACGGTCTTGAAGCCGATGCCGTGCTCGGCGAGGCCGGGGACGGGGAGGGTGCGCGAGACGGAGCCCGGGGCCAGCACCACTTCGTCGTACGGCAGCTGGAGGGGTCCTGTGCCTTCCTCGGCGGTGGCGAGGGTGGTGACGGTCGCGCTGCGCTTCGCGTGGTCGAGGGAGCCGACCTCGCCGATGACGATGCGGCAGCGGGGCAGCACCCGGCGCAGCGGGACGACGACGTGGCGCGGTGAGATGGATCCGGCGGCGGCTTCGGGGAGGAACGGCTGGTACGTCATGTAGGGGTCGGGCGTGACGACGGTGATCTCCGCGCCGCCTTCCGCGAGCTGCCGTTTCAGCTTCCGCTGAAGGTGCAGTGCGGTGTACATGCCGACGTATCCGCCGCCTACCACGAGAATGCGCACTGGATTTGTCACCGTCCCATGAGGCAACGGGCCGTGGGTTTTGTCCACAGGGCCGACAAATTGTATGACTGACCGTCGGGGCGGGCAGGGTGGCCGGAAGTTGGTGTTCCGTGCCGATCCCGGTGCTGTCGGCGCAGGTCAGGGCCGGTGGAGGAGGAGTTGGATGCGGGTGGCCGCGGAACGGCGCCCGTCGCTCTTCGCGCTGGGGGGCACACCGTGCGGAACAACCCCCTTCTGAATCGCCCCCCGCTCAACTATGTTCGTAACTCGTCGGAGTGGCGGAGTATGCGGTCGTTGGACCCGTGAACTCCGGCAGTCAGGGCGGGGAGTGTCTCCGGGGGGAGACATCATTACCGGGGGAACGCTGATGCACATTCAGGATTCACAGTGGCAGGCTGCCGTCGCACCGTCGGCGGCATCGACTTCGACTTCGGGGGCCGCACCGGTTTCCGGGCCGGCGGGGAGCAACGGACGGGTGGTGGCGGCCGGTTCACCGGCCGAGCGCTCGGCGCCGCTCCGCGTGGACGCACAGCGCAATCTCGAACACGTACTGCGCGCCGCTCGCGAGGTGTTCGGCGAGCTGGGGTACGGGGCGCCGATGGAGGACGTGGCGCGCCGGGCCCGGGTCGGGGTCGGCACCGTCTACCGGCGCTTCCCGAGCAAGGACGTACTGGTGCGGCGGATAGCCGAGGAGGAGACCTCCCGGCTGACCGAGCAGGCCAGGGCAGCCCTGGGCCAGGAGGACGAGCCGTGGTCGGCGCTGTCGCGGTTCCTGCGGACGTCGGTCGCCTCGGGTGCGGGTCGGCTGTTGCCCCCGCAGGTGCTGCGGGTGGGCGTGGACGCGGACTCCGGGGCGCACGAGACGGGCGGGGTGCGCGATGCCGCCCGGGTGCCGCAGCAGCGGCAGGCCGGGGACTCGGCTCCTGACCTGCGGCTGGTCGGTGCGGACGGTGCGGTGGGCGGAGACCTGGACGACGCCGGGGCGGCGACGCTGCTGGAGGTCGTGGGCCGGCTGGTGGACCGGGCGCGGGAGTCGGGTGAGCTGCGGCGCGATGTGACCGTGGCCGACGTGCTGCTGGTGATCGCCACTGCCGCACCCGCGCTGCCGGACGCGGCTCAGCAGGCGGCGGCTTCCGCCCGGCTGCTGGACATCCTGCTGGAGGGGCTGAGGTCCAGGCCCTCGTCGTAGGGGGACCGCTTCGCGGGAAGTCGCGCCTGACCCACCGTGCCGTCACGCGTCCCGCCGAGCCGTGCCGTCACGCGCCGCGCTGCAACCCATCCCGTCCCTCATGGATCGCGTCGTCAGGAGTCGTACGCGTCTTCGGGCGGCTGGTGCCGTGAGCCCGTCAACGCTTACCCGTAAGGGTGAGGAGTAGCGCTCGAATTCGGGAAAACACCCCGGACGGGTGGTTGGCGGGCTTGATCGGCTTTCGGCGCGTCGCCCTGTGGGAGTCTTGGCCGGTGTTCCGGTCAGAGGGTGCGTACGGGGGCTTCCGCCATGGGTGTTGAGGAGCGGGACGAGTCGCTCGGAGGGAGCGGGGACGACGAGGGACCTCCGTCCCGGCAGGTGCCCCAGCAGGGCGGACCGCTGGGCGTCACTCCGTCGCCCCTCGCCGATGCCGGGCCCGACCCCACGAGGATGCCCTCCCAGCGCGGTGGCGGCACCTCGGCCGGGGAACCGGGGCTCTCCGACGCGGACTTGATCGAGCGGATGCAGGGCGGCGACGACCTCGCGTACGAGGAGCTGTTCCGGCGGCACTCGGCCGCGGTGCGGCGCTATGCGGGCACCTGCTGCCGTGACGCGCACACCGCCGACGACCTCACGGCCGAGGTCTTCGCCAGGACACTGCAGGCCGTGCGCGGCGGCTCCGGTCCCGAACACGCTGTACGCGCCTACCTCCTGACCACCGTCCGCCGGGTGGCAGCGACCTGGGCGAAGACGACCCGGCGCGAACAACTGGTCGAGGACTTCGCGGTGTTCGCCGCCCAGGCGGCCCGTACCTCCGAGGTGTCCGACGACGACACGCTGGACCTGGGCGCGGACGTACGCGCGATGCACGAGGCGGAGCAGACCCTCGCCATGCAGGCGTTCCGGTCGCTGCCCGAGCGGTGGCAGGCCGTTCTCTGGCACACCACGGTGGAGGAGGAGTCGCCGAGCACGGTGGCCCCGCTCTTCGGGCTGACCGCGAACGCGACGGCGGTGCTGGCGTCCCGGGCCCGCGAGGGGCTGAAGCAGGCCTACCTGCAGGCCCATGTCAGTACGTCGCTCACCGCGGGCGGGGACTGCGCCCAGTACGCGGACCGGCTGGGGGCGTATGCGCGGGGCGGCCTGCGGATGCGGGCCGAGCGGGGGCTGCGCAAGCATCTGGAGGAGTGCGCCAAGTGCCGGCTGGCGGCCGGTGAACTGCGCGATGTCAATGCCGGGATCCCGGCGCTGCTGCCGGTGGCGGTCATCGGGTGGGTGGCTGCCGGGTACTCGGTGAAGGCCGCGGGCGTCGTGGCCGGTGGTGCGGCGGGTGCCGCCGGTGCGGGCGCGGCCGCCGCCGCGACCGGGGGCGGAGGCGCGGCGGGTGCCGGGGCGGGCGGGTCCGCCGGAGGCGCGGCTGCCGCCGAGGGGCTCGGGGCTCCCGTGAAGGTGGGGATCGGTGCGGCCGTCGCGGTCGCGGTGGCGGCCGGGCTGGTGTTCGCCTTCGTGGGCGACGACGCGCCGATCCCGCCGAAGGCGGATGCCAAACCGCCGGCCGCCAATCCGGCGGAGCCCCCGCCGCCTCCGCCGTCACCGGCCGCCAGGGCCGCGTCGAAGCCGAAGCCGGAGCCCACGCCCACACCGACGCCTTCACCGCCCCCGCCGCCGCGGAAGGCGAAGCCGGCCCCGGAGCCGCCGGTGGTGGAGCCGCCCGCGCCTGCGCCGGAGCCGCCTCCGCCGCCTCCCGGGCCCCGTCCGGAGCCCCCGGCCCCGAAGCCGCCGCCTGCGCGGCCCGCGCCGCCCAAGGCGTACCCCGTGGCGGAGTTGAAGTACGCGCTGATGGGCGACCGGACCGCGCCCGAGGTGCGGGTGGGCGGGAGCAGTCCGCTGTGGCAGCGGTCGGACATGTCGATCGGCGGGGTCAGGTACGCGCACGGGGTGTCCGTGACCGAGAACTCGTCGGTGACGATCGACCTGAACCGGAAGTGTTCGACGTACGACGCGATGGTCGGCGTCGACGACATGACGATGGGGCTGGGAGCCGTCCGGTTCTCCGTGTACGGGGACGGTGCGCTGCTGTGGCGTTCGCCGGTGGTACGGGGCGGCGACCGCGCGGTGCCCGTGCACGTGCGGATCGCGGGCCGCAAGACACTGCGGCTGGTCACCGAGTCGGCGGAGCCCGCCCATGTGCCCGGCGTCGCGGACTGGGCACGGTCGCGCATCGCCTGCGGCTGAGCGGGCACGGGTCGCGTACACCTCAGCGGACTTGGGCCCCGCACGCCTCAGCGGGCCTGGGCCGCGTACGCCGCAACGCGCGTGCATCGCGTACGGCTGCCGGGGGCGCGTCGCGGTGAGCGGGCGCGTCCGTCTGCTTCGGGCGGGCCTGACCTCCGGTCAGAGGCTGCGGCGGTGGGGGACTCCGCCCGCGACGGCTCGTTGGCGGGGGGCGGCGGAACCCGTCCAGCAGGTGCCCCGGCGGGCGAGGAGGCGGCGCAGCCAGAGTTCGGTGGAGACCAGGTCGGCGAGGCCGTCCAGCGGTACGGGCTCGCCGGAGGCCGCCGCCCTGACCGCCTTGCGGACCACACGGGCCTCGATCAGTCCCGCGTCCGCCAGGAGCGGGGCGTCGAACAGGGCCAGCAGGTCGTCCTGGGCGGCCCGGATGCCTGCCCTGGCGGTGGCCGCCGCCGTGGTGTGCGGGGTGGCCGCGCCCCAGCCGGGCGGCAGGTCGTGGACGCCCGCCCCGCTCAGGACCGCCCGGAGTACGGCGGCCCGGGCGCCCGGCTGGACGCGCAGGGTTTCCGGGAGGGCCCGGCAGGCGCGGACGACCTGGTTGTCGAGGAAGGGGGCGTGCAGGCGCTGGCTGCGTACCTCCGCCGCCTGTTCGAAGACGCGGTGGTCGTACGCGTGCCGGGCGAGCGCGGCACGGGCGCGGGCCTCGCCGGGCCGTTGCACGGAGGCCGGTCGCAGCGCCGCCTCCTGCAGGCGAACCGATACTTCGGCGAGCGCCTCGCCGGTCAGCCAGCGGGCGGCCGGTCCCGGCCGGGACCAGGCGAGCGCCTCCAGCGACGCGTCCAGGGCTCCCGCGGGGCCGCTGGCATCGACCACGCCCCGGCTGGTGAGCCGCCCCGCCGCCTCCTCGATGCCGGTGCGGTAGGAGGTACGGGCGAGGCGCCGGGCAGCCCGGTAGACGGTGAGCGGGACGAGGAAGGAGTGCGGGGACGCGCCCTCGGCCTTGGCCAACGCCGTTGCCGGGCGCAGGATGTGGCGGCGCCGTCGGTCGATGAGGAGGTCGGCGAGGCGGGCGGGGTGGGCGTCCAGGACCTGGCGGGCGCCGTTGCCGACGAGGTGGTCGGCGCTGCCGGACTGGAGGCGCAGGCGGGCGCGTTCGGCGATGACGAGGGAGGGGCCGGGTTCGTCGGTGAGCGGCCCTGACGCCAGGTCGGCGTAGGGCAGCGCCTCTTCGGCTCCGGCGACGACGACGTGGTGCAGCCGGGGGTTGGCTGCGATCGCGCCCGCGCGCTCCAGTTCGGCGGCGAGTTCGCTCTCGCGGGTCTGCGCGGAGGCGGCCAGGTCGTTGAAGGTGACGGCCAGGAGGCGCTCGCCGGCGCCGGCGCCGTGGCCCAGGACCGTACCCGGAAGGCCGGGGAGGCCCGCGGCGAGCAGGGCGAGGGTGGCGGACGCGCTGCCGCCGGAGAGGTCGGAGCCGATGCCTGGAACCGGCGCGCCCCGGCGCCGGGCGCGTCGTTCGGCGGGGCCCATGCCGGGCACGGGGCCCGGGTCGGGGAGCGGGGTCTCCGGTGCGTGCCGGGGCGCCGTGAGGCGTGCGCGTACCGCTTCGATCAGGGCGTCCCGCACGCCCTCCACGGCCCGTTCCGCGTCGGCCTGGGGGGCTGCGACGGCGAGCGAGGCGACCTGTTCGTAGCCGGTGATCTCGCGTGAGCCCTCGCGCAGGACCAGGGCGTGGCCCGGCGGGATGCGCCTGACCCCCGCGTACGGCGTGCCGTCGCGCAGGGCCTCGGGGACGTCGGGACAGGCGAGCAGGGCGGCGAGGTGGCCGATGTCGAGCTGTGCCTCGATGAGGTCGGCGAGGGGGAGCGCGGCGGTGGCGTACGCGGTGCCGTTGGCCCAGGGCGTGTAGAAGACGGGGCGGGCCCCGGCCAGGTCACCGGCGATGGTGACGCGTCTGCCGGTCTGGACGACGGCCGTGTAGCTGCCGGACCAGGCGGTCAGGTGCCTCAGTGCGCCGCCGCGCGCCGCGAAGAGGCCGACGCGGAGCTCCTCGTCCGTGGCGCCGCAGCAGCCGAGGACCGCGAGGCGGGTGAAGGCGTCGACACTGACGGTGCGGACCTCGTCGGGGCGCCAGTCGCCGACCGCCCACAGCGGGTCGGGGTCGCCCCACAGGAGCTGGGCGCCGACGGGCTGGACGGTGTCGCCCTCGTGCTCGGTGCCGGGGGCACCGACGGCTCCGACCGTGCCGAAGCTCGCGGCGACGCTGCTCCATCCCACCAACCAACGCATCGCCGCCTCCACAGGCTGTGGACAACTTCGCTCGCCCTGCCGCCGGTGCTCGCGGAGGGAGGACTCGTGGTCCGGGCCGGAGGCCGGCCGGGCGGGTGCTCGTTGCCCTCGGTGCGCGCACCGTGACGCGCTTGCCGCGCGTGGGGACCATGCTGCCACGACAACGGCGCGCGGGTGGGGGGTGCGGGGCCGCAATGCGCGGGCCGAAAAGGGGAGTTGGGGGGCAATTGGGGCGGGGAGTGGCGCGCGGCGGGCACGGAAGGCCGGCCGGACACCCCCGGATCCGGAGAAAACGGGGGTCGGCATTCGGCCAACTTGGGCGCACGCGTAGTCCGGGAGGCGCTGTTCGCCCCCCGGACCGTTCCGCCGCCCGCGGGGATGAAGGCGGCGGCGTCCCCCAGCCCACTGGATCCAGTGCAGCGGGCCGACCCACGCACGATCCATCGAAGCGCCGCCGCCGGCCCCCGAGAAGAGCGCACGGGCGGGCGCACGGCCACACGACAGGAGCACGAATCGGACGGAACGTTCCTCCCTCACTTCCCTTACGAGCAAGAATCTCGCCATACGGGACACTTCCCCTTAACGCTTGGGAGGCGGCGAACTACGCTGGGTTTACGAATGCCGCGTGCCTATGCCGGGCCCGCGGCGGCCGTCTGCGTGAGGGGTGGCGCAATGTCCAGGGAGCAACGCGGGCCGAACGACAAGCTCGGCACGGTTCTCGCCCTCGCGGGAATCAGCAACGCCGGGCTGGCGCGCCGGGTCAACGACCTCGGCGCGCAACGTGGCATGACACTGCGGTACGACAAGACGTCGGTGGCGCGGTGGGTGTCCAAGGGCATGGTGCCGCAGGGCGCCGCGCCCCATCTGATCGCCGCGGCGATAGGGGCCAAACTCGGCCGCCCCGTACCGCTGCACGAGATCGGTCTCGCGGACGCCGACCCGGCCCCCGAGGTCGGGCTCGCCTTCCCGCGCGACGTGTCGGTCGCGGTGCGGCACGCGACCGAGCTCTACCGCCTCGACCTGGCGGGACGCCGCGCCGGCAGCGGCGGAATATGGCAGTCCCTGGCCGGTTCCTTCGCGGTCAGCGCGTACGCGACCCCTGCCTCGCGGTGGCTGATAACCCCTGCGGACTCCTCCGTGGCGCGCGACGCCGGCGCCGCCGAGTCCGCCGCCGACGTCACTCCCTTACGGGTGGGCCACAGCGATGTGGCCAAGCTGCGCGAGGCGGCGGAGGACGCGCGCCGCTGGGACTCCAAGTACGGCGGCGGGGACTGGCGTTCTTCCATGGTCCCGGAGTGTCTGCGGGTCGACGCGGCCCCGCTGCTGCTCGGCTCGTACAGCGACGACGTCGGGCGCTCGCTCTTCGGCGCGACCGCCGAACTGACCCGGCTGGCGGGCTGGATGGCCTTCGACACCGGTCAGCAGGAGGCCGCCCAGCGGTACTACATCCAGGCCCTGCGGCTCGCCCGCGCGGCCGCCGATGTGCCCCTGGGCGGGTACGTACTGGCGTCGATGTCCCTCCAGGCCACCTACCGCGGCTTCGCCGACGAGGGCGTCGACCTCGCCCAGGCCGCCCTGGAGCGCAACCGCGGTCTGGCCACCGCCCGCACCATGAGCTTCTTCCGGCTGGTCGAGGCGCGCGCGCACGCGAAGGCGGGCGACCCGGTGGCGGCGGGGACAGCACTGAAGGCGGCGGAGGGATGGCTGGAACGGGCCAGGGAGGGCGACCCGGACCCCACCTGGCTGGGTTTCTACTCGTACGACAGGCTGGCCGCCGACGCCGCGGAGTGCTACCGCGACCTCAAACTGCCGCGCCAGGTGCGCCGGTTCACCGAGCAGGCCCTGTCGAGGCCGACCGAGGAGTTCGTACGGTCGCACGGGCTGCGCCTGGTGGTGAGCGCGGTCGCCGAGCTGGAGTCTGGCAACCTCGACGCGGCCTGCGCCGCGGGCACGCGCGCGGTGGAGGTGGCGGGCCGGATCTCCTCGGCGCGCACCACCGAGTACGTACGGGACCTGCTGCACCGGCTGGAGCCGTACGGGGACGAGCCGCGGGTGGCGGAGCTGCGGGAGCGGGCCAGGCCGCTGCTGGTGGCGCCTGCGTAGGGCACGGTTCCGGCCGCCCCACGGTTCCGGGGACGGCCGGGCGGGGCGTCGTCCGGGCGAACCGGAGGCGGCTGCCCGGTAAACCTCTGACCAGAGGTCTCCCGCTCCGGGTTTACGGGCATTGTCAGTGGGCCAGTGCACTATTCGGGGTGGGAGGTGGCAGCGATGAGGCATGACTGCGACGTGCTGGTGATCGGCGGCGGGATCGTCGGGATGGCGTCCGCGCATGCGCTCACGCGCGCCGCGCCGGGGACCCGGGTCATGGTGCTGGAGAAGGAGCCGGGCCCGGCCAGGCACCAGACGGGGCGCAACAGCGGGGTGATCCACAGCGGGATCTACTACCGCCCGGGTTCGCTCAAGGCGCGGTACGCGGTGCGCGGCGCCACCGAGATGATCAAGTTCTGCGCGGAACACGACATTCCGTACGAGGTGACGGGCAAGCTGATCGTCGCCACCGGGCGTGCGGAGCTGCCGCGCCTGCACGCCCTCGTCCAGCGCGGCCGGCTCAACGGCATCCCGGTCCGCGAGCTGGGCCCTGCCCAGATCCAGGAGTACGAGCCCGAGGTGCGCGGCCTCGCCGCGATCCACGTCGGCACCACCGGCGTGTGCGACTACGGCCGGGTCACCGAGCAGCTGGCGCGCTCCTCCGGCGCCGACGTGCGGTACGGGGCGGAGGTCAGGGCCATCGCCCGCCGGGAGGCTGGGATCGCGGTGCGGACCGCCGACGGGACCGTGATCCGGGCGAAGGCGCTGGTCAACTGCGCGGGGCTGTACTGCGACCGGGTGGCCCGGCTCGCGGGCGACGACCCGGGTATGCGGATTGTGCCGTTCCGGGGCGAGTACTTCGACCTGGCGCGGCCGGAGCTGGTGCGCGGGCTGGTGTATCCGGTGCCGGACCCGGCGTTCCCCTTCCTCGGCGTGCATCTGACGCGGGGCGTGGGCGGCGGGGTGCACGTGGGACCCAACGCGGTGCCCGCCCTGGCCCGCGAGGGGTACGACTGGGGCGCGGTGCGCCCGGCCGAGCTGGCGGGGACCCTCGCCTGGCCCGGCTCCTGGCGGATAGCGCGCAGACACTGGCGGTACGGGGCCGGGGAGCTGCACCGGTCGCTGTCCAAGCGGGCCTTCACCCGGGCGGTACGGCGGCTGCTGCCCGCCGTGACCGAGGACGACCTGCGGCCCTCCCCGGCCGGCGTGCGGGCCCAGGCGGTGCTGCGGGACGGCACGCTCGCCGACGACTTCCTGATACGCGAGGCCCCGCGCACGGTGCACGTACTGAACGCCCCGTCCCCGGCGGCGACCGCCTCGCTGCCGATCGGGCGGGAGGTGGCCCGGCGGGCGCTGGGGGTGCTGGCGGGAGAGCGGGTGGCGGAGCACTGAGGGGCGGGGGCGCCGGCAGGGGGGGCGCACCGGCGGCCCACAGCCCGGGGCCCTCCGGGCCACCGCGGGCCGGGCGTCACCCGGGAGCAGGCCGCACCGGCGGCCCGCCGCACGCGCGTCCCTCCGTAGAATCGGAGACCCGTGCCCCAGAACAGCGAGAACCCCACGATGCCCCAGAGCCCCGAGCAGCCCACCGCCGCCGAGCAGCAGAGCGCCCCCGGCCCCTCCCAGGCGGCCGCCGCCGCGCGGGCCGCTGCCCACGAGCGTGCCGAACGGATGCATCCGCGGGCCCTGCGCATGTTCCCCGACGGGACGGGCCCGTCCCCCGACCCCGCCGGTTCGCACTTCGAGCGGCGGATCCGCAGTTTCCAGCCGCGCCGCAGCCGCGTCACCACCGGGCAGGCCGAGGCGCTCAAGCGCTGGTGGCCGACCCGGGGCATCGACATCGACGGGCAGCGCGTACTGGACCTGGACGAGATGTTCGGCGGGCTGCCCGTCGTCCTGGAGATCGGCTTCGGGATGGGCGAGGCGACCGCGCAGATGGCCGCCGACGACCCGGCCACCGGCATCCTCGCCGTCGACGTGCACACCCCTGGCCAGGGCAACCTGCTCGGTCTCGCCGAGCGCAACGAGCTCTCCAACGTCCGGGTGGCGAACGGCGACGCGATCATCCTGCTGCGCGAGATGCTCCCCGCCCACTCGCTGGCCGGGCTGCGCGTGTACTTCCCCGACCCGTGGCCCAAGGCCCGTCACCACAAGCGCCGCCTGATCCAGGCCGAGTTCCTGACGCTGGCCGCGACCCGGCTCGCCCCCGGCGCCGTGCTGCACTGCGCGACCGACTGGGAGGAGTACGCCGAGCAGATGCTCGACGTGCTCACCGCGCACCCGGACTTCGAGAACACGGTGGACGGCGGCGGATACGCGCCGCGGCCCGCCTTCCGGCCGCTGACCCGGTTCGAGGGCCAGGGCCTGGACAAGGGGCACGTGGTGCACGACCTGCTGTTCCGCCGGGCCCCGCTCGCGGTCTGACGCGTCCGGCCCGGAGTTCGCGCGCGGCACGACGCGTTCTGCCCGGCCCGCGCACGCGATCTCACGCGTCCGGCCCGGACCCCGCGCGCCGAACGGCCCGCCCCCACGGTTGTCCACAGCCGTTTTCCACAGGGCATCGCGGCTGTCAGTGGCACTCGTTAGGGTCGTTGGATGTACGAGACGTACGAACCGCCGCCCCCGCACCCGGCAGTGCCGGTGCCCGACCCCGTGCCCGGGTACGACGGGACCGGGCACGACGCCGGGCACGACGGGCCGCGGTTCGACGCGGTCCCGGACCCGTCGCACTGGCCGCCCGCGCACTGGCCGGGGCCCCTCCCGCACCGCACGGCCGTCGGCCGCCTGGCCCACCGGGTGCGCGCAGGCCGTCTGTGGCGGAGCAAGGCGGTCAGGGCCACGGCACTGATCCTGGTACTGGCCCTGTCGGGGCTGGTCCTGCTCGCTCTCGTACGGGAGCAGACCGGCACCCGGGGGTTCCTGGTGGGCCTGGGCCTCGCGGTCTTCCCGGTGCCCCTGCTGGTGATGGCGTTCCGCTGGCTCGACCGGGTCGAACCAGCCCCCTGGCACAATCTGGTCTTCGCCTTCACCTGGGGCTCCTGCGCCGCCGCCCTGGTGGCGATCACCGCCAACAGCTTCGCCGTGCGGTGGATAGCCGTGGCCACCGCGGACCCCGAGGGGGCGGACACGCTCGGCGCGACCCTCGTCGCACCGGTCGTCGAGGAGTCCGCGAAGGCCGTGGCGATCCTGCTGATCTTCCTGTTCCGCAGACGGCACTTCACGGGAATCGTCGACGGCGTCGTGATCGCGGGCTTCACCGCGACCGGGTTCGCCTTCACCGAGAACATCCTCTATCTGGGCAACGCGTTCGGCGAGGACCAGGCGTACGGCTTCTCCGGTCTCGGCGCGGTGACCGCGGGCACCTTCTTCGTCCGCGTGATCATGTCGCCGTTCGCGCACCCCCTGTTCACCGTGCTGACCGGCATCGGCTTCGGCCTGGTGGCGCTCGTACCCGCCCGCCGGGGCCGCGCCCGCACCTGGGCGCGGGTGCGCAGGGTCGCGCTGCCGCTGCTCGGGCTGCTCCTCGCGATGGGCATGCACGCCCTGTGGAACGGGTCGGCTGCCTTCGGCCCGCTCGGCTTCTACGCGGTGTACGGGCTGTTCATGGTGCCGGTGTTCGCGTTCCTGACCTGGCTGTCGATATGGACCCGGCAGCGCGAACTGCGGCTGCTCGGTGCCGAACTGCCCTCGTACGCCGCCGCCGGCTGGCTGGATCCGGCCGAACCGCTCGCGCTGTCCTCGATGCGGGCCCGCTCACTGGCCCAGGGGTACGCGGCCCGGTCGTACGGTCCGGCCGCCGCCCGCGCCGTCGCCGAGTACGAGGGGTTCGCCACCGCGCTCGCGTTTCTGCGGTACCGGGCGCGGCGGGGCGTGGCCTCCCCCGCGGCGGCCGCCGACTTCGCCGCCCGCGAGGGGGAGTTGCTGCACCAGCTCTGGCAGCGCAAGCGGATCGCCGGCCCGGCGCTGGTGTACGCCGCCCAGGTCACCGGGCGCATACGGATGCTGCCGCCGCCGTACCACCCGGCGTACGCGGCGGCGTACAACCCGTACCGGCGCTGACCGCCGTGACCGGTGCTGACCACCAGCGCTGACCGGCGTCGGCCGGCCGGCGGAGCGTCAGACGGTGAGGCCCTTGCCGCGCAGCCAGGCCGCCGGGTCGATGCCGTCGCCGCCGGGGGTGTGCACCTCGAGGTGCAGGTGTACGCCGGAGACGTTGCCGGTGGCGCCCATGTTGCCGATCACCTGGCCGGTGGAGACCTTCTCGCCGACGGAGACGCTCATCTGCGAGAGGTGGCAGTACCAGACCTCGGTACCGTCCGGGAGTTCCAGGACGATCCGGTAGCCGTACGAGCCGGACCACCCGGCCGACTTGACGGTCGCGCCGTGCACGGCCTTGAGCGGGGCGCCCGCCTGGCCCGCGAAGTCGAGGCCGGTGTGCTGCCCGGAGGACCACATCGACCCGGACTGACCGTAGGTGGCGGTCAGGGTGTACGAGGAGACCGGCATCGAGTAGCTGGCGGCCAGCTTGGCGAGCCGCTCGGCCTCCGCGCGCTTCTCGGCGGCGACCCTGGCCCGCTCCTCGGACTCGGCCTTGTCCCTGGCCGCCTTCTCCACCTTGGCGAGAGCCTCGTCGCGCTGCTTCTTCGCCTCGGCGGCGGCGTCCGCGACGGCCTTCGCCCGGGCGGCTTCCTGGACGGCCTCGTCGGCGGCGGAGCGCTGCTGCTCAGCCTGCTGGAGGATGCGGGCGCGCAGGCTGTCGCCCGCTCCCGCCTGCTGTGCGGCGGGAGCGTCCGCCCGGCCGTCGGCGGCGGCCACGGGCGCCGCGGCCGTCATCAGTTCCTCGCCGGTACCGGCGGCGGACCCGTCCCCGGAGTCCGCGCCGTCGCCGGCGCCCGGAACAAGCGAGCCGAGCGATTCGGTGATCTGGTCGGGCAGCGATATGGAGACGGCGGGCTTGTCCTGCGCGGTGGCGATGCCACCGGCGCCGACGGCGGCGATCACGCCGACACCCAGCACGGTGGAGCTGCGGGCCAGGGAGCCGCGCTGCTTGGCCACCCGGTGCTTGCCCCGGACCGGAGCGACGGAGTCCGCCGTGGGGTTCCACTCCTCGGCCGAAGCGGCGGGGCCGTTGAACGCCACGAAGCCGTCGTGACCGGCGCGCTGCTGCGGCACGGTCTGCAGGGTGGCGGTGGCGGTCGTCGTGGCCGGGGAAGTCGCGGTGGCAGGCGCCGCGGTGGCGTACGCCGGGGTGGCGGGACCGGCACCGTAGCCGTAGCCGGTGTCCTCCGGCCCGTCGGTGTCGTTCGGGACGCCGTACGCCCCGTACGAGAAAGCGGGGGCTGTGGGGGCTTCGGGGGCAGGCCTGTTGGACGCCACGGAGGCGCGCTCCTTTCCTTCCTTCTCGCCTACCGGGTTAGCTGACGGGTTCGGAGCAGGAAGGTCTCCTACGGGCCAGGTGCGGCCCGATTCACCCCAATTGGTGGTTCCCCGGTTTCCTCACGGAATTCGGCGCACGCGCGCGGCGCCGTCTCTGACGACGGCTGGGACGACCGCGCTGCGTTATCGAACGTTAATAGACACACAAGTGGAATACCAAGCCGTTCCACTTGATCGTTAACCCGGAGCACACATCCGTGGCCTGGACATCGCACCCAAAACCGCATCAATCCGGGCGACCCATGGCCCCCTTGACGCTTCCTCGGCCACACCGATTTCGGCGCGCGCAAACTCTCCACAACTGATAGATCGTCAATTGTTATGCGCGCCGCGCTGCTTCGCGCACGCCCCGTGACAACCCGTAGCCGCCGCACGGCCGCCCCCGCGACGGCCGACCGTCCTGCGACGCCGTCACGTCCGCTTCACGCGCTCCGCGTCCACCGTGACGGCCGCTGGGCGCTCCCCACGTCCGCCCTTCACGATCTCCACCGCCCGCCGCCGGGCGCTCCCCGCGTCCGCCGTCACGGCCGCTTCACGATCTCCACCGTCCGCCGCCGGGCCGGCTGCCGCTCCCCCGGCCTCCCGACCGCGAGCAGTGCCATGTCGTCCGTCTGCTTGCCGCCCGTGTGCACCCGCACGTCGCTCGTCAGGGCATCCAGTACGGCTTCGGGGCCGGGGAAGAGCGAACGCCGCAGCCGGGCCGCCGGATCGTAGAAGACGCCCGCCGCGTCCCGCGCCTCCGAAAGCCCGTCCGTGTAGAACACCAGCGTCGCCCCGCCCGGGAACGCGAACTCCCGTGCCCGGTCCGGCCACTCCCCCAGGTCCCCCATCCCCAGCGGCAGTGCGAACTCCTCCGGCGCCAGCACGTCCAGTTCGCCGTCCCCGTACAGCAGCAGCGGCTCGGGATGCCCCCGGTTCACCAGCCGTACGACGTCGCCCTCACGCGGGATCTCGGCCAGCACGGCCGTGGTGAAGCCCTCCATCACGTCCAGCCCGTCGCGCCGCCTGCCCTCCCTGGCCAGCGCCCTCTCCAGCCGCCGCGCGACACCCTCCAGGCTGCTCTCCGTCTCGGCTGCCTCCCGGAACGCGCCCACCACCACCGCGACCGCCTCCACGGCCTCAAGCCCCTTGCCCCGTACGTCTCCCACCACCAGCCGGACCCCGTACGGGGTGTCCTGCACCGCGAAGAGGTCGCCGCCGATGAAGGCGTCCGCCTCCGCGGCCTCGTACCGTGCCGCGATCTGCAGCCCGCCGATACGTTCCGGTGGCGTCGGCACGACGGCCCGCTGGGCGGCTGCCGCGATGACCCGGGCCGAGGCCAGCCGGCGGTCGCCGCGGCGCACCACCCGGTTGATGAAGACGGCCAGCGCGGCCACCGTCAGCACCGTCACCAGCTCGGTCACCGACAGCACCTTCAACAGCGAGTCGTCGCCGATGCGCAGCCCCACCACGGCCAGCACGGAGAACACCGCCGTCACCACGGTGGCGACGAGACCGAAGAAGGGGGCAGCGACCAGTGGGGCCGCGGTGAACAGAGGGGCGGCGGTGAAGTTGGGCGGCGACAGCTCGTCGTAGACCAGCCCGCCGACGATCATCAGGGCGGGCAGCACCCGGACGAACCGCCGGCTCTTGCGGCCCCCCGGCTCCACCGGCTCCACCCAGCCCTCGGTCCCGCTGTCCTCGGTCCCGTCACCCTCGCGCCCGTACCCCGCCACCCTCTGCTCTCCTGCCCAGATCCGCACCGGGTGCGGACGGTACCGCTCCCCACCCAGGCTTGCCGGAGCCGCGCCGCAGAGCGAATCGGCATCCGCCATGTGGGGGACGGGGCCCGCGCGCGCCCGCTGGCGCACGCAGTCGCGCCCGGGCACCCACGGAAACGCCTGAGGCCCGGAACTCTGGTGAGTTCCGGGCCTCAGGTCTTCAGTAGCGGGGACAGGATTTGAACCTGCGACCTCTGGGTTATGAGCCCAGCGAGCTACCGAGCTGCTCCACCCCGCGTCGGTAAACACCACCCTACGCCATCCGGAGAGCGCCTCCGACCACCCGGCGGAAGGGTCCCTCGGGCCCACAGGCTCACCCTCGGGGTCACAGGCGCACCCCCGGGGCCACAGGCCCACCCCCGGGGCCACAGGCCCACCCCCCGGATCACAGCCGCAGCTCCGGCCGGTGGTGGTGCAGCCAGACGCCCAGGTCGAGGACGAATTCCAGGCCCTCCCTGGGAAACCGGCTGCTGCCCTCGGACTCGATCAGGAGGGAGCGGACGGCCTTCGGGTCGAGCAGGCCCAGCGCGGGACTGCCACTGTCGAGCAGAGTGCGCACCTGCGCCGTCAGCGCCGCCCGGTAGGCCGGGTCGCGGACCACCGGATACGGGCTCTTGGTGCGCTCCAGGACGGCAGCGGGCAGCAGACCGCGGGTGGCGGCGCGCAACAGGCTCTTCTCCCTGCCGTCGAACGTCTTCATGGTCCACGGGACGTTGAAGACGTACTCGGCCAGCCGCCGGTCCAGGAACGGGACCCGTATCTCCAGGCCGCAGCTCATGCCGAGACGGTCGGCGCGCTCCAGGAGCACCGGGAGGAAGCGGGTGAGGCTCAGATGGCTGGCCGTGCGCAGCCTGCGTTCCTCCGCGTCGGCGCCCGGCAGGTGGGCGATCTCGGCGGACGCCGCCCGGGCCAGCTCCTCCCGGTGGGCGGTGAGGTCGAGGTCGGCGGCGAGAGAGGCGTCGAGCAGCCGGGTCAGATCGCCCCGCCCGACCGCGTCGGCCCAGGGGAAGGGGGCCTTCGTGGGGGTGACGGACCAGCGGTAGCCGCCGAACAGTTCGTCGGAGCCGTCTCCGGCCAGTGCGACGGTGTGCCGCTCGCGGGCCGCCCTGAAGAGCAGCATCAGCGAGGCGTCGAAGTCCCCGAGGCCCAGGGCGTCCCGGGCACCGATCACGTCCCGTCGGTGGCGTGGTGCAGCGAGCTCCGCGGGGGCGATGTTCACCTCCCGGTGCTCGGAGCCCAGATGGTCCCGCATCATCGCGACGTAGGGGGCGTCCCACCCCCGCCTCATCGCGTCCTGGGGCGAGGACCGCGCCGAACCGAAGTCGACGGACACGGTGCTCAGGGGACTCCGCCCCCGCCCCAGGGCGGCGAGCGCGCTGGAGTCCAGCCCGCCGGAGAGCAGGGTGCACACGGGGACGTCGGCCTGCGAATGGCTGTGCACCGCGTCGCCGAGCAGCTGCCGGATCCGGCTCACCGTGGTGGGCAGGTCGTCGTGGTGCTCTTGGGGGGTGAGGGCCCAGTAGCGCTCCGTGGAGTGGCGGCCGGGGGAGAACTCCGCGGTGTGCCCGGGACGTACCTCCTGGAGGCCGTGGAACGGGGTGCGGCCCGGTGTGCTGATCATCGGGTGGGCGGCGAGGACGAGTTCCCGCAGACCGTCGAGGGCCAGGGCGGTGGGCACCTGGGGGTGTGCCAGGACCGCCTTGGGCTCGGAGCCGAACCAGACGAGGTCCCCGTCGTGCCGGTAGTAGAGGGGCTTTACACCGAAGCGGTCCCTGGCGAGCAGCAGGGTGCGGGTGCGCACGTCCCAGACGGCGAAGGCGAACATGCCCTCCAGCCTGGTGACGCAGCTCCGCCCCCAGCGGAGGTACGCGGCGAGCACGACCTCGGTGTCGGAGGAGGTGCGGAACCGGTGGCCACGGGCGGACAGTTCGGCGCGCAGCTCGCGGTGGTTGTAGATCTCGCCGGTGAAGACCAGCGCGGCGACAGGCTCGCCGTCCGCCGCGTGCACCATGGGCTGCCTGCCGCCCACCGGGTCCACCACGGCGAGCCGGGTGTGCCCCAGGGCCGCGCCGTCGTGCAGCCAGGACGCCTGCCCGTCGGGTCCACGGGTGGCCAGGGTCTCGACCATGGTCTTGAGGTCCAGCTCGGGGGCGTTGCCCGGAAGCGGGCCACGAGAATTGACGAAACCGGCGAGGCCGCACATGGTCGGGGACTCCTGAGGTGTCGGGCGGGCAGGGGAAGTCGAGCGGGCAGGGAAGGTCGAGCAGGCAGGGAAGGTCGAGCGGGTACGGGAACACGGCGTGGCCACGGGAGGACCGAGCAGGCACGGGAAGGCCGAGCGGGCAGGGACAAGGGAGCGTCCGGCGGGGACGCGCGCGGCCCCGACGTCGGCTTCGGTGGTGCGCGGACTCCCTCAGGCGGCCTTGACCCAGCGGCCCTTGACGATCGAGGGAACGCTGAGCACCAGGGCGACGCCGGGGACCACCGCGTACCAGGCGAAGCCGGCTCCCGAGCCGAAGGTGTCGATGAGCCACCCCAGCAGGAGGTAGCCGCCGGCGATCAGCAGCGACTCGACGAACGTGATGATGGACAGCAGGCTGGAGCGGTAGCGCGAGGGCACGCCCTGGTTGAAGACGTCGTCCACCACCACCGCGGTGATGTCCGGGGCGCCCACCACCAGGAGGAACACCACGACGGTGAGCCAGGCCCACTCCATTCCGCTGGCACCCAGGGACGCCATCAGAACGGCCAGCGTGAGCGGAACCATGAGACGTACACCGAGCCGCTTGTTGGCCCGGTCCGCCAGCAGGGGCGCCACTCCGCCGATCAGGAACGCGACGGACATCACCACACTGACGAGGCTGGTGGCCACGCCCTGATGGTGGAGGGCCTCCTGGATGAAGATGAAGTACGGCGTCATGGTCGCGTGCATCAGCCCGGAGACCAGGACCAGTGAGGCCAGCCGGGGAGTGACCCCCCTCACCACGGCCATCTTGCCCAGCTGGGGAGCCCCGCCGGCGCCGCTTCCGGCGCTGCCGGTGCTGTCCTCGCCGCCGGCGGGGTCTTCGGCGCCGGTGCTGTCCTCGCCTGCCCCTTCGCCCCCGGCGGGCTCAGTGGGTACGTCGGGCTCGTCGAGGTGGGCGACGTCCTTGCCCTTGATCTCGGGCACCCGGGTCAGCAGCAGCACCGCGGCCAGGACGAGGGCGACGGCCGCTCCGCCGTACACCAGCTCCCAGGACACCTGCTGAAGGCTGCCGCCGACGGCGATGGCAAGCGCCATGGTGAGGGAACCGAGTGCCATGTAGCGGGACTTCACCTTGACGTAGTGCGTCTGAAGGCCGCGCCGCCGCAGCAGGTCGTACAGCAGTGCCGTCTCGGCTCCGGAGACGAAGGCCATCCCCACGCCGTACAGGATGAAGATGGCGACGAACCACGGGTAGCCCGAGACCGTGATCTCGCCGATCAGGCAGAGCGCGATCAGCGACTGCCCGAGCACGATGCTGGTACGGCGCCCGATGCGGTCGGCGAGGAATCCCGTCGGGATCTCGGCCACCGCGCTCACCAGGTAGAGCAGCATCTGCAGCAGGGCGACGGCAGCGGCCGAGAAGCCCTGCTCGATCAGGTAGACGACGAAAACACCGCGCTGGAACAGCGAGTTGGAGAGGATCGCGTAGGCGTAGAAGGGAAGCGCCAGCGGCCTGGTCTCCTTGAGGGGAGGCACCTCCTCGGTGGATGTCCGCCCGGTGGGGCCCAAGACGTCGGGTTCCGTGGCCATGGGGATCAAAGCTCCTTAACTGCTGTGCGCAGGCTCGATGTTCAGGCCGGTCATGAGCAGGGTGGGGCCGCCGTCGCCGACCGGAACCCCTTGGCCGTACTTGCCGCACGCGGCAGGACCGCCCAGGGCGAAATCGGAACCGATGGCCCTGATGTGGCGCAGGGCGGTGGACACCCGGCCGGTGATGACGGAGTCGGCGACCGGTTCGGCCAGCCTGCCCCGGCGTATGCGGTGGATGTTCACCCCGCCCACCGTGAACACCCCGCTCTCCGCGACCATGCCGCCGCCCAGCAGGGCGACGTGGTAGCCGTCGCGCACGGACCCGGTGAGGGCCGCCGGGTCGTCCGGGCCCGGTGCCATCACCACATTGCTCATCCGGGACAGCGGCGGGCACCGGAAGGACTGCCGGCGCTGGCGCCCCGTACCTTCGACGAACCCGGTGACCACCCCGCCCTCGACGAGCGGGCACCGGTCTGCCGCGGCGCCCGTGTCGTCGTACGGGAAGCTGCCCCAGGCCCCCGGCAGTCCGGGGTCGTCGACCACGGTCAGATGGGCGGGACCGATGCGGTCCCCGGGCGCCCAGCGCACTCCGGCCAGACCGCCGACGGCGATGTCGCCTTCGAGCGGATGGCCGACGAGCTCGTGGGCGAGCACTCCGCTGGCGCCCGCCGCGACGACCACGACGGCGTCCTCCTGGCGTACCGGGGCCGCGCCCCGCTTGCGCAGGGCGGACCGGCCCGCGTCCCCGCCGATCTCCGCGGCGGCCTGTCCGGACGCCCAGACGTCCAGGTCGCGGACCCCGATCTTCCGGTATCCGACCGTGTCCTGCTCGGAGATGGCGCGGCAGGACAGCAGGTAGCGGGGTTCGGCGATCTCCCGGTGTGTACGGCCGGGGGCGAGTACCAGGAACTCCCGGAGCTCACCGGAGTGGGACACGGCGACGGAGGAGAGCGGACCCTCGCGCCGGGCCGCGTCGTAGACCGTCCACAGCGTGTGCGTCTCGCGGCCCGCGAGACCCAGGCCCGCTGATGGGTCCCGACCCGCGAGTCCCCGGCCCGCGAAGTCCTGGCCCAGGAGTGCCCCGTCCTCGCGTCCCACGCCCGCCCCGGACCGTCCCAAGGCCGCCTCGGACCGTCCCAAGGCCGCCTCGGACCGTCCGAGGGCCGCCGCGGACGGTCCCAGGGCCGCCGCGACCGCCGCCGCCAGCCGGTCCAGTGGGAGGGCGGGGGCGCCGGCCCGGTCCGCCGCGGCGGCCAGGCCCTGGCTCAGCGCGTCCGGGGAAAGGCTGTTGACCGCCACTTCACCCGTGGCCTCCCGGTGGCGCACGGTCACCGAGAACCCGGCCTGTACGGACTCCTCCCGGGTCGGCGCGTTCCCGTCCAGCAGGAAGCAGTCCACGCTGTGGACCCGCTCCAGGAAGAACTCGACCGACACCCCCAGGGCATCCTCGATCTCCAGCAGCACATCGGCGGCCACGCGGGCGCGCGGCAGGTCAGACACCCGCATGTCTGGGCACCTGCCATCCGTGTTCCGCGGTCCAGCTCCGGGTGAATCCGGCCATCTTGAAGGGAGTGGCCGACTCCACCAGCACGGCGAGCGCCTCCGCGTCCGCCGACCGCGCGGATGCCTCGGCGATCCGGTCCACGTAGGCGAGGTCCGCCGCGTCCGCCTCGATCCCGGCGAGAGAGGCCACGAAGACGATCTGGCCACGGGTGGCGATCCCGAACGCGTCCTTCGCCGCCTCCCTCACGTCCGCGAGGGCGTCCTCAGGAAGGGTGCGCAGGAGCTCCGCGACGGCTTCGGTCGAGTTGGTGTTGAGGTCCGGGTCGTGCCGGTGCAGCAGCGCGTCCAGGGCGGTCTGTTCCGCGGACGGGGACTCCGACGGGTGCGGGACCCTGCGGTATCCGGCACGCAGCTGGAACGGCAGCAGGCGCCCCAGGGCCGACTGGCAGTACAGCACCTTCTGCTCGTCCGAGACCGGCCACATCCGTGCGTTGAGGGAGAGCCCCCGGAAGGAGGGGTGGACGATCACCCGCTCCTCGCAGAGCACGTTCTCGTTGATCGCGCGAAGGGTGCCCAGCGCCTCGAACTCCCGGGGGAACGGGCGGGAGAACACCTTCACGGCCACCAGCATCGGGCCCATCCGGACCGTGCGGACCTCGGTGACCAGGTTGTCCCAGTCGATCCAGCGCTCCTCGTCGGAGCGGTAGTGGTAGCTGCCGAGCTGCTCGTAGTCCGCCCGGTCGCCGGCCGCCTCCACGAAGGCCTCGGAGATCCTGGCGCCCGGCTCGTGCCCGGCGGTGACCTTGGTGACGGAGCCGTCGAAGTCGATCGTGATGTGCTCGTCCGGGCAGACGTAGCCGGCCAGGTCGTCGTGGGCGGTCGCCACGACGGCGTTGAGGCCCAGCGACCGGCAGGCCCGCTGGAAGTTGTGGGCGATGACCTTCGCGGTGGTCCGGTCGAGGGTGGAGCAAAACTCGTCCACCACCAGCAGCTCGGCCCGGGTGGCGGCCAGTCTGGCCAGCAGCAGGCGGTGCCGCTGTCCCTCGGAGAGGTGGTCGGGCCGGGACATCATCAGCCGGGGCTCGCCGAGGCCGAACCGCCCCAGCCAGGACACCGCTTCGCCGACCTCGCCCTCGAAGAGGTCGATGACCCGGTCCTCGGGGCCGATCGGGGCCAGGTCCTCGGCGGTACGGACCTCCGTGTGGCGGGCCAGCTCGCGCAGCAGGCTGGACTTGCCGGTACCGCTGAAGCCGGTCACCAGGGTGATGCCGTGCGGGGAGACGGTGACGGGTTCGAGGGTGACGGTGTCCCGCTTGGGCTCCGCGCCGAAGAGGTCGCGCAGTACCCGGGCCCGCGCCGACAGGTCGAGCCGGTCACGCTCGTGCCGGACCTGAATCGCTATGCCCATGCTCAGCACCATGACCTTTCTTCCTGCACGAGGGTGTCCTTCAGGTTCATCACAAACCGGCTGGAGCGGGCCCGGGTCCGGCGCCGCAGCACCACCCCGTTCAGCCATTCACTGACCATCCAGGTGGCGGCCATGGTGTTCACCGGTGCGATGGAGGCGGCCATGATCGGGTCGCCGAGCGTGGTGCGGGCCATGGCTCCCAGCTGTTCCATCTCCTCGGCGAACAGCTGGTGGCCGGTCTCGTCGGCAGCGCCCAACACCGGTCCTACGGCGGCCTCTTCGAGCCCGGCGGCGGCGAAGACCACCGTACCGCCGTAGTCCTTCGCGAATCCGGCGACCAGTGCGGACAGCGTGCCCACCGGACGGTCGGCGCAGCAGAACAGGGTCCAGCCGCCCGGCCCGGCGCCCTCTGCCAGCGGCCCTGCGACCGCGGGCAGGGTTCCGTCCCCGACAAGTACCCGCACCTTGTCGATCCGGGTGTCCGGGTACCGCTCCGCCAGGAAGTCACCGAGGGCGTCGACCTTGGGGCGGCCGAGATCCGCGCGCCGGAAGGTGAACTGCCGGTTGAAATTGGTCACTTCGACCGCGTCGTGGTCGATCAGGAGGAGCTCGCGCACTCCCATGGCCGCGAGGTGCACCGCGACGATGGAGCCGATTCCGCCGCAGCCGACGACGACCGCCCGGTGGCCGGAGATCCGCTCGGCGGCGGAATCCGGCTCGTCGGCCGCCTGCGCGAGCCAGAGACGCTGCTTGGTGTACTGGTCGGTCCGCGCGCTCCGGGGCAGCCCGACCAGCATGTCGCGGGCCGCGAACTCGGCGAGCAGGGCCAGCCGCAGGCCGGTCGGCTCGAACCGGTCCCAGCGCAGGCCGGCGACGAGCAGGCCCGCCCAGTGGCGCAGTGCGTCGTCGGCACCGCCCACCTGGAAGCCGCGCTCGCCCAGGACGACGAGTTCCGCGTTCTCCCCCTCCACGAGGACGACGCTCGCACGGAGCATGAGCCCGTGCGGGAACTTCTGCCGGAGCTCCTGCGAGAGGTCGTCGCTCATGTCCACTCCCCCAGGGGTTTCGCGAGGCGGGAGAGGAAGACTCCGGGGACTTCGGCGAGGGGGACGCAGAGTGCGTCGCGGGCGAGTATCCCGGTGAGGTCGCGGGCCGCTTCCTCGGTCGACCGGGCGGTCGCGGGCGCGGCGTCGAATCGGCGCAAGGTGTTCACGTATCCGTCCAGGGTCGAGTGGGAGCGGAGTTCTGCCATGAAGGCCAGGCCGCGGTAGATGCCGAGGCGGTCCGGGTGGAGCCCCCGGAACAGGTTGACGCGCAGGTCGGTGCCGGCCGTGCGGTTCTCGTACCGGTCGGGGACGAGCACGGTGGGGATGCCCGCGTCGTGCAGGAGGTGCGCGACGGCCGCCGCGATCTCCCGGTTGGGGTAGTAGGTGTCGTACGAGATCCGCAGGGCGTCCGACCGGCGGGGCCGTACCGCCCGGCGGACCGGTGCCTGCTCGCGCCGGGCCGCCTGCGCGTAGCCGCGTGGGAAGTCCTGCTCGGGAAGGAAGTCGGAGCGCGGCAGCAGCGGGGCTGGCAGCAGTTCCGCGAGCCTGTCCGTCGCGGTCGCGCGCTGGATCGCCAGGCGCCTGTCGCGGGCGGCGGGCTCCGCGAGCGCGCCCTCGAAGCAGAGCGTCACGACGATGCCGAGCTGGCGGACCGCGAGCGCGGGGTCGTCGGCGAAGTCCGCGAGCCTGCGGTACGGGAACGCGGTGTCCGAGGTCATGTCGACGCGGCCCGCGGCGTACGCGTCGAGCCCGCGGTCCGGGTCCTTGACGCGCCGCAGCACGAGCCGGCCGGGCAGCCCTTCGGGGGCGTGGGCCTGCCGGGCGAGGGAGATCGTACGGGGGCCACAGGCAGTGATGCGGTAGCTTCCCGCACCGTCGTGGCGGGCCGGGCCGTCGCGGACCTCCCGGTGCGGGGCGGCCGCGGGCAGGGTGGTCAGGTGGGGGAAGCCGAAGTCGGGTACGGACAGACGCACATGGAGCCGGTCGCCCAGTGAGGACACCTTGTCGACGTGGCGGAGCCAGTAGCCGGTCGCGGTGGGCGAGGCCGCGGCGCGGAGCAGGGCGTCCGCGTAGTCGGCGGCGCACACCGGTGACCCGTCGGCCCAGTGCGCGCCGGGCCGCAGCGCGAAGTCGTGGCGCAGTCCGTCGGCGGAGCTGTCCATCTCCCGGGCGCCGATCAGCAGGGGCGTCCCGCCGAGGGGTGCGGCCAGCAGGGGGCGGGTGGTCAGCGTCGCCACCTGGAGGCCGCTGTGGTCGGCCCACAGCGGTTGTTCGAGTGTCGGGGGGAAGGAGTCGAAGGCCAGGGACGCGTGTGATTCAACGGGCATCGGAGGTCTCGTCCCAGGTGATCAGGGCGTCCTCGTACGTCCGCAGATCCGTCATCGCCTCGCGTACCCAGTCCAGTTGGCGTGCGCGGAAGGCGGGGTCGCTGAGCTCGACGGCTCCGCCGCGCTCCGCGAGCTTCCGCACGTGCGCGTTGCGGGTCCGGCGCAGGGTGGAGATCGGCTCGATGAGCCGGGTCTCGAACTGGTCGAGGAAGGAGAGGAGTCTGCCCTCCTCGGCGAAGTTGGCGGTGAGCATGATGTTGCGCTCGGGGTTGCGGACCTCGTGGAACCAGTCGGCCGGGATGTAGAGCGTGTCACCGGGCCGGAGCGTGACCTCGTACAGCGGTTGGCCCGTGTCCCTGATCACCTCGTCGTAGGTGTCCTGGGACCACATGCTGTCGGTGGGCCGCCACTCGGCGTGCGCCTCGGGCCCCACGAACCGCACGCTCTTGGTGCCCTGGAGGACCGCGAGCCACGCGCTGGTGGAGAAGGTGTCGGTGTGGATGCCGGTGGAGCAGCCGGGTTCGCCGAAGAACAGCCACATCCGCCCGAAGCGGACCTGCTCGGGAAGCCGGTCGATGCAGTCCTGCGAGAAGATGCCGGGAACCCGGAAGTCCTCCAGCAGTTCCGGGCAGTCCCGGACGAAGTTCCATCCGGCCAGGTATTTTCTCGGCCCGGTGGATTCTGGGTCGACCGGGCTGTTCTCCCAGAATTCCAGGACGTCGGCAAGGGGAAGCTGGGCGTATTCGTAGGTGTATTCTTCGCCGCTCTCGTACTCGCGGACCTGCACGGTGTGGTCCCCGTAGCGGTGACGGAAGTATTCCGCGTTCCACAGTTCGAGGGCGGGCCATCCGGTCTGGAGTCCACGGATCACCACCGGCTCCTGAATGTCTTCGACGGTGGAAACCGAAGAGGCATCCAGTACGCGCAGAGGGGTAATCGGAATTTCTGTCATCGTGGGCTCCTGCGGGGAAGGGTGTTGGCCCCCTCCGCGAGAGGCAGGGCCTCTCGCGGAGGGGCTGTGGAACCACCTCGGCCCACCGGCCGGCCCGATCGACCGCCACGGCCGTCGGTTCAGGACCCTGGCGGTGTGTTCAGGAACCTGACGTCCGATCAGCGGCATGACGGTCCGATCGGGACCCTGTCGGCCTGATCAGAGCCCTGTCGGCCTGATCAGGGACACGGCGGTCGGATCGGAGCAGCGGCGGTGCCGAGAAACACGCTTTCGCGGGTTTCAGCAGCGGCGGGCGAGGCCGGCGACCATGGCCGGGCTGGACAGGTCGGTGATGCGCAGCTCGATGCTCTCGCGCTTGCTCACACGGTCCTGGGCCTGAACCGGCTTCGGGGTCAGGATGGCCGGGGTGGCGGTCGTGATCTCGTTCTTCATTCAGTGTTCCCTTCACCGGGGAAGCGTGCTGCTTCCGGCTTTTCTGCCGCCCCGTTCGGTGGCGACGGAATGAGAATTCCTCCGCCTTCTCCACGATTTCTATTTTGATCTTCTCCCGTTGCCGCATGTCTTCCGGCCCGGTACTCAACCACCCCGGCATAGGGCATATTGAGGCCATGGGTCACATCGATGTCGGTCATGTTCAGTACTTCCTGCCGGACGGACGCACGCTGCTGGGTGACGTCTCCTTCAGAATCGGAGAGGGAAATTCCGCCTCTCTGGTCGGCCCGAACGGAGCGGGCAAAACCACTCTTCTCCGGTTGATAGCAGGTGATCTCGATCCGCACGAGGGGGCAGTTTCGGTCAGTGGCTCCCTCGGGGTCATGCCGCAGTTCATCGGCAGCGTCCAGGACGAGCGGACCGTCCGGGACCTCCTGGTGTCGGTGGCGCGGCCGCGCATCCGGGAGGCCGCCAGGGCCGTCGACGAGGCGGAGCACGCGCTCATGACGGTCGACGACGAGGCCTCGCAGATGCGCTACGCGCAGGCCCTCTCCGACTGGGCCGAGGTACAGGGCCACGAGGCGGAGACCCTCTGGGACATCTGCACGGTGGCGGCCCTCGGCCTTCCGTACGAGCAGGCCCAGTGGCGGCAGGTACGGACCCTCTCCGGCGGCGAGCAGAAGCGGGTGGTGCTGGAGGCCCTGCTGCGGGGCCAGGACGAGGTGCTGCTGCTCGACGAGCCGGACAACTACCTCGACGTACCGGGCAAGCGGTGGCTGGAGACGCAGCTCAAGGAGACCAGGAAGACCGTCTTGTTCGTCTCCCACGACCGCGAACTGCTCGCCAACGCGGCACAGAAGATCATCAGCGTCGAGCCGGGCGCCGACGGGGCCGACGTATGGGTGCACGGCGGCGGGTTCAGCACCTTCCACGCGGCCCGCAAGGAGCGCTTCGCCCGCTTCGAGGAGTTGCGCAGGCGCTGGGACGAGAAGCACGCGCAACTGAAGAAACTGGTCCTCGCGCTCCGCCAGGCGGCCTCGATCAGCCCGGACATGGCCTCGCGGTACGCCGCGGCGCAGACCCGGCTCCGCAAGTTCGAAGAGGCCGGCCCGCCCCCCGAGCCCCCGAAGGAGCAGGACATCCGGATGCGGCTCCGGGGCGGGCGCACCGGCCTGCGCACGGTCACCTGCGAGAAGCTGGCACTCGTGGGCCTGATGCAGCCCTTCGACCTGGAGGTCTTCTACGGTGAACGGGTCGCGGTCCTGGGGTCCAACGGCTCGGGCAAGTCCCACTTCCTGCGGCTGCTCGCCGGCGAGGACGTGCAGCACACCGGCCGGTGGAAGCTCGGCGCGCGGGTCGTCCCCGGCCACTTCGCCCAGACCCACGCCCACCCCGAACTGCAGGGCCGCGCGCTCCGGGACATCCTGTGGGAGGACCACGCCCAGGACCGGGGCGCGGCCATGTCCGCCCTGCGGCGCTACGAACTGACGCGCCAGGGCGAGCAGAACTTCGAGCGGCTCTCGGGGGGCCAGCAGGCCCGCTTCCAGATCCTCCTGCTCGAACTCGCGGGCACCACGGCCCTGTTGCTCGACGAACCGACCGACAACCTGGACCTGGAGAGCGCGGAGGCCCTCCAGGAGGCCCTGGAGACCTACGAGGGCACCGTGGTCAGCGTCACCCACGACCGCTGGTTCGCCCGCTCCTTCGACCGGTACCTCGTGTTCGGGAGCGACGGGAACGTACGGGAGACCTCCGAACCGGTCTGGGACGAGCGGCGCGTACAGCGGGCGCGGTGAGCTGCCGCCGACGCGGGGGCGACCGGGGGCGCGGAGAGCTGCCGCTGACGCCGGGGCTGCCGGGGGCGCGGAGAGCTGCCGCCGACGCCGGGGCGGCCGGGGGGCACGGAGAGCTGCCGCCGACGCGGGGGCGACCGGGGGCGCCGATGGCGCGGGTCCTGAAACCCGTTCATGTCCTGCCGCGTCAGAGGTACGAGTCCACCCCCTCGCCGCCGGACGCCGGGAGTTCACATGCCTGCTCAGGGAGCACGAACCGCCCAGCGACGCGCCGTGCTGTGGCTGCTCGCCGCCGCCCTGGGCGCCGCTTCCGGATGCGGCGGCGGAGGCACGGGGACCGCCGGCGACGCGGAGAGGTCGGCGCACCGGGCGCGGCAGGTCGCCGAGGCCTGGGACGGCTCCCCCGCGGCCGCCGCGTGGCGGGCCGGCTACCACCCCATGGGCGACGTGGTCGAGTTGCCGCGGGGCGGCCTGCGGAACCGGGCCGACCAGCAGGCGTACCGGGACCGCAGCTTCGTCCTGCGCGGCACGCTGCCCGCCGCCTGGACCGGGGAGAGCCGGGTGACGTGGCCCGGGAAGGGGGAACTCGCCCGGCCCTCGCGCGGGGCGGCCGAGTCGTTCAAGGCCCTCTCCTCCCCCCGTGCCGTGGGAGCACCGCACCTCACGGTGACCGGGGCGAAGCCGGGTGTCATGACGGTGGTCACCAGCCGTGGCCCGGCCGTGGTGCCGGCCTGGCTGTTCACCCTGGACGGTTACACAACTCCCCTGAAGCGGGCCGCCGCCCTCCCGTCCGCACTCCCCCGGTCCCCGATCGGGGCGGCTCGCGACGTTCCCACAAACGCACTCGAACGCGTGGTCCTGATCGCCGCGGACGGGCGCGCGGTGACGGTGTCCGCCGTCCACGGGGCCTGCGACGAAGGACCCGTCGTAAAGGTGCTGGAAACACCCGGCAGCGTGGTGCTGTCGGCCTCCGTCGCCGACCGGCACCCCGGGGGCCCGTGCACCAAGCAGGCCAAGTTCCGGCAGCTGACGGCCAGGCTCGGCAACCCCCTGGGCGACCGCGTTCTCCTCGACGCCCACACCGGCGAACCCGTCCCCCACCAACGGGAACACGGGCAGGTCACCAGCTGGAGCTGAGGACAATGTGCGATGCGCCACTCGTGCACCGGGTTGCCGGGGCGGAGATCATCGCCGCCCCGTAACGTCCACCGCATGAGTCTCCCACAGGGCCGGACACCAGGCCTGGACGCCTCCCGCCTGCCGCCGCAGCACCGGGGCGGCCAGGGAGGCGTGGCGGTCGCGGACGGCGCACCCGGCGGGCAGCCCGGGACGGCTCACGCGCCTCACGCACCCCGCGCACTTCGCCCGGCGACGGACCGCATCACGCGGGGGAGTTCGCTGCCCGCGCTGCTGCCCTTCCTCCTGTGCTTCCTTCTCTGCTGCGGGCTGGGCTTCCAGTCCTGGACGGCGCTGCGTGCGACGGGATTCGACCTCGGGATCTTCGACCAGGCGATACGGGCGTACGCCCACTTCGAGCTGCCCAGGTCACCGATCAAGAACGTGCACCACGAGTTCCCGCCGGGCTTCTCCCTGCTGGGGGACCACTTCTCCCCGGTGCTCGCCCTGCTGGCACCGCTGTACTGGGTGTGGGACGACCCCCGCGTGCTCATCCTCGCCCAGGCCGCCCTGTTCGCCGCCGGGGTACCGGTGGTGCGCGGGATCGCCCGGCACTGCTTCGCGGGTACGGCTCCCACCGTCGTGCGGCGGGCGGCCGACGGGGCCGGCCTGGTGTACGCGCTGGGGTGGCCGCTGCTGAGCGCCTCGCACACCACCTTCCACGAGGTGGCCTTCGCGGTGCCCTTCACCCTCCTGATGCTGGAGCGGGGGCTGGCACACCGCTACACCGCTGCGGCTCTCTGGGCGGGCCTGCTGTGCACGGTCAAGGAGGACATGGGGCTGGTGGCCGGGGCGTTCGGGCTCCTGCTGGCGGTACGCGCCCACCGGGCGGGCCACCGCAGGGGCAGGAGCATCGGCGTCACGGTGCTGGTGGCGGGGCCGCTGCTGTCGGCGCTCCTGATCACGTGCTTCCTGCCCGCGATGGGCGGACAGCCCGGCTACTACTGGTCGTACGACCGCCTCGGGGCGGATCCGGGCAGCGCGCTGACCCGGATGTTCACCGAGCCGTGGGTGGTGGCGCAGGTCGCCTTCAGCCCGTTCATCAAGGTGACCCTGCTGGCGTGGGTGCTGGGCACGCTGGCACTGCTGCCCCTCGGGTCGCCCACGCTGCTCCTCGCGGCGCCGCTGCTGGCGGAGCGGGTGCTCTCCGACAACCCCAACCACTGGCCCGTCATCAACCACTACGACGCGTTCCTGTGGCCCGTACTGCTCACCGCCGCACTGGAGACCCTGGCCCGGCTGCACCGCTCGAAAGCACCGCGCGTCACCGCGTACGGCCGCAGGCTCCCCCGTCAACTGACGGTGGCAGCCGTCTCCCTGAGCACCGCGGCCTCGCTCTTCCTCGGACTGGGGCCCCTGCTCAACCCGGACTCCTGGCGCCCCACGGCCGGTCAGCGCGCCCTGGCCCGGGCGGCGGAACTCATCCCGGACGGTGCGACCGTCGAGGCGGACAACAACATCGCCCCCCGCCTGACGGCACGTACCCAGGTCGTCCTCGCCGACGCGACCCCGCGCGGAGCCGACTGGGTGCTGCTGCGCGACAGGGAACGGGCCTTCCCCTTCGCCTCCGTGGAGGAGCAGCAGCAGCGCATCACCCTCCTCCTGGCCCACGGGCACGAGGAGGTGTGGCGCGGGGACGGAGCGGTCCTGCTGCGCCGCGTCCACCCGACCCACGTCCCGGGAACGAGCCGCCCCGGCCCGGACAGCGTTCCGGTACGCGAACAGGTTCCCGCGGACGTGGGACGCAGCCTCTTCTAGCGGCCTGCCACCCCGCAACGACGGAGCGCCCCGACCGAAGTCTCTCGGACGGGGCGCTCCTCGCAGGTCAGGGGCGCGAGCCCCTCACTTCGTCCTGTAGGCCATGTCGGACTCGAACCGACAACCAACGGATTAAAAGTCGAGGAGCCCGAGTGATGTTGGCTGGGGCGCCGTGCCTGCCCATGCCGTTTCGGCTGGTCAGACCGGGTGCCCCGGCCATCCGGCTATCGACCTATGACACCCCGTCCGAAAGCGTCCGGGCTCACAGCGGGCTCACGTCTCGCGCACGCTCCCCTTGGCATTCGTCCTGGTGCGGGTTGGTCGACAGCGTCTCCTCGACGCGCATCAAAGAGGTATCCCATAGCTCCCCAACCTGTTGAGGCACTTCGCCGAGCATGCGTGGAGGCCGATGCAGTCCGCGCTGATCGAAAGGCTCGTCGGGGAGGATCGGGTTACCCCCTACTCATTCGGCACATTGCTCACCCGAAGCGCCTGCGTCTCGTATCGTTCTGCTGATGCTGGGCTCGTAGCGAGGAGCGCTATGTGGGAGGCCATCGGTTGGCTGCTGTTGATGATCGTCTTGGCGCTCGTAGCGATGTCCGCCTCGCAGTCACTTCAGCGTTGGAACGCAGCCGATGAAGAGCGACGGCTCCCACCGCTCTCTGTACACCCAGAGGAGATCCCCATGCTGACGCGTGAGGTCTTCGAGGTGATCTGCAGTGTGGGTGATCCAAAGACACCGGTAGCTATGGGGCGGTACTTCAAGGACCGCGGCTGGAACAACCGGGACATCCGTGACGTCCTACGACCCATCAGCCCCTCACTGATCACTCGGCAGAGCCCCTACTTCCACGTCTACATGCCGACAGAGCGCGGCCTGAACGTCTATGGAGGGCTGATCATGAGCACCCCTGCCGAGCAGTTCAACATTTGGGCCGACCAAGGCAGTTTCGTTGGCGGGATCAACATCAAGAGCAACGGTTCTACCGCCCAGGCAGGGCACTCGAACACATCCCACACCAGGCACGCGTCCTATCAGCGCATTGTGGAAGCACTACGCGCTGATGCTCCAACAGCAGCAGGCCTCGAAGCGACTTCGGCCGAGGACAATGCCGACGACCTTGAGGAAGCCATCGCCGCCCAGGACCAACCCCGTATCGACCGCATCCTCGGCCGGATCAACTCCCTACTTTCCGGAGCTTCGTCCGCCTTCGCCCTCACACGCGAGGCCACGAACATGTTGGGTTAGCCCTGACCCCTCAGTGTCCTGGTGTACTCGTGCGCTAAAGGTCACGACGGTGACGGCTATCTACGCTCCGCCGCCTTCGTCATTTCTCCCGACTGCTCTCCCTTTCCATTACGAGTGGGGGCTACCACTCCTGAGCATTCCGCGCGGCCCGTTCGTGGGCGGTCCCGACGAACGCAGGACCGCAACCGGCCGGCAGACGCTCGACCACCATGGCGACTGCTTGCTGCGCCATGGCAGCTTCATCAATCCGCTCGATCCGCGAGGGACCTTCGACGTAGAAGAGCCCGGCATGAAACGCACCGGTCGAGCGCGGCCTGATGTACGGAACGTCCCAAGTCCAAGGGTCCTCAGTGCACCGGCTGAAATACAGCTCCCACATGCCGGTCCAGGGGCCATCACACCACCTCTGCGCGAGCCCCACGCGCGGGACGATGCCCTCCACCTACGACCCGAAGGACATCTACATGCGCACCCATACCATCCCCGCAGTCGCGTTACTCCTCACCGCGCTCACCGCGTGCAGCGGCACAACCGAGCCAAAGTCCACCCCGACGGTCACCGTCACGGCCACCCCAACCCACGACAAAGCCGCTGTGATCAAGCAATGCACCGACGCCGTCGCGGAGATCCCCGGCGGTGAAGGCGGGGAAGTCCCCCTCGAGCCCACCCCCGGGCCTTGCTCCCCACTCACCGAAGCTGAGTACCTGGACGCCTACATGGAAGGAATCAGCCAGGGCAACAAAGCCGCGACGGACGCACTCAAGGACAAGATCGAGAAAGCGGCCAGCACCGGGGGGCAGTGAGCGAGGGGCGGGGAGCGGCCTAAACGTTGGCCGACAATGCCTACTTGGCGAGCCAGTACTGAATGTGCTGTCACGAAGCGACCCTTAAGCTCTCCACTCTCAAGGAGAGTGGGGGTACGCGAATGGGCGAAGTCCGAAAGTACACATCAGGTACGCACGCAGCATTGATGTCGCTGTGTCGGGGAACCTGCTACTGGCCAACCTGCGATGAACCAGTCACGAAGTTGGTGGATGGGGAACACATCCTCAACCTGGAAATCGCACACATACGCGCCGTCAGTTCAGGGGGAAAGCGTTTCGACCAGAACATGACTCTCAACGACAGGAACGACTTCAAAAATCTACTGCTGCTCTGCAAGGCACATCACATACGCGTGGACGGCCGAGACAGTGACCAGTACACGGTCAAAATGCTGCAAACCTGGAAAAAGGACCGAGAGTCCGATGGACTAGATGCCCTCCAAGGAATCCGAGGGCTCACTGAGGATCGCTTCCGTGAACTCGTCAGTGAGTCATTCGAATCATTCTTCTACGAGACGAATGACGCCCTAACGGAGTTGGCCAAGATCGCCCCGGAGGCAGCTAGCACCCTCCGGGTACTTGTGGATGAACTATCCGACCCGCGTGTCCACGGGTTCGGTGTGGACCCGGACGCAGCATGGGCTCTTCAAACCGCCGCCCATGACCTGAGGGGGTTGGAAGACAACGCACGAACTCTCCGAGATGCCGCTGACGACTTACGAGGGCTCGAAGATAACGCTGGCCGCCTGAGTCGCGCCGCTAACAGTTTACGGGGCCTAGAAGACTTACCAGGACAGCTCGAAGATGCTGCACGCCAGATTCGTAACGCCAGAGGCGACTACTAGACGGTCTCCAGTCGACTCCACCACGGCAGAGAAATGGCGGACGGGAAAGGGAAAGCCCCGGCCACCTCCCTCGGGGGTGAGAGGCAGCCGGGGCCGGCGGTGGGTTAGCGGAGTGCGGCGAGGACTCGGCTCCGCAACCGCTCGTCGGTGAGGGTGTCGGGGCTCCGCCATACGAAGCCGCTTACTTCCTCTTCCTGCAACTCGACTTCCACGGGCCCGGTCGCGCGGAAGAGGTACCGCACGTCCGCGTGCTGGTGTGCCGGCTCGCCCTTGCTCTTGCTCGCCGGGATCTCGTGCACGTCGATGTGTACCGGCCCCGGCAGAAGGGGGGCGATGCTGGACCGGATGCCGGTCTCTTCGCTGAGTTCGCGGAGCGCGGCGCCCAGTAGGTTCGGGTCCTCGGGCTCCAGGTGTCCGCCGGGGGTGAGGTACTTGTTCAATCCCTTGTGGTGGATGAACAGCACTTCGCCGTTGTCGTCGACGAGCACGGCCCCCGCCGTGACGTGTACGGGCTCGGTCTTGCGGCTGGTCAAGTCGGCGTCCTTGTCCAACGATTCGAGCACCAGGGACAGCGCGGCTTTCTCGTCGGGGTGCGCGTCGGCGTACTCCGTGAACGTCTCTCGGATGTGCTCGGGCGTGATGGCCATGGGGTGATCACCTGTTGAAGTAGTTGAGCCAGGTAAGGGCGATGGTGCTTCGCTCGTCCGCCGAGATCTCGTGTACGGCGGGGGTGAGGTCTCCGCGAGCGAGCGCACGGACGCCCGCGAGGATCTCGGCTTGGACAAGGAAGATGAAGGGCCCGACGCTTGCGCCGTGGATGAAGTTGACCGCCTCACCTCCGTTGAGCAAGTAGAAGTAGTGCCCGGTCGTCTCGAACCGGGTCACGTGCTCTTGCGCGCTGTTCCGGGTGTAACCGTCCGGCAGGCCGGCTAGCTCCAACTCGTCTTCCGAGCTGGTCACGGTGGCGACGTACGCCCCGTTCTTGAGTTGCGGGAAGTCCTCGCCCCGCAGCGCCATGGAGCCTGTTGCGCAGAGCACCAGTCCCGCCGTGCTCAACGACGCTTCGCGGTTTCTCGCTACGGCGTACCCTTGCGAGAGGGCTTGTGCGCGCCGTACGGGGTCGATGTCGTACACCGTGACGTGCACACCCTTGGCGTGCAGCAGACGCGCGATGCTGGACCCGAGCTTGCCGAAGCCGATCACCAGGGCCGGACGCCCGTGCAGGATGTCCCCTCGCCCTCGCAACAGGGCTTCGGTGGAGAACACCACGCTCTGACCGACCAGGAAGTCTTCCGGATCTTTGAGTGGGCTCCGCGCGACGGAGACCACGGGGCACGGCAGTTTGTCCCGCTCGGCGTAGCGTCGGTGCCCGTTCTCGGTGTCCTCGACCACCCCGAGGACGGTTCCCGAGAACCGTTCACAGAGCGCGTCCAGCACGGGGGCGAAGTACCCGCCAACGTCCAGCAGGACGAGCGATTCGCCGGCTGCCCGGGATTCGAGGTACGCCACGGCCTGATCAGGGTCGGCGAACAGCTCACGGGTCAACTCGTCCACGGTGAAGCTGGATTCGACTTCCCGTCGGGCGACAGCGGTGATGGACTTGGGCTTGGGGAGCACGGCCCGAAGTTCCGAGACCGTGCCGACCGCACGTACGAACGCGGGGCGCTCGGGCAACAGGTGAGTCACCAGGAGCGAGGACGGGCGTTCCGCCGGGGTGAACAGTTCGGCGATCTTGCGCCAAAAGGTCTCTAGTCGTGCCCGTTCCGAAGCTTCCATGGTCACCCTCTCGTCTTGTGGCATTCGACTTGGGCCCGTCCGGTCACCGGGTGAGTCCGAGCGGTGGACTCAGACCGGGGCGGAAGCTCTAGGGATCGGCCCTGGTGCGCTCGGGCAGGGGTTCCGGTGTGGCCGGGGCCACCAGCAACAACCGCGCGGCGAGCTGCGGGCGGAACAGCTTGAACAGCTCGTCGACTGCTTCGCTCTCGGGATCGGATAGCGCCCACGAGTGCGCCCCTGGGTGGTCGACGAACAGCCCACACGGGGCGCCCTGGTCGTCTTGGGCTGCGGGACAGTCCCGCAGTACGAGAACGACGTAGGGCGGGTGGGTGTCCGTCCACCGGGTCCACACCGCGCCCGTATCGGGACCGTCGATTTCACAGACGATCCCAAGGTGTTCGCCCTGGTGGCGCCGTTCGAGATCGCAGCGCATCTTGGGGTGGGTGTGCTTGCGGTCCGCCGTTCCCGAGATTTCCAGTGCAGCGGTAACGAGCACATCGGACAGCATGGATTCCGCCCCGCAGATGAGGACGACGCTCGCGTTCCCCTCAGTGGTCACAGTGCACCTGCCGCACCCAGGGCGAGGGCACGGCCACCGGCACCGCGGACAGCTCGTACATCGTCGTGTCGTCGCGCGCCATGAACCGGATGCGCTGCCCGCGGTCGAGACCCGACACCGCGCCGGACTGCCGGATGACGTCCGAGCACCAGTCCCGTAAGGCCGTGGGAGCGTCTGGTACGCCACAGGGCACTTCATAGAGTGCAGCAGCGGGTACGGGGGCGTGCTCGGGCTCGGGGTCCAACCGGTCCGCGATCCAGCGTGCACGGTCTCGGAGCCACTGGCAGGCGAGAGCCGGCGAGTGCGCCCGGTGCTGTCCCAACTGGACTTCCACGGGCTTGCTGTCCGCCGAGCCGTGCGCGGTGACCGCGCACAGGATGCAGCCGGACCGTACGGGTAAGCGGGGGTGCATCATGATCCGGCCCCCGATCTCGTTGGGACGACCGTGCACGCCGAACCGTCGACCGGGGCGAGTACGACGTACTGCGCCAACGCATTGCGGAAGCGGGTGTGACCGGTCTGTTTGGCGTGGTCGACCTGCCACGCACCTAGGTCGTCGAGACCGGCACAGCGGCGCGACGTGGCGCCACAGTCGGAGTCCTCGCCCGTCACGCACACGGATTCGTATTCAGGCTCCGCGCTCTCGTCCTGGTGGAGCTTGTACGTCACGTACCGCATGACGCTGCGGGTGCTCATCCGAGACCCCCGAACGCCCGGCGACGCGCGTTGTACGCGGAGACGCGTTCGCCCAACTCGTCCAGCACGCTCGCCGGCGGGTCCTGGTCGGCGTCCTCGGCGGTGACGCCCTCGACCGGCACGGATTCGATGTACAGCACGCCATCCGAACCGTGGTCCGCCATGAGGGCCGCGAGTCTTGCCCGCGCTTCGCTGCTCATGAGTCGACCGTAGGACTGTGACGAACCGTCAGGCAACGTGCTGTTCGTGGTAGTTCGAGCAGGCGCGCGGCGTATGTGCTACGCCCCGTAGTAGTTACTCGTAAACGCCCAGGAAGGAAGCCATGTCGCGCATCTCCGTCGTCAGGGTGCGCTTACGGGACTTCAGAACGTCCGACATGACGTACCGGGCGAGCGGCTGGTGCCGAAGCCACGCGCCGGATGTGCCGCGGAGCCCGACAAGTTCGGCCATGGCGTCCCCGTGCGAGCCGAGCCGCATGTGGGCTTGGGCCACGTCCAGCCGATGCCGACCCCAGTTCGGTGCGGTCGGCTTCCCGAGGGACTTCAGAGCCTTACCGCTCAACACTCCGTCGTCCGCAGCGCGAAGCACTCCGCGAGCATCCCCGACCAACGCCAGATCCTCGGTCGCCTTCATGGCCGTAGTGACGGGCCCGAAACCGCCCCAGTGATTCGGGAAGCTGTTGTGTTCTCTGCCCAATGCGCTAGCGGCCGTACCTGCCATCCGGCGGGCTTCAACACCTACGTCGGGGCGGTTGTTGCGTACGGCGCTGGACGCGACGCGCAACCACAACTCGCCCCACACCGCGAGCTGTCCGGATGTGGCAGACGACATGCGGGGCTCCATGGCTTCCGCCGTTTGAACGGCCAGAGCCTCGCTCTCGTCGAAGCGGTCCTGCCGCAGCAACAGCCAGCACAAGCCGACAATGCCCGTGCCGGCCGTGAGGGTCTGGCCTGTTTCCCGGGCGAGCCGGATCGCTTCGGAGAGGGAGTGATAGGCCAAGTCGTACTGCCTAACTTGGGTCAGGTACTTGCCCGCCAGCAACAGCGAATGCGTCCGGGCGGTCGTGGCGGAACGTCGGTCCTCTTCCCCTTCGGCGTTCGCCGCTGTGACCTCGGATTCACGCAACAGCGCGGGCAACTCCCGTGCCACCGAGTCGTATCGGTCCGCCCAGTAAAGGGTGTGGCAGTCGCTGATCCGGTGGTGCAGCTCGTCCAAGTCCGTAGGTTGCCCGAGCAGCGCAACGGGGGCATCCAGCCCGACCGGGGGCATCAGGGCCTTGCGCAGTTCCACCAGGGAGCGCCGAGTTCCCTCATCACCTACGACAGGCTCCGGTGCATCCGTTGCAAACAGCGCACTCGTCTGCACCCCGAGCGCCCGAGCGAGGGTGTGCAGCGTGTCCGTGCGTACGTCCCCGCCCTGCTCGATCTTCCGAATGGTGCCGATGGAGAGATCGGACTCTTCGGCTAGCCGTTCCTGGCTAAAGCCAACGGCGCGACGGTACTTGCGGACGTTCTGAGCGAGCGCACTTGCCATGGTGTCCCCTTCCCTCCCTTCCACGGTACGCCCGAGCGCCCCCGTACCGAGGGCAGTACCCGAAGCCCCTTGACGGTGCGCTCCGAGACCTAGCGGGGCTCTATGAACCTCCCCGCCCCGTGCCCGCGAGAGCGAAGCCATAGGGTGCGCTGATGACAACGGATCAACGTCCTGTCGGCCGAATAGAACAGTCCGCCCTGTACACGGCCGCCGCAACGGTGCTCCTGGTCCTCGCCGTTGTTGCGAGCTGGAGCGACGTGCTTCTCGTCGTCCTTGGGCACGTGATCCTTGGCTGGACAGTGGGTGCCGTCCTGCTCTCCGTGGCGCTGGTCCTGATGCGAGTCATAGCCGTGCGGCACCGGTCGACGGATGGCACGGCGCCCGCACCTCGCGCAAGGGGGCCACGCGTCGTACGAGGATTGCTGGCAGCCACTGCCGGCCTGGGGTCCGTGCTCGGCGCGGTGCCGGACCTGGGCTCGGAGTACTACGTGCTTCGCCCCGAGGGCCCCCACGGTTGCACCGCTGTTGTGCGGGAGTACTCGGTCCTCTTTCTCGGCTACGGCGAGGTGTACGCAGTAGGCGCGTCCGGTGTGGCTTGGTGGCCGTCGCTGTCAGGCTCCTGGACTGCGGATGACGGCTACCGCCCCATTGCCGAGGGCACCTACGAGATGCGCTGGCACCAGGACGGCGGCGTGCTGTCGGTCAGCGGTGACGGGGTAAATGGGGTCATGGACGGGCTGCATGGGGTCAACTGCCCCTGAGACGTTACGCATGCTGGCGAAGCGCTCACAGTCTGGGACCGGACAACCGGCGCGCGGGTACGGCGGACGTGGTCGCCTACGCCGAGGGCAAGGGCGTGCCGGTGCGCGCTCTGTGGCCCGAGCGCGCGACGAGAGGCTGACGCTCCCGCGCGCGGAGAGTGCTGCGACCGGTCGCGGCGCGCGCGTACTGGCCCGAGGGAGGGCTGACGCTCTTGCGCGCGAGAGGGGGCGGAACCGGATGCTGCGCGCAGGTGCCGCTATGCCGGGGAGGGTTGGCGCTGTCTGTTGTCAGTGGTGTGCAGTACTCACGCGCGCCCGCGCGCGCAAGACACGACCGGTCGCGGCGCGGACACTTGGGGCCCTGGCAGAGGACTGTGGGGACGTGGGGGACGCAGTTGCTGGGTTCCCCTCTCCTTCCCTCTTCCCTTTCTCACTGGGACAGAGGGGAAGGGGTGCCGATACGTCCCCCGCGTCCCCCGTATCGCGTGAGGCGCCCGTTCTCATGGGTGCTGATGGGGACGCCTCGCGGTCGGGGTGCGTCCCCTGCGTCCCTCTGGCGTCCCCTGCGCGTCCCCCTGGATATGAGTGCGCCCCGGGCGGCGGCTGCCGTACCGGGGCGCATGGGGGTGCCGGGGTCATGAGGCTGGTTCACAGGTGACGGCGTAGACCTTGCCGTTCTTGTTGCTGCCCGAAGCTCGTTTTACGCGGATACCTCGGGCACGAAGCGCGGGGGCTACCTGTTTGATACGGGCGCTGAGTACGCCAGGCGTCTTGGGCCAACTGTCGGCGAAGCCGTGGCCGTTGCTGCCGAGCAGTCGGTGCAGCTCGCCCATGGTGCCCTGCCAGCCACCGTGCGGGAAGTTATGCGAGGTGGTCCACTCGCGCAGGGCGCCGGCCGCCGGGTGACCGTCGAGGACCGCATCGTTCAGCGCGTCTTGCGCGCCGTTGAAGGTGGCGAGGCTGTGCCAGCCGGTGACCCGGTCGAGTGCATGCAGCAGCTCGGCGAAGTCGGCGAGCCGGGGCCGCTCGGTCAAGTCGGCAGCGGCGTGCGGAAGGTCGGCCCACACGGCGGCGGCGAGGTCGAGCAGCGCGCCGAGGATGCGGGGGGGTGCTTGTTCGTAGGCGGACCACAGCGAGCCCGCAGTGCGCCGCATGTTCCGTGGGATGGGTGCGAGTTCGAGCGGCATCATGCGTTCGGCGAGGTCATTACGGAGCGCGCCGAGATCAATTCCGGTGAGTAGAACGGGGCGTTGGTCGGTGATCACGTTCACGTCGTCGTCGGTGTAGAGAGCGCGGGTCACCTGCGCGTCGCCCGTGACGATGCGGCACAGGGCGTCGGACAGCCAACCGGGCAGAACCGAGAGGTTGTCGAGCGCGAGCACCCACCCGGCGGCGGTGGTCGGCCCGAGGTCGCGCAGGTTCTCGGGAGCCTGCCGCAACGGCGCGCGGGCGCCCTCGATGACCCCGGCGAGCATCTGCCCCGACGTGCTCTTGCCCGTCCCCTGCTCGCCGGTGAGATAGGCGATGGGGCGCGGCATCCCGGGACGCAGCGCAGCCAGCAACCACCCGACGGCGAGCGGCAGCGTCTCGGGCGTGAACGGCAGCAGGGCGGCGAACTCCTCCATGCCCCGACGCCAGCCACCCGGCGTCCGGTCCGGACGTGGCAAGGGGCGAACGAGCTTGCTGCGCCGCCACACCGGCCCGGTCTCGGGGTCCGGGGAAGCCAGCGACCAACCGTCCGGGGCGATGCGTACCGACTCCCCATCGGGACGGCCGAGGTCGAGCCATGTCACCGCGTCATCGTCGGAATCGTGGGCGACGCGCAGGGGCAGCTCGGTATCGGGGGCTCGCATGGCGAGCGCGTCGAGAGCGGCGAGAGTGTCGGCGAGCGCGCTCTGCGAGGGGGTGCGGTCGTACTCGGTCACGTACGCATAGGTGAGGTGCTGCCGCAGGCTGCCGGTACCACTGTGCGCGGTGGCCCGCAGCGGTACAGCAATGGGCGGACCGTCATACGGAACCGCGTACGGGGCGCCGTTGTGGTGCAGATACCGGAAGCGGTTCTGTCCGATCACGCGCAGCACCTCGGCCTGCGGTGGCTGCCGTTCCTCCTTTGGGGCGCGCTCCTGCTCAGCGCCCGTTTCCCGCCGTGCGGCGGGGAAGGGGACGACGGAGCGAGCCGCGGTGGTCGGGTTGAAGGTCGGGGTGTGGGTCACGCGGCGGCCCCGGCAAGGGTGCGCGGCTGCCGCTCGCCTGCGGCCAGACCGGAGCGGATCGCGGTCTGAGCCTCGCGCTCGGGCAGCCCAGCATGGTGGGCAGCGTCACGGAGTACGTCGGCGAGCTGTGCGCGGTCGAGTCGACCGGCAGCGCACAGGGTGCCGAGGTTGAAGGCAGCGCGGTTGAGCGTCTCGTTACGAGTGCCGGCCTGCGCCTCGGCGACCGTCCGCAGCTCGCCCTCGACAGCGGCGGACACGTACCCGCCGCCCATGCTGCGGGTACGCCAGGGCAGCACGACATGGGGACGCTCGGGCCGTACGCGGTGCCCGGTGCGGTCGAGGTCGCGCGCGAGCCACACCGGCAGTTCGGCGACCGTGCGGCACTCGCCGAGCGCTGTGTACGTACCGGAGCGGGTGACCGTGCCGGGCGCCACGGCGTACGAGGAACCGGCGCGCACGTCGAGCTGCCAGCCAAGCGCACCCGCAAGCGGGCGCCATGTCGTACCGGCCGGAGCACGAAACCAGTAGTGCACGCCTCCGGAAGCCGTCGCCGGTCATGGTCTGGACGCCTGAGCAGACGGGCCAGTTCCTCGACCGGGCGGCGAAGCACCGCCTTTACGCGCTGTACCACCTGATCACTTTCCGGGGCCTGCGTCGGGGCGAGGGATGCGGCCAGCAGTGGGCCGACACCGATCTCTCCGCCGGGCTGCTCACGGTCGCCACACAGCTCGTACAGCGCGGTTGGAAGGTCGAGGAGTCGGCGCCCAAGACGGACAGCGGCGAGCGTGTGGTCGCCCTCGACTCCGAGACCGTGAAAGTCCTGAAGGCGCACCGCAAGCGGCAGATGACCGAGCGTCTCCAGTGGGGCGAGGCATACGTCGAGACCTGCCGGATCTTCACACAGGAGAACGGCGAGTGGCTCCACCCGGCATGGGTGACCGACCAGTTCCAGCGACTGGCTGCCGAGGCCGGGCTGCCCCCGATCCGGCTGCACGACCTGCGCCACGGTGCGGCAACGCTCGCCCTCGCGGCCGGCGCTGACATGAAGGTGGTGCAGGAGATGCTCGGGCACTCCTCGATCACGATCACCTCGGACACGTACACGAGCGTTCTTCCCGAGGTCGCGCGAAAGGCCGCCGAGGATGCCGCGCGGCTCGTACCGCGCCAGGCTTCCCGTACCGCCGGGCTCACCTCGGGCTCACACGGCAAGAATCAAGGGGGCGGACACAGCAAAGCGCCCCGCCCGGGGAAACCGGACGGGGCGCTAAAGCGCAGGTCAGACGGGCATACCGTCAACCCGCGTCCTGTAGGCCATGTCGGACTCGAACCGACAACCAACGGATTAAAAGTCCGCTGCTCTGCCAATTGAGCTAATGGCCCCCGGCAGGACTCCCAAGAGCATAGCTGCCCGGGTCGCGGTGGCCGATCGGGTATCGCGCACCGGGGGGTCAAACCTTGATCACATCTCGGTGCTCCCCGGGCGTGAGCGTGGGCAGGAACGCCTCGGCCACGGCCCCCCGGGGCCGCGCGTCGGCTCCCGCCGGGCCTCGGGCCACGGCCCCCCGGGGCCCGTGGCGCCGGGCCTCGGCCAGGGACCCCAGGGGCCGCGTCGGCGCCGGAGGACTGCCGCATCCCCGCAGGTGACGGATACGGCAGAAGAAAAGGGCCCGCTCGTGAAGAGCGGGCCCTTTTCAGGGGGTTACTGCGGGGTTACCGCGGCGTCACGGCGACTCAGCCGTTGCGCTTCCAGCGCGGCTTCTCGTCGCGGCGGCCGAAGGAGCCGGTGCCGGTGCCGGTGGAGCTGCCACGGTGGTCGCCACCGCGGAAGCCGCCGCCGGTGGACGGACGGTCGCCGCCACGGTAGCCGCCCGAGGGACGCTCGTCACGACGGTCGCGGTTGAACGGACGGTCGCTGCCGCCGGAGCGGAAGCCGCCACCGGTGGGACGGTCGCCGCGGTCGTCGCGGCGGAAGCCGCCGGACGCCGGGCGGTCGGTGCGGTCGTCGCGGCGGAAGCCACCGGACGCCGGACGGTCGCTGCGGTCGTTGCCGCGGTAGCCGGTGGCCGCCGGGCGGTCGCTGCCGCTGCGCTCGCCGCCGCGGAAGCCACCGGACGGACGGTCGCCGCCACGGAAACCGCCACGGTCGCCACCGCGGTCGTCCCGACGGTCGTTGCCGCGGAAGCCACCACCGGTGGGACGGTCACCGCGGTCGTCGCGGCGGAAGCCACCGGACGCCGGACGGTCGTTGCGGTCGCCACCGCGGTAGCCGCCGGACGGACGGTCGTTGCGGTCGCCGCCACGGTAGCCGCCGCGGTCACCGCCCCGGTCGTCACGACGGTCGCCGCCACGGAACCCGCCACGGTCGCCACCGCGGTCATTGTTGCCGCGGTAACCGCCGCGGTCGTCACGGCGCTCGAAGTTGCCGCGGTCGTCACGGCGCTGGCGCGCCTCCTCGGCCGCCTTCGCGGCAGCGGCGGCAGCGGCCTGCGCCTCTTCGGCGGCCTCGGCCTCGGCGGCGGCTGCGGCCTCGGCCACTGCTGCCTCCGGGTCCTCGCCACGCTCACGGGCGGCGCGGGCGACCAGACGGTCGGCCTCCTCGCGCAGCTCGGTCGCCCGGCGCTGGACGCGCTCCAGCTCCTTGACCAGGTCCTTGGCCTCGCGCTCGGCCTGCTTGGCCGCGTTGGTCGCGGAGTCGGCCTGGACCTCGGTCAGCGAACGGGCGCCGGTGATCTCGGCGACCTCCGGGTCGAACGCGCCCGAACCGCCGACCATGTGACGCGAGGCGTCGACGCCCGCGTCCTCCATCAGCTTGAAGATCTGGCGGCGCTGGTGCGGCAGCGACAGGGAGACGACGACACCGGACTTGCCGGCACGGGCGGTACGGCCCGAGCGGTGCAGGTAGTCCTTGTGGTCGCCGGCCGGGTCCACGTTCAGCACCAGGTCGATGCCGTCGACGTGGATGCCGCGGGCGGCGACGTCGGTGGCGACCAGGGCGTTGACGTAGCCCTTCTTGAAGTCCTCGAGGACGCGGGTACGGGCGCCCTGCGTCATGCCGCCGTGCAGGGCGTCGGCCTTGACGCCCGAGTCCTGGAGCTGCTCGGCGATGCGGTCCGCGCCCAGCTGGGTGCGGACGAAGATGATCGTGCGGCCCTTGCGGGCGGCGATCGCGGCCGTGACCGGCGCCTTGTCCTTCGGCTTCACGACGAGGACGTGGTGGGTCATGGTAGAGACGTTGCCCTGCGCGCTGTCGACCTCGTGCGTGACGGGGTTCGTCAGGTAGCGCTTGACCAGGGTGGAGATCTCGTTCTCCATCGTCGCGGAGAAGAGCATCCGCTGGCCGCCGCCGGGGATCTGGTCGAGCAGCTCGGTGACCTCGGGCAGGAAGCCCAGGTCCGACATCTGGTCGGCCTCGTCGAGTACGGCGATCTGGACGTTCTCCAGGGACGCGGCGCCACGGTTCAGCAGGTCGCGCAGGCGGCCCGGGGTGGCGACGAGGACGTCGACACCGCGCTCCAGGGCGTAGATCTGGTTGCCCATGGACGTACCGCCGCAGACGACCTTCATCTTCAGGCCGAGCACGTCGCCGTACGGCTGGAGGGCGTCGGCCACCTGCATCGCGAGCTCACGGGTCGGCGTGAGGATGATCGCGCGGGGCTTCTTCTTCTCCGTGGTGCCGCCGGCCAGCGAGGCCAGGGTCGGCAGACCGAAGGAGAGGGTCTTGCCGGAGCCGGTACGGCCACGGCCCAGGATGTCCTTGCCGGCCAGGGCGTCCGGGATGGTCGCGGCCTGGATCGGGAAGGGTGCGGTGACGCCGTTCTGGGCGAGCTTGCGGACGATGCCCTCGGGCAGGCCCAGGTCGCTGAAGGTGGGGCCGGTGTGGACGGGCTCGGCGTCGTCCTCGATGGACTCGGCGGCGGCCTCGCCGGCCACCACCTCGGCCTCGGTCGCGGCGGCCTCGACGATCTCGACGATCTCGGCTGCGACCTCTTCGGCGAGGGTCTCGGCGACCGGCTCGCCGGCGGTCTCACGGGCAGCCGGCTCGCCGGCGGCGGCCTCGGCCGACGCGACGATCTCGGTGGCGGCCTCGACGACCTCGGTGGGGTCGACGCTCTCGACGTCGACGGTGACCGTCTCGACAACCTCGACCGTGGCGGCGTCGAGCTGCTGCTCGGCGGCCTCAGTGGGCATGGCGGTGCGGTCAGAACTGGAAACAGACATGCGGATGCGAAACCTCTCGGAGTCTCGGCACGCGCCCAAACTCCGTGAATCGCAAGTGAAACCGCCTCGATGCGGTCAGTCACGGCAAGGGAGAGTACGCGCCACACGGCGCTCTTCTTTTTCGGCGCCGGGCAATGGGATCAAACGATCTATAACCATACGCACCCTCCCCCGCACCTGGCAAATCCAGCGTCCTACACCGCTTTCACCTGCGGATATACCGCCGGCCCCGGGCGCGTCCCGTGGAAGCCGGCCCGGTCGTACTCGACGGGTTCCGGCATCCCCGCCGCCCGGTTCTCGGCGGGCGGAGTCTCCGAGGGCGTGGGCGGCACGCTCGGCTCCGGCGGCTGTGTCGGCGTCGGCTCCGGCGGGCTGCTCACCGGTGGCCGGGGTGTCGTGGGGTTCTTGGTCGGCCGGGGCGCCGAGGGCTTCGGCGCCCCCGGGGTCTGCGGGGGCCGGGTGGCCCCCGGGGACGGCCTGGCGCCCGGTGCGCCCTTCGACGGGGTGGCCTCGGGGCCGGGCGACGCGCTGGGCCCCGGCGTCACGGCGGCCCCGCTCTCCCCGGCCCCGGGCGCGCCCTCGCTCCGGGACACCGGCTTCCCTTCGGTACGTCCCCGCCCCTCGCCGCCCACCGCGGCGCCGCCGCCGTCGGGCCCCGCCTGTTCCTGCTTGGCCGCGGGGCGGGCGGGCAGCGGCTTGCCCCCTTCGTCGCTCACGCTCATGCAGCCTGCGGAAGCCGCCACCGCGAGCGCCGCGGCGGCGAGTCGGACAGGGGTGGGCAGCTGGCGCACGGGCGCACCTCCGGGAGGACGGCCCCGGGAAGGCCGGGCAGACACACGGGGATGCGCTGCGGCGGCCGGGGAGCCGTAAGGCGGGTTGGGGTCTGCCCCCTCAACTCCCTTTGCCCCGCCGGGGACACGCGCCCACCCCCGACCGGCACCGCACGACCGCCCCGCGCGGACCCCGCCGGGCACCGCGCCGGGATCCACTGCGGCTCCGCTCCCGGACCTGACCGGCACCCCACCGGACCGCGCCCCCACGCCACCACCACGCCCGCGCTACCCGCCCAACCCCCGCCCCAGTGCCGTCCCGAGCCCCACCGCGCCCAGCCCGGCCAGCACCGACACCGCCACGTTCGCCCCCGCGAGGAACCGCTGCCCGCCCTCCGCCAGCCGCAGGGTCTCGTACGAGAAGGTCGAGTACGTGGTGAGCGCCCCGCACAGGCCCGTTCCGACGAAGAGCTGTACGGAGTTGGAGGCCGCGCCGGCCGCGACCGCCCCGGTCACCACGCCGAGCACCAGGCTCCCTGCCGCGTTCACCGTCAACGTGCCCCAGGGAAACCCGGCCCCCTGCCGTGCCCGCACCGCACGGTCCGTCAGATACCGCAGGGGCGCGCCGATCGCCCCGCCCACGACCACCAGCAGCCAGTTCACCGGCCGCCCCCGTGGCCCGCGAACCGTCCGTCAAGCCCACCCGGCGTGCCGCCCGCCGCGCTGCCGTCCCCGCCGACCGCGCGCCGCGTCACCCACGCCGCCGACCACACCGCGCCCAGCGCTCCGCCCGCCGTTCCGAGCGCGTACGCCATCGCCGTGAGCAGCTCCCCCCGCCCGAGCAGGGCGCTGACGTCCATCGCGTACGTGGAGAACGAGGTGAAGCCCCCGAGCAGCCCCACCCCCAGGAACGGCCGCACCAGCGGATGCGCGGTACGCCCGCCCTCGGCGACCAGCGCCATCAGCACCCCGATGAGCGCGGAGCCCAGCACGTTGACCGCGCACACCGCCCAGGGAAAGCTCCCGGCGGGCGCGGGCCACAGCAGCAGCGCCCCGTAGCGCGCGGCGGCACCGAGCGCACCGCCCGCCGCGACGGCGGCGAGCACGGGCCCGCTCCCGAGGAGACCCGTGCTCGCCGCCGTGGGGCTCGCGGAGCCCGTGAAGCCTGTGGAGCCCGCAGAGCCGGTGGAGCGCCCGGAGCCCGCCGCGGAGCCCCCGGAGCCCGACGGGCCGCTCACCCGTACCCCAGCGCGTGCAACCGTTCGTCGTCGATCCCGAAATGGTGGGCGATTTCATGAACCACGGTGATTTCGGTCTCCGCGACCACGTCCGCCCGGTCCTCGCACATCCGCAGGGTCGGCCCCCGGTAGATCGTGATGCGGTCCGGCAGCACCCCCGCGTACCACTCCCCGCGATCGGTCAGCGGCGTCCCCTCGTACAGGCCGAGCAGCTCCGGATCGTCCTTCGCGGGCTCGTCCTCGACGAACACCGCGACGTTGTCCATCAACCGCGTCAACTCCGGCGGTATCCGGTCCAGGGCCTCGGCGACCAGTTCCTCGAACTCCTCACGCGTCATCTCCAGCACGCGCCCATTCTCATCCACCACCCGGCATGGCCGCCCGCGCTCCTGGGCATACGGGCCCAATGGCCCGAGCCCACCGCATTCGCGCCACCGCAGCGCGCCTGGTCCGCCAGTACCGCTCGCACGACCCGGCCCCCACCAGCACGCTGCTCCACACGCCCCACCCGTGGGCCCGCGCGCTCGGTCTGGTGGCGGTCGTGCTCGTCGGGGCCTGGCTGGGACTGCTCGTCGTCGGCGCCGTCCGCACCCCCGTGGGCCCCGTGGACACCACGATGACCCTGCGCCCCTCCCTCGCCGGCGGCACCAAGATCAACGTGTCTCCCCTGGGCGCCCTGGAGCTCGACTCCCACCTCGGCCCCGTCCGCCTCGATGTGGACGTCGACCAGCTCGACCCGGAACGGGCGTCCGCCCTGGTCAGCCACCCGGAACGGATCTCGGGGCTACAGGAGGAGATCACCGGGGACGTGGGCGCCGGAACACTGGACCTGGCTCTGCGGTCCTCCGTCGCGGTCCTCGCCGGCGCCACGGCCCTCGGGCTCGTGGTCTACCGCCGCCCCCGCCGCGCCCTGGCCGCCGGCGGGCTGGCGCTCGCCCTCCTGACGGCCTCGGGCGTCACCGCGTACGCCACCTGGAACCCCAAGTCCGTGCTGGAGCCGAAGTTCTCCGGACTGCTCTCCTCGGCGCCCTCGGTGGTCGGCGACGCGCGCAACATCGTGGCCGAATTCAACGTCTACCAGCAGGAACTGGCCCGCCTGGTCACCAACGTCACCAAGCTCTACAACGCCACCTCCTCCCTCCCCGCCTACCAGCCCTCCCCCAGCACGATGCGCGTCCTGCACGTCTCGGACATCCACCTCAACCCGGCGTCCTGGCACATCATCGGCTCACTGGTCGAGCAGTACGACATCGACGCGATCATCGACTCGGGCGACACCATGGACCACGGCAGCGCCGCCGAGAACGCCTTCCTGGACCCGATCCCCGACCTGGGCGCCCCCTACCTCTGGGTCCGCGGAAACCACGACTCCGCGCAGACCCAGGCGTACATGTCACGGCTGAAGAACGTGCACGTCCTGGACCACGGCGGGGCGGTCACCGTCGCGGGCGGGCTGCGCGTCGCGGGCATGGGAGACCCGCAGTTCACCCCGGACCGCTCGGTCGAGGCCGGGGGTGACGACAGCGAACGCGTCGCCGGGGTCCAGCTCGCCGCCGCCCTGCGCGACCAAAAAGCCGCCCGCACCCCCGTCGACATCGCGGTCGCACACAACCCGGTCGCCGCCGCCCAGACCGACGGCGAGGTTCCGCTCGCCCTCGCCGGGCACACCCACGAACGCAGGACCGAGGTCATGAAGGGCGGCACCCGTCTGATGGTCGAGGGCTCCACGGGCGGCGGCGGACTGCGCGCCGTCGAGGGCGACGACCCGCAGAAGATCCGCGTCTCCCTGCTCTACCTGGACCGCGAAACCCGCCGCCTGCAGGCCTGGGACGAGATCACCCTGGGCGGTCTGGGCCTGTCGACGGCGGAGGTCAGCCGTCGTCTCCCGGAGGAGAACACCCCCGGCGACCACCCCGCCGACACGCCCTCGAAGACCCCCGCCCCCGCCGCCCGCTAAACCGTTTTGGCGAACCCCCCCGGCATCCCATATGCTTCTGACGTCCCCGACGCGCTGCGAAGCGCAAAGGCGGGCCAATTAGCCCTCATCGTCTAGTGGCCCAGGACGCCGCCCTTTCAAGGCGGTAGCACGGGTTCGAATCCCGTTGGGGGCACGCAACACGTGTGCGAAACTTGCGTCAGCTCGTCTCGCACATTGCTTGGTCCTGTGGAGCAGTTTGGAGTGCTCGCCACCCTGTCAAGGTGGAGGCCGCGGGTTCAAATCCCGTCAGGACCGCTTGTGGCTTCGGCCGCAGTGGCTGGGTAGCTCAGTTGGTACGAGCGATCGCCTGAAAAGCGATAGGTCGCCGGTTCGATCCCGGCCCCAGCCACCACTTTGAGAACGTCCCGGACAGCATGCTGTCCGGGACGTTCTCGTTGCATTCCCGGGCAGGCGGCCCACCCTGTCGGCAGCCGACCGTCGAAGGCTGCGTACGACACCGGCCCGACGGGAGACGCAGGTCCCGCGTCAGCAGAGGCCGGTTCGACGAGCAGCCGAACTCTCGGAGTGTGATCCTGCAACCGGGAAGTCAGATGCCTGGGAACCGGCCGCCGTATCCTGCTTTCATCCGGGAAGGAGCCGTTGATGAGTGTTGACGCGATCGTGCAGACCGAGTTCCCCGAGGGATACGCGGTCTTCTTCGGTGTCGACGGGAAGGTGATCATGACTCCGCAGAGCGAGGAGCACTCCAGCACGATCCGCTCGATGCAGATCGACTCCCTCGCGCTGGGGCGTCATGCCAAGGTCACCTCTGACGTGTATCTCGATTTCCCGGCCGACGAGAACTCCGCTCCGGATCTGGCGATCCTGCGCGAGGACGCGCAGAAGCAGGGCAAGCGCTACAGCTTCGAGGACGTGCTGCTGATCTCCGAGGTCGTCTCGACCTCCTCGGCCCGCAAGGACTACGACGACTGCACCGCCAAGTACGGCCGTTACGGCATCCCGGTCTACGTGATCGTGGACCCGTACGCCGCCGAGGTCGTCGTCCATACTCAGCCCACCGGCAGCGGCTATGTCGCGATGCACACCCACAAGTACGGCACAGGCAAACTCCCCATCGAGCTGTCCGACGGGCGGACCTACACCCTCGACCTGGACGAACTGCCACGCCCCGATTCGGGGACGCCGAGCCACCCCTCCTGAGCTGCGCGGACTTCGTGTGAAGGGTTCGGTGGACGACGCGCTCAGGCGCAGACGAGGGCCTGGTGCCACCGCGGACGTCGCGGGAACACCAGGCCCTCGTGTCCGGCTGCTGCTCCCGGATCAGGCCTTGGCCATCGGGAACGCCAGGAACGACGGGTAGCGGTACGGGCGGCCTTTGTTGGCGGCGACCGTCGCGAGGATCATGAAGACGAGTGCCGTGATGCCGTACGCGAGGAGCAGCACCATCGGCACCACCTGGAGCGCCGCCACCATCCCCGGCAGGAGCGACAGCAGCAGGGACACGGCGACCAGGCCCGCGCTGTAGATCAGCGAGGTCAGCGCGAGGTTCAGTGCGGCCGTCGCGTGCTGCCGGGTGAACGGGTCGCGGGCGCCGGAACGGATCGAGAGTCCGACCACCCAGGCGCCGAGCCCGGAGAGACCGCAGGTGACGCCGGAGCCGATGGTGAGCGCGAGGAGCGTGCCCAGGTGCGCCCACATCGCGGACGAGGTGTTCATGGGCGGTGTGCCCGGCATGCCGTAGCCCGGGGTGCCGTACGGGCCCGGTGCGCCGTACGGGCCGGGCGTTGCGTAGGGGTCGGGCGATGCGTAGGGGGCGCCGTACGGGCCGGAGGTGCCGTACGGCGACGGGCCCGGGTGGCCGTAGGAGTCGCCGCCCTGCGGGTAGCCGTAGGGGCCGGCGCCGTTCGGGTCCTGGGGCGGCCGGGCGGGCGGAGGGGTGGTCATCGGGGAAGTCGTTCCTCGGGTAGGCCGTGCGGGTCATGATCATTGTCCCGTCCACGCATCCCCCGTATCACCAGCAACAGGCCCACCACGGCCACCACTGCCGCCAGCAGAGCCCAGTCCGGGACCGCGTCGCCGAGGCCGCTCGCCCACTGTTCCAGGGCGAAGGAGTCGTCCACGTCGAGCAGGCCGGGCAGGGCGGTCGTGCCGTCGAAGAGCAGGAAGACGGCTCCCAGGGCGATGAAGAAGAGCCCGGAGAGGAGGGAGGTGGTGTGCAGCTCGAAGCGGCCCAGGGTGAGCGTGCAGCCGCGCAGCCAGCGGCGCCTGCCCAGTTCGAAACGTTCCCAGAGGAGCGCGAGCAGGAAGAGGGGGACGGCCATGCCGAGTGCGTAGACCGCCAGGAGGAGGCCGCCGTAGACCGGGTTGCCGCCCATCGCCGCGACGGTGAGGACGCTGCCGAGGATGGGGCCCGCGCAGAACCCGGCCAGGCCGTAGACCGCGCCGAGTGCGTAGACGGAGAGGGCGGTGGTGGGTCTGATGCGGCCGGAGAGCTCGGCCATCTTCTTCGAGGCGAAGCCCATGCCGAGGATCTGGGCGATCCCCAGGGCGATGATCACGGTGCCGGCCACGGTGACCAGCAGGTCGCGGTTGCCGTAGAAGAACCGTCCGGCGTACGACCCCGCCGCCCCCAGCGGCACCAGGGTCGTCGCCAGCCCGGCGTAGAAGATGCCGGTACGGGCCAGCAGCCGGGACCTGGAGTCGATGGAGTACGCGAAGAAGGCGGGCAGCAGCAGGGCGCTGCACGGGCTGACGAGGGCGAGCAGGCCGCCGAGGAAGGCGGCGAAGTAGCCGATGTTCGCGGTCACTTCCGCTGCCCCTCGGCGCCGGCGTCGGAGGTGTCCCCGGCGCCGGCCCCGGGGGTCTTACCCGGGCCGCCCCCGGGGGTCTTCCCCGCCGGCTTCGCCGTCCTGGCGGCCTGCTCGATGGCCTGCTGGAAGACCTCGTCGGGCTGCGCGCCGGCGATCGGGCGGCCGTTGATCAGGAAGGCCGGGGTGGCGCTGGCGCCGAGCCCGTACGCCTCCTGCTGGTCCTTCTGCACGGCGTCCTTGGCCTGCTTGCCCGCCACGTCGGAGGTGAACCGGGCCAGGTCATCGACCCCGGCCTCCTTGGCGAGCTCCGTCAGCCGCGCGTCGCCGAAGCCCTTCTCCTTGGCGCCCTTGGCGTAGGCGGCCCGGTGGAACTCCCAGAAGCGGCCCTGCTGCCCCGCCGCCCAGGAGGCGCGCGCGGCGGCCTCGGACTCCGCGCCGAAGATCGGGAAGTTGCGCCACTCGATGCGCAGGGTGCCGTTGTCGACGTACTTCTTGATCAGCTCCGGCTCGGTGTCACGGGCGAACTTGCCGCAGAAGCCGCACTTGAAGTCGGCGTACTCGACCATCACCACGGGGGCGTCGGCCCGGCCCAGCGCCAGCTTGTCGCCGTCCGCGCGGCGGGCCAGCTTCTCCAGCTCGGGGTAGACGCCGTTCTGCGGGTCGGCGGAGACGGAGGCGGCGGGCTCCTCGGTCATGCCGAGGGTGTTGTCGGCGGGCTTGGTCGCGGAGTACGAGACCGCGCCGAGGGCGAGGGCGGCGACGGCCACTCCGGCACCGATGAGGATGTTCTTGCGCTTGGCGTTCTTGGTGCTCTTGGTGCTCTTGGTGGTGCTGGTGTTCTTGGTGCTGCTGGGGGGCGTGGACATGGGGGAGCTCCTGGGCGTCTCTGAGGTCGGGCGGTGAACGAGGGCATGCCGAAGCGGCGCCTCGTTACACGCGCAACAGGACGGAGAGCTCCACGGGTGTGGCCGGGACGGACACCGGCGGCCCGCGCCGGGGCCTGGACGACAGGTCCGCCGCGGCAGACCGGTGCACGGCCGCGGGCCTCGCGGCCGTGCAGAGCACCGGCAGCAGGTCGTACGCCGTACTGCCGCGGGGCGGGGTCGCGGGGTGCGTGCCGTCCTGGTGGACGGGGGCGCGGTCGCATCCTGGCGTGTCCACGACCTTGACGTACGCGGGACCGCCGCCCGGGAAATCGGCGGGGGCGGCCGTGGCCGGGGTGCAGAGCAGGCCGAACACGACGGCCACCAGTGCGGCGAAGGCGCACCAGGGGGTGAGTCGTGTCGTACGGGGCACGGGGGCCTCTCGGGCTCGGGTTCTTCTCTGCCCCGAAAGGGTACGCGGCCCGGCCCCTGGCCCACCCACGACGCGGCACGAGCCCGGCCCGCCGCCCGTCGACGGTGCGGCGCAAGCCCGGCCCACGGCCCACCCACGACGCGGCACGAGCCCGGCCCGCCGCCCGTCGACGGTGCGGCGCGAGCCCGGCCCGCGCCCGCCCACGGCACCGCGCGAGCCCGGCCCACGGCCCGCCCACGGCTCCGCGCTCCGGCCGCTGCCTCCCGCCCCCGTCCAAATGGTTGGCCAGTCGGCCGCTGCGGGTGAGATCCTGGGCCAGGTATGTCTACTTCCCTCGCCGACCTCCAGGCCCTCCTCGCCCAGAGCTCGCTCCGTGACGCTCATCGCCTCGGCCGCCGCCTCGAAGGCGCCCGTCGTATCCGCAAGCCGGAGGCCCGGCAGGCCGTTCTGGACGAGATCGCCGCAGAGGCGGAGAAGTCCGCCGGCAAGGTGGCCGCCCGGGCCGCCCGCATGCCCACGATCACGTACCCCGAGAACCTCCCCGTCAGCCAGAAGAAGGACGACATCGCCGACGCGATACGCGACCACCAGGTCGTGATCGTCGCGGGCGAGACCGGCTCCGGCAAGACGACGCAGATCCCGAAGATCTGCATGGAGCTCGGGCGCGGCGTGCGCGGCATGATCGGGCACACCCAGCCCCGCCGGATCGCCGCCCGCACCGTCGCCGACCGCATCGCCGAGGAGCTGGACACCCCGCTCGGCGAGACCGTCGGCTGGAAGGTCCGCTTCACCGACCAGGTGAACCAGGAATCCACCTTCGTGAAGCTGATGACGGACGGCATCCTGCTCGCCGAGATCCAGACGGACCGCGAGCTGCGCGCGTACGACACGATCATCATCGACGAGGCCCACGAGCGGTCCCTCAACATCGACTTCCTGCTCGGCTACCTCGCCCAGCTGCTCCCCAAGCGCCCGGACCTCAAGGTCGTCATCACCTCGGCGACCATCGACCCGGAACGTTTCTCCCGGCACTTCGGCAACGCCCCGATCGTGGAGGTCAGCGGCCGGACGTACCCCGTCGAGGTCCGCTACCGCCCGCTCCTCGAAGAGGAGGGCGACGACTCCGACCGCGACCAGATCACCGCCATCACGGACGCCGTCGACGAACTCCAGTCCGAGGGCCCCGGCGACGTCCTGGTCTTCCTCTCCGGCGAGCGGGAGATCCGCGACACCGCCGACGCCCTCAACAAGCGCCAGCTGCGGCACACCGAGGTGCTCCCCCTCTACGCGCGGCTGAGCCACGCCGAGCAGAACCGGGTCTTCCAGCGCCACACCGGCCGCCGCATCGTCCTGGCGACGAACGTCGCGGAGACCTCGCTGACCGTCCCCGGCATCAAGTACGTGATCGACCCGGGCACCGCCCGCATCTCCCGCTACAGCCACCGCACCAAGGTCCAGCGGCTGCCCATCGAGCGGATCAGCCAGGCCAGCGCCAACCAGCGCAAGGGCCGTTGCGGCCGTACCTCCGACGGCATCTGCATCCGGCTCTACTCCGAGGACGACTTCCTCACCCGCCCGGAGTTCACCGACGCCGAGATCCTGCGCACCAACCTCGCCTCCGTCATCCTGCAGATGACCGCGGCCGGGCTCGGCGAGATCGAGAAGTTCCCGTTCATCGACCCGCCGGACCACCGCAACATCCGGGACGGCGTACAGCTCCTCCAGGAGCTCGGCGCGCTCGACCCGAACGAGAAGGACCCGAAGAAGCGGCTCACCCCGCAGGGCCGCAAGCTGGCCCAGCTGCCGGTCGACCCGCGCCTCGCCCGGATGGTCCTTGAGGCCGACAAGAACGGTTGCGTTCGGGAAGTGATGGTGATCGCCTCCGCGCTCTCCATCCAGGACCCGCGCGAGCGGCCGGTGGAGAAGCAGCAGCAGGCGGACCAGAACCACGCCCGGTTCAAGGACGAGACGAGCGACTTCCTGTCGTTCCTGAACATGTGGCGCTACATCCGCGAGCAGCAGAAGGAGCGCGGCTCCTCCAGCTTCCGCCGGATGTGCAAGCAGGAGTACCTGAACTTCCTGCGGATCCGCGAGTGGCAGGACATCTACGCGCAGCTGCGGTCGGTGGCGAAGCAGCTGGGCATCCACCTCAACGAGGAGGACGCGCCGGAGACCTCCGTGCACACCTCGCTCCTCGCCGGCCTCCTGTCCCACATCGGCCTCAAGGACACCGACAAGAACGAGTACCTGGGCGCCCGCAACGCCAAGTTCGCGATCTTCCCCGGCTCCGCCCTGTTCAAGAAGCAGCCCCGCTTCATCATGTCCGCCGAGCTGGTGGAGACCTCCCGGCTGTGGGCCAGGGTCAACGCCAAGGTCGAGCCGGAGTGGATCGAGCCGCTCGCCCAGCACCTGGTCAAGCGCACCTACAGCGAGCCGCACTGGGAGAAGGACCAGGCCGCGGTGATGGCGTACGAGCGGGTGACTCTGTACGGCGTGCCGATCGTCGCGCAGCGCAAGGTGAACTACGGGCGGATCGACGCCGAGGTCTCCCGCGACCTGTTCATCCGCAACGCGCTCGTGGAGGGCGACTGGCGCACCCACCACAAGTTCTTCGCCGACAACCGCAAGCTGCTCACCGAGGTCGAGGAGCTGGAGCACCGGGCGCGGCGCCGCGACATCCTGGTGGACGACGAGACGCTCTTCGACTTCTACGACGGGCGGATCCCCGAACACGTCGTCTCCGGAGCCCACTTCGACTCGTGGTGGAAGCACAAGAAGCGCGAGGAGCCCGAACTCCTCGACTTCGAACGCGAGATGCTCATCAACGAGAAGGCCGCAGGCGTCACCAAGGACGACTACCCGGACAGCTGGCGCCAGGGAGCCCTGAAGTTCAAGGTCACCTACCAGTTCGAGCCGGGTGCGGACGCGGACGGCGTGACCGTCCACATTCCGCTCCAGGTGCTCAACCAGGTCACCGACGAGGGCTTCGACTGGCAGATCCCGGGCCTGCGCGAGGAGGTCGTGACGGAGCTGATCCGGTCGCTGCCGAAGCCGGTCCGCCGGCACTACGTGCCCGCGCCCGACTACGCGCAGAAGTTCCTGGACCGGGCGGTTCCGCTGCAGGAGCCGATCCACTTCACGCTCGCCCGCGAGCTGCAGAAGATGGTCGGAGTGCCCGTCTCCCCCGCCGACTTCGACCTGGGCCGCATCCCCGACCACCTGCGCATCACGTTCCGGATCGTCGACGAGCGGCGCAAGAAGCTCGCCGAGGACAAGGACCTGGAGGCGCTGCGGCTGAAGCTGCGCCCGAAGGCCCGCCAGGCCCTCTCGCAGGCCGCGGCGGCGACGGCGGAGCGCTCGGGCGGCGAGACCATCGAGCGCACCGGCCTCACGGACTGGACCATCGGCTCGCTGACGAAGGTCTTCGAGACGAAGCGTGCGGGCCAGCCGGTGAAGGCGTACCCGGCGCTCGTCGACAAGGGCGCCTCGGTCTCCGTGCAGCTCTTCGACTCCGAGGCCGAGCAGCGGCAGGCGATGTGGGCGGGCACCCGGCGCCTGATCCTGCTCAACATCCCGGTGAACCCGGCGAAGTTCGCCTCCGACAAACTCACCAACCAGCAGAAGCTGGCCCTCTCCAGCAATCCGCACGGCTCCATCCAGGCGCTCTTCGACGACTGCGCCATGGCCGCCACGGACAAGCTGATCGCCGACCACGGCGGCCCGGCCTGGGACGAGGAGTCGTTCCGCAAGCTGTACGACAAGGTGCGCGCGGACCTCGTGGACGCGACGGTGCGGACGGTGGGCCAGGTCCAGCAGGTGCTGGCCGCCTGGCAGGCCTGCGAGCGGCGCCTGAAGTCGACCAGCAGCCCGGTGCTGCTGGCCAACCTCACCGACGTACGCAAGCAGATCGACGCGCTGATGCCGGCCGGGTTCGTCACGAGGACCGGGCTGAAGCGGCTGCCGCACCTCATGCGCTATCTGGTGGCCGCCGACAGGCGCCTGCAACAGATGCCGACCGGCGCCCAGCGCGACACCGCGCGCATGGAGAAGGTCCACGAGATGCAGGACGAGTACGCCTGGCTGCTGGAGCAGCTGCCGCAGGGCAGGCCGGTGCCGCCGGAGGTGCGGGAGATCCGCTGGATGATCGAGGAACTGCGGGTCAGCTACTTCGCGCACGCGCTGGGCACCGCGTACCCGGTGTCCGACAAGCGCATCGTGAAGGCGATCGACGCGGCGGCGCCGTAGCCGGGAGCCCTCCGCGGATCGAGTTCGACTGCACCCTCTGACCTGCTGTACAGTCTGACTCGCAGCAACACGCACACACCAGGCGAAAAGCTGCGAATCAAGGTCCTGTGGAGCAGTTTGGAGTGCTCGCCACCCTGTCAAGGTGGAGGCCGCGGGTTCAAATCCCGTCAGGACCGCAGTAGTTTGAGGCTCGCATCTTCACGGATGCGGGCCTCATTTCGTTGTCTTTGCCCGATCGGGCCTCTCCCGCGTCTTGACTCCGTCATCTGCCACCGGTACCCCGGAGAGCAGGGACCCGGAGGTGACGCGTGGCGGCATCCACATCGCGGCACGAAACGCGCGCGCTGCTGCGCGCCCATCTGGCGGCCGCAATGAACTACCGGCACCGGACCGCGCACTGTCCGATCTGCCGCCGGCTGCTGCTGCTCGCCATGGAGCCCGAGGACGAGCCCGGGGCGGCCCCCAGGGCCCGTGGAGCGGTGGCGGCACCGAAGACCGGGAGCGGCCCCCCTCAAGCCCCTGCCGCAGCCTCCACGGGCGGCCACGCCGATCCCGGGGGCGGAGCCCCGGCGGCGGCTCAGGACGAAAGTCCTCCGGTCTCATGACCATCGACTCGCGCGGCACGCTCCTTTCGGTGGCAGGCTCGGATTTGGCAAGAGCCGCGAGCTGTGACGGGTGTCACCGAAAGAGTTTGCGGGGCGGGGGAACTTACACCCTCCCTACAACGGCCCAATTTAATATGTGCAATTGCACTTTCCCGCAGGACGTCCCGGCACGAGCCCGGGCGGGTCCGGCACGAGCCCGGCACGAGCCCGAGCGGGGTCGGCCGGCCCCGCCCGGGCCGGCCCACAGAGGCGCGACGGGCATAAAAAAATCGCGCTGGACCCGGCGGAGTCCAGCGCGATCAATGACGCGGCCCCCGTTGGGGCGGGTGCCGGTCAGTTGGAGCCATGGGGTGAGCGGTGCGGGACGAGTTGGGGGACCCGTGCCCGAAATGCCCAGTTGTGCGGGGGTGTTGCAAGGCCTAGCCGTTACTACGGGTAAAGATGTGAAGCGGTAATACGAGGTAATGCGATGCCTCAGGCCTCGCTGCGCTGCTGCGGAATACCCGCAAGCAGTGCGCGGACCTCGGCCTCGCGGTAACGCCTGTGCCCACCCAGCGTGCGGATGGACGTGAGCTTGCCTGCCTTGGCCCAGCGGGTCACCGTCTTCGGGTCCACGCGGAACATCGTGGCGACCTCAGCCGGGGTCAGCAGCGGCTCGGCGTCAGGGGTGCGAGCGGTCATGAGCGGCCTCCTCGGGAGAACCGAACCTTCACGGTTCTTTCCTCTAAATTCTGCACCTTGACCCGCGTTGCCCGAAATGGCGGACGCGGGCCGAGTCGGTTATAGGACGAACGGCTTGTCCTCGGCACTACAACTACACCATCCGTCCAGCCGCGTGGGCCAAACCGACGGAATTGCCCTCTGAGGTGTTCATCCGCGACGGAAGCCGATGGACCATGCCATAGCGGACAGTCACGCCACAGTGACGATCAGTCACAGAGCGATCAGGAGTCATCAGACCCCCCATAGAGTGCAATGCCGAGCAATCCGCCCTTAGTTGGACGGAAGGAGCCCTCCCCGGACTCCTTGTCCTATTTTGACACGAGGGCGGGGGATGAGCGCAAGGGGCGATTAAGTGCTGTCCGTCACGCTTGCCACAAAAGCCCGGATCGGGACGTAGGTCCCGAGGGTTTTCGTCCCACCTGTCACACGCACCACATCACGGTCTGGTTCAGCGGAAGCTCAGGTTTTGCTCAAATCGCATTCGGTATGCGGTATTCGGTGCCCGGGAAGCGGAAAACCGCGGCGGATCTGCACCGGACAGGTACGCGAACCGCACCCGATCAGGGGGCGAACCACACCCGATCGGCGGGCGGCCCGCAGCCGCACCGCACCCGGACAGCGGGCTGCCCGCGGCCGGACCGCATCCAGTCGGTTCACTCACCGCGGCCGGACCGCATCCAGTCGGTTCACTCACCGCGGCCGGACCGCACCGGGTCAGTTGGCGAACTGCCGTTGCATGACCGCCCGCCAGCGCTCCGCGAGCCTGGCGTACGCCCTGGCCGCCCCGTCCGGATCGCCGGCCCGCAGCGCGCCCAGCCCCTCGGCCACGTCCGCCGCCGACCGGTCCGACGCCAGCTCCTTCTCCCCCAGTACGTGTGCGAGCCCGCCGTAGTCCAGTTCGACGAGGGACCTGGGGTGGAACTCCTCCAGCCACCGCCCCACCTCCAGCAGCCCGGTCACCAGCGGCCCCTCGTCCATGTGGGTGCGCAGCGTGCGCAGACCCCGCGCCACCCGGCGCCGCGCCTGCACCATCGGCGTGCGGTAGCGCAGCAGCGGGGCTCCGTCGGCCGAGCCCTTCACGTACTCCCGCTCCTCGTCCTCGAACAGGACGAACCAGCGCACCGGCACGTGCCACACCGAGGTCTTGATCCACGGCCGGGCGTCCGGGTTCTGCTCCCGCCACCGCTCGTGGTCCGCGGCCACCTGCCGGCGCAGCAGCGGCGGCAGTACGGCGTCCAGCAGCACGGCCGGGTACTGGCTCTCCAGCTCCGCCAGGGCCAGCCTGCCGCGCAGCCTGGTCCGCCAGGGGCAGACCACCAGGACCTCGTCCACCTCGGCCAGGTACGCGTCCCCGCTCTCGTGCACCGGCACCACGACGGGCGGGGTGGGCAGCAGGTCGGCGAGCGCGGAGCGGAGCTCGTCCTGCGGGCACGGCAGCTCGGGGCGGCGGGCGTAGCGGGCCCAGTGGGTGCGCTCCGGCTCCGGGAAGGCGGCCAGCGGTTCGTACACCCGCAGGGACGACACGTACGGGACGATCACCGATGACGCCAGGGGCACGCCAGCTCCTCACCTGTGGCCGGGCCGGCCGGGCGGCCGACCGGAACCGAATCGTCCCACGGGGGTACCCGGAAAGGGGGTGATCCCGGGCACCGGCCCCTGAGCGGGGCCCGCAGGCCCTACCCTCATGCCCATCGGCCCTCCCCACCCGCAGGAGGGCTTCCCCGCCTCGCAATTGGGAGTCACCACAGTGACCGCATCTTCCGACGGCGTCCTGCACACCCTGTTCCGCTCGGAGCAGGGGGGTCACGAGCAAGTCGTGCTCTGCCAGGACCGCGCCTCCGGCCTCAAGGCCGTCATCGCCCTGCACAACACGGACCTCGGTCCCGGCCTGGGCGGCACCCGCTTCTACCCGTACGAGAGCGAGGAGGCGGCCGTCGCCGACGCCCTCAACCTCTCGCGCGGAATGAGCTACAAGAACGCCCTGGCCGGACTCGACCACGGCGGCGGCAAGGCCGTGATCATCGGCGATCCGGAGCAGATCAAGACGGAGGAGCTGCTCCTCGCCTACGGCCGCTTCGTGGCCTCGCTCGGCGGCCGCTACGTGACCGCCTGCGACGTCGGTACGTACGTCGCGGACATGGACGTGGTGGCCCGCGAGTGCCGCTGGACGACGGGCCGCTCGCCGGAGAACGGCGGCGCGGGCGACTCCTCCGTACTGACGGCCTTCGGCGTCTTCCAGGGCATGCGCGCCTGCGCCCAGCAGCTGTGGGGCGACCCCACCCTGCGCGGCCGCAAGGTGGGCGTGGCCGGGGTCGGCAAGGTCGGCCACTACCTGGTCGAGCACCTGCTGGAGGACGGCGCCCAAGTCGTGATCACGGATGTGCGCGAGGAGTCGGTGCGCCGGGTGACCGACAAGCACCCCCAGGTCACCGTGGTCGCCGACACCGACGCGCTGATCCGCGTCGAGGGCCTGGACGTCTACGCCCCGTGCGCGCTGGGCGGCGCCCTGGACGACGACACGGTCCCGGTGCTCACCGCCGCGGTGGTCTGCGGAGCGGCCAACAACCAGCTCGCCCACCCGGGCGTGGAGAAGGACCTCGCGGACCGCGGGATCCTCTACGCACCGGACTACGTGGTGAACGCCGGCGGAGTCATCCAGGTCGCCGACGAGCTGCACGGCTTCGACTTCGACCGGTGCAAGAAGAAGGCAGCCAAGATCTTCGACACCACCCTGGAGATCTTCGCTCGTGCAAAGAGCGATGGGGTTCCTCCGGCTGCTGCAGCCGACCGGATCGCCGAGCAGCGGATGGCCGAGGCGCGCGCGGCGCGCTGATCGGGGCGGGCCGGCCCGCCCCAGGGGAGACATCACTCACCCCCCTCGGCGGGTCGGCCGTCAGGAAGGGGCTAAAATCGCGGTTGACCAGCGGGGACGGATTGTCCCGCCGGTTGTGCTTCGAGGTGTCTCCTGCGGGCGGCGTACCGTATGGCCAAAGAAGCAGGTACCGTTGAAGTCCTGCGGACCGGGCTCTCCACGGAGGGACCGTTCCCAACCATGAACGCGTGTCAAGACTCTGGGGCCGTCGAGCCCCGTCACCGAGGGGGTCGAGCCATGGGGCGCGGCCGGGCAAAGGCCAAGCAGACGAAGGTCGCCCGCCAGCTGAAGTACAGCAGCGGCGGGACCGACCTGTCGCGTCTGGCCAATGAGCTGGGCGCTTCGACTTCGCAACAGCCGCCGAATGGCGAGCCGTTCGAGGACGATGACGAGGAAGACGACCCGTACGCACAGTACGCGTCGCAGTACAACGACGAGGACGAGGACGATGAGTCCGGTCCTTCGTCGCAGCGCCGCGGCGCTTGACGCCGCAGCTCTGGCGCGTTCAGTTCTGGCGTTCGTACACCTCAAAAATCTTCATAGGGTGTGAGCAGTACCCACCGGACCCGGTCCTGGGCTTTCGCCCCGGACCGGGTTCTGTGCGTCCTGCCGCCCCCGGCCGGGACTACTTCGCGTAGTCGCCGGTCAGGGTCGCGCCCTCGCGGTGCTCGCCGCGGGCCAGGATCTCTCCGGCCACCCAGGAGTCCACGCCGCGGTCCTCCAGCGTGGCCAGGGCCACGTCGACCGACTCCTGCGGGACGACGGCGATCATGCCGACGCCCATGTTGAGGGTCTTCTCCAGCTCCAGGCGCTCCACCCGTCCTGCCTGGCCGACGACGTCGAAGACGGCGCCGGGGGTCCAGGTCGAGCGGTCGACCGTGGCGTGCAGGTGCTCGGGGATCACCCGGGCCAGGTTGTTGGCCAGGCCGCCGCCTGTGACGTGGCTGAAGGCGTGCACCTGGGCGGTACGGGTGAGCGCCAGGCAGTCCAGCGAGTAGATCCTGGTGGGCTCCAGCAGCTCCTCGCCGAGGGTCCGGCCGAACTCCTCGATCTCCCGGTCCAGGGTCCAGCCCGCGCGGTCGAAGACGACGTGCCGCACCAGCGAGTACCCGTTCGAGTGAAGACCGGAGGACGCCATCGCGATCACGGCGTCACCCTCGCGGATCCGGTCCGCGCCGAGGAGCTGGTCGTACTCCACGACACCGGTGCCGGCACCCGCCACGTCGAAGTCGTCCGGGCCGAGCAGCCCCGGGTGCTCGGCGGTCTCGCCGCCGACCAGCGCGCAGCCGGCCAGGACACAGCCTTCGGCGATGCCCTTGACGATGGCGGCGACACGCTCGGGGTGCACCTTGCCGACACAGATGTAGTCGGTCATGAACAGCGGTTCCGCGCCGCAGACGACCAGGTCGTCGACGACCATGCCGACGAGGTCGTGGCCGATGGTGTCGTACACGCCCATCTGACGGGCGAGGTCGACCTTCGTGCCGACGCCGTCGGTCGCGGAGGCGAGCAGCGGGCGCTCGTAGCGCTTGAGGGCGGAGGCGTCGAAGAGGCCGGCGAAGCCGCCGAGGCCGCCCAGGACCTCGGGGCGCTTCGTCTTCTTCACCCACTCCTTCATCAGCTCCACCGCGCGGTCGCCCGCCTCGATGTCGACGCCCGCGGACGCATAGCTGGCACCGGTGGTCTCAGACTTCTCAGACATGGGGAGGTGAGAACTTTCGTGTCGAACAGCAGGGTGTGACGGGCGCTACGGCCGACGGAGCGCTTCGGCCGCGGCGGTGTTCGCCACTCCGGCCGCGAGCTCGGTCTCCAGGAGCTGCTTGCCGAGCAGCTCCGGGTCGGGGAGATCCATCGGGTACTCGCCGTCGAAGCAGGCGCGGCAGAGCTTCGGCTTGTCGATCGTCGTGGACTCGATCATGCCGTCGATGGAGATGTAGGCGAGCGAGTCGGCGCCCAGCGAGGTACCGATCTCCTCGATCGACATCCCGTTGGCGATCAGCTCGGCGCGGGTCGCGAAGTCGATGCCGAAGAAGCACGGCCACTTCACGGGCGGCGAGGAGATACGGATGTGGATCTCCGCCGCGCCCGCCTCACGGAGCATCTTGACCAGGGCGCGCTGGGTGTTGCCGCGGACGATCGAGTCGTCGACGACGACCAGGCGCTTGCCCTTGATGACTTCCTTGAGCGGGTTGAGCTTCAGACGGATGCCGAGCTGGCGGATCGTCTGGGACGGCTGGATGAAGGTCCGGCCGACGTAGGCGTTCTTGACGAGTCCCGAGCCGTACGGGATCCCGCTGGCTTCGGCGTACCCGATCGCGGCGGGGGTGCCGGATTCGGGCGTCGCTATGACGAGATCGGCCTCGGCAGGGGCTTCCGCGGCCAGTTTCCGGCCCATCTCAACCCGGCTGAGATAGACGTTGCGGCCCGCGATGTCGGTGTCGGGGCGCGCGAGGTAGACGTACTCGAAGACACAGCCCTTGGGCTTCGCTTCTGCGAATCGAGAGGTACGGAGACCGTTCTCGTCGATGGCGAGCATCTCGCCCGGCTCGACCTCGCGGACGTATGCCGCACCGCAGATGTCGAGGGCGGCGGACTCGGAGGCCACCACCCAGCCGCGCTCGAGGCGGCCGAGGACCAGCGGGCGGATGCCCTGCGGGTCGCGGGCCGCGTACAGCGTGCCCTCGTCCATGAAGACGAGGGAGAAGGCGCCCATCACCTGCGGGAGCACCTTTGCGGCGGCCTCCTCGATGGTCAGGGGCTTGCCGTCGTCATCGGTCTGGCCCGCGAGCAGGGCCGTGACCAGGTCGGTGTCGTTGGTGGCTGCCACCTGGGTGGCCCGGCCGTTCTCCTTGGGGAGAGAGGCGACCAGCTCGGCGAGCTGGGCCGTGTTGACCAGGTTTCCGTTGTGGCCCAGCGCGATCGAACCGTGCGCGGTGGCACGGAATGTCGGCTGCGCGTTCTCCCACACCGAGGCTCCGGTGGTGGAGTAGCGGGCGTGACCGACCGCGATATGGCCCTGGAGGGAGCCGAGAGAGGTTTCGTCGAAGACTTGCGAGACCAGCCCCATGTCCTTGAAGACGAGGATCTGGGACCCGTTGCTGACTGCGATTCCCGCGGATTCCTGTCCGCGGTGCTGCAGTGCATACAGTCCGAAATAGGTGAGCTTGGCGACCTCTTCGCCGGGAGCCCAGACACCGAAGACGCCGCAAGCGTCCTGGGGGCCTTTCTCACCGGGGAGCAGGTCGTGGTTGAGGAGTCCATCACCACGAGGCACGGCACCGAGTGTAGGCGAGATCGACCACTGGTCCGAATTGGGGATGGGGAGGGGTGGGGGGACGGGACGAAACGGTCCTGCTCAGGGGCGGGACGGGGCGGGCCCCCTTTGGGCGGGGGTCCACCCGGGGCTCTCTGGTCCACCCACAGGTGGTGGGCCGCCCGCGACCCCCTCCCCAGCCCTCCTGGGCGGCGGGGCCACCCTGACCACCGCCGTCCCCTTGGCCGACGGAGCCGCCCCCACCCCTACCCCCCCAGCCCCCTTGGGCGGCGGGGCCGCCCCCCGGGGGCGGGACGGGCGGGCAAGGGGGCGGCCCCCGGCGGAGCCGCACCCCTGGCCACTCGCACCCCTGGCACCGCACCGCGTTGCCCCTGTGCGAGGGCGTGCCACTACGGCTCACCGGGGTGGACCGGGACCCAGACAGTGGAGCGGGGTCGGGGGGCCGCCCCCCGTGCCCACCCTCCCCCAAGCTCTCGGCTTCGCTGGAGCAGGGGGGAACCCCGGCGCCCCAGGGGGGCGGCCCCTGTGCCCACGAGGGACGGCGCGGCGTCTGTGCCCGCGGGAGGCGAGGGTGGCACCCATGTCCACGGGGAGCGGCACGGCGCCCGAGCCCGAGGAGCGGCGCGGCACCTGTGCCCGCGGGAGGCGAGGGTGGCACCCATGTCCACGGGGAGCGGCACGGCACCTGTGCCCCGGGAGGCGGGGGCGCGGGGCCCATGGCCACGGCGGTGGGGTGGCACTCGGTGCCTTGGGGGGGGTGGGTCAGTGGGGGGATTTGGCGGTGAGGGATTTCTGGGTGGAGGTGGTGAGGGTCAGGGTGGAGCCGTCCACCCGGAAGGCCACCTTGCCGCTCAGCACCTCCAGCAACTGCTTCTCCACCCCCGCCCCCTCCCCCTGGCACATCATCCGAGTGGTCGCGATGCGCCCGAACTCCAGCGTGCCGTCCCCCTGCTTCGCCTTCCCGGTCAGGGAATTGCATCCGGTACGGCCGCGTACCGAACCGTCCTCGCCGAAGGTCAGGTACGCCTTGCCCGCCGTGCCCGCGGGCACCGACTTGGCGGTCTCCCCCGCCACGAAGGAGTCCACGGTCCACTTGGTCCCGGTGAGCGGCGCGTCGGGCTCCACCGGCTTCGAGGTCAGCGCCACCGTGTCGCCCGCGGCCGTGGTCAGGGTCAGCCGGCCGTCGTCCAGCTTCGCCTTCAGCTGACTCTTGAAGGCCTTGCGCAGCGACAGCTCGAAGTCCTGCTGCTCGCAAGCCATCTGGGTCGACATCAGCTTGTCGAGAGTGACGGCGTCACCCTTGACGGTGGCCCTGCCGGTGAAGGTGTTGCAGCCGTAGTTCCCCTTGACGGCGCCCTTGTCGTCGATCTCGACGTACACGCCCTTCGGCGCCGCGGCCTTCTTCCCGTCGACCGTCGAGCTCACGGCAGTCCACCGCACACCGGTCAGCGGCAGATCGGCCTGGACCGCGCCGCCGTCCTTTCTGTCGCCGCCCGCCCCGGAGCCCGCTCCGGCACCCGTCTCCGTACCGCAAGCACCCAGTGCGAGGAGTGCCAGGGCCGTGACGGAAACACTGAGCGCCTGCTTCGTCTTCCGCGTCTTGAGCTTCGGCTTCGTCTGCATGCCGATGTGACGGAACAGGTGGGACAACCGGTTCCACTTGCTCCGGCGCGCGCCCGCGCATCACCCCATGATCGGCAGCACCCCCACCAGATCCGCACGCTCCCCACTGGCCCTGACCTGGGCATCTTCGAGAGCATCCGCCCATTGTGTACGTCCTGTGGCAAGCCTGATCCAGGTCAGCGGATCGGTCTCCACCACGTTAGGCGGCGTTCCGCGGGTGTGCCGCGGGCCCTCGACGCACTGCACGACCGCGTACGGCGGGATGCGTACCTCGGTGGACGCCCCGGGGGCCTTCACCGCGAGCGCGTCCGCGAGCAGCCGGGTGCACGCGGCCAGCGCCTGCCGGTCGAACGTCACCTCCACGCCGGTGGCCCTCGCGAGGTCGTCGCTGTGCACGATCAGCTCGACGGTACGGGTGACGAGGAAGTCCGCGCACCGCATCGGGCCCACCCTGGTCATGACGATCCGCTCGTCGTCAGCCCCCGGCAGCACCTCGGCGATGTCCGCCGCCACCTTGGCGAACAGCTCCCCGACCGGTGCGCCCGCCGCGAGCGCCCGGGTGTCCTCCGCGACCTGCCCGGCGTGCGGCGCGGTCGTGAACGGCCAGTCCGCCAGCGCCACTTCGGCCCTGGCGGGCGCGGGCTCGCGGAGGAACCGCACGACGGACCCGAGCCCCATCGACAGATGCGCGGCCAACTCCCGCACGCTCCAGTCCCCCAGCCCACTGGGCCGCGCCAACTGCTCGTCGGACAGCCCCTCGACGACCTCCCGTACGTGCCCGAACTGGGCGAGCACGGCGGCACGGATCTTCGCGGAGTCGTAGGTGCGCGGGCGCTTCTTCTTGGCGCGGGCGGCGGAGTTCGCTGACGTAGGAGCCATGGAGACGAGATTAGAGCCCGCCACTGACAATGCGCCTAGCCGAGCAGCAGTACCGCCGCCGCGCCGAGCGTCAGCAGGAGTGCGATCACCGGGCCCAGTGGCATGCCCTGTTCGCGCGGGGTGCTGTCGGCGGTGGGGCGCAGTTCCGGCCGGGCGAGCATCTCGCGGATGCGCTCCGCGGCCGCCCCCGCGACGTGTCCCCTGGCGGTGCGGCGGTCCAGCCGGGCCCAGCCGGTGGGGCGGACGCCGGTCCGCGCTCCGTCCGCGCCACGGAAGGAAATGCTGTCGTCGTCGTACTCGACCTTCCCGATCTCCGCCCACAGCAGCCGCTTCACCCGCCAGCCGTCGGCCACCCACACGCCCGCGCGGTCGGCGGTGACCCGCCAGTTGAGTGCCGCGGCGATGTAGCCGATCGAGAACGGCAGCAGGAGCAGACCGCACCACACCCGCCAGCCGCGTTCGCCGTCCAGGAACGAGAGGACGACGCCGGCCTCCGCCAGGAGGAACAGGAATCCCATGGTCCGGCTGACCGGACCGGCCGACCAGCTCAGTACCACCCCGCGCCCGTGGGAAGCGGGGTCGGGGGAGGTCGCGTCGTGAGGAGCGGGGTCGGGGGAGGTCGCGTCGTGAGGACTGGGGTCGGGGGAGGTCGCGTCGTGAGGACTGGGGTCGGGGGAGGTCGCGTCGTAGGAGCTGGGGTCGCTCAAGGGATGTCCGTTCGGATCGTTCGTCGGTCGGCTGCCGCGGCGGGCCCGGGCGGCCGGGGTCGTGCCGTGTTCCACCGCGACGCGTCCGCCGGGTGCCTCGGCGGCGACGTAGGCCAGTTCGGCACCGACGGCGGGGGTCCCGTACAGCACGGCCTCGCGCAGCGGCCGCGGTCCCGTGCGCCTGCCGCTCCGGCCGTCCCCGGCCTCGCCCTCGTACGCGCCCCACGAGCGGAAGCCGAGCAGCGGCTCCCTGCCCTCCAGGTCGTCGGCCGCGTACACCCAGGTCCTGCCGTCCGCGCCCTCCCTGACCAGGACCCGCAGGGCGGGCTGCGGGCGCAGGCGCAGTCCGGCGGACCGCAGGAGCGCTGCGAGGCCCTCGATCAGCAGGGCGGTGCCGAGCGTGCCAGTGATCAGCAGCGCCCACTTCCCCTCGTACGCGGTGGGCCGCAGGGCGCAGTACCCGGCCACGGTGAGCAGGACCGCGGCGGCCGTCAGCCGGACGTACGGACGGCGGGGGCGCCGCCCGGGAGCCCCGGGGACGGCCGGCAGCGGGTGGCGGGCGGGCCCCGCTGCCTCCGCCACCCGTTCCCACTGGCGCACCCGCACGCCGCGCCGGTGCAGCAGGGTCGCGGCGGCCAGCACCGCGGCGGCCGCGGCCCCGGCCAGCGCGGGCAGCGCCGTCCGGCCCAGGGCGTCGGTGGAGATCAGCGCGCCGGTGGCCAGCGGGACCAGGACCGCCAGCGCCAGCGCGGGGCGGCGCCAGATCCAGTACAGCTCCAGGAGCAGCAGTCCCAGGAACACCGTGGGCCACCCCCACCACGACGTCAGACCACCCGAGGCCGTGGAGACGGCGTAGACGGTGAGCTGCCCGGCCGGGGCGGCCGTGTCGTACGCGGTCCCGGTGGTGCCCGGCGCGGTCACTTCCACGCGCCCGGACACATACGAGCGGTCCGGGGACTCCAGGGACCCATAGGTGCCGAACATCGAGAAGTCGCCCGGCTTCGGATCCGGCATCGCCAGTACCGCCCACACCACCGCCCCCGCCAGCACCAGCGCGGTCCACAGCGGGTGCGCCCACCGGGCGGGCACGGCCGCCAGCCAGCGGTGCACATCCGCCGTCCGCCAGGCCGCTGTGCCTTCGGGTATCCGTCCGCCGGGCAGCGGAACGGGCTCCGGCCCCGGGGAAGTGGGTTGTTCGCTCACCCGCGCATTATGTCCATGACATAAAGCTGGCAGGCCGGCGGCCGGCAGGGACAGCGGTCGGCAGGACGGCGTCCCGGACAACGCGAAGGCCCCGCCCCCGGTCTCCCCGGGGCGGGGCCGTCACACAACGCCCGGCCTCAGGCCAGCAGGCCCGGAATCGTCGCCTCGTGCGCGTCCTTCAGCTCGCTCAGGGCAATGCTGAACTGACCCTGGACCTCGATCTCCGTACCGTCCACGACACCGATGCGAGTCACGGGCAGACCGCGCGCCCCGCACATGTCGTTGAACCGGAGCTCCTCGCTGCGCGGGATCGACACGACCGCGCGGCCGGCCGACTCCGAGAACAGGAACACGAACGGGTCGATGCCGTCCGGCACCACCAGCCGCGCACCCTTCCCGCCACGGAGGCAGGACTCGGTGACCGCCTGGATCAGACCGCCATCGCTCAGGTCGTGGGCGGCGTCGATCATGCCGTCGCGGGAGGCGGAGATCAGGATCTCGCCGAGCAGCTTCTCGCGCCCAAGGTCGACCTTCGGCGGCAGGCCGCCGAGGTGGCCGTGCACGACCTCGGACCAGGCGGAGCCGCCCAGTTCCTCGTGCGTGTCGCCGAGGAGGTACAGCAGCTGCCCCTCTTTGGCGAAGGCCATCGGCGTACGGCGGGCGACGTCGTCGATGACTCCGAGGACCGCGACGACGGGCGTCGGGTGGATCGCGGTCTCACCGGTCTGGTTGTACAGAGAAACGTTGCCACCGGTGACCGGAGTTCCCAGTTCCAGGCAGCCGTCCGCGAGACCGCGCGTCGCCTCCGCGAACTGCCACATCACGTCCGGGTCCTCGGGGGAGCCGAAGTTGAGGCAGTTGGAGATCGCGAGGGGCTTGGCACCCGTGGTCGCGACGTTGCGGTACGACTCGGCGAGCGCCAGCTGCGCGCCCGCATACGGGTCCAGCTTGGCGTACCGGCCGTTGCCGTCGGTCGCCATGGTGACGCCCAGACCGGTCTCGGCGTCGATGCGGACCATGCCCGCGTCCTCCGGCATCGCGAGGACGGTGTTGCCCTGCACGAAGCGGTCGTACTGATCCGTGATCCACGCCTTGGAGGCCTGGTTGGGCGACGCGACCAGCTTGAGGACCTGCTCGCGCAGCTCGTCGCCGCCTGCCGGGCGGGCCAGCTTGTTGGCGTCGTCCGCCTGGAGCGCGTCCTGCCAGGAAGGGCGGGCGTAGGGGCGCTCGTACACCGGGCCCTCGTGGGCGACGGTGCGCGGCGGTACGTCGACGATCTGCTCGCCGTGCCAGAAGATCTCCAGCTGGGAGCCCTCGGTCACCTCACCGATGACGGTGGCGATGACGTCCCACTTCTCGCAGATCTCCATGAAGCGGTCGACGTGCTGCGGCTCAACGATCGCGCACATGCGCTCCTGCGACTCGCTCATGAGGATTTCCTCGGGCGAGAGGGAAGAGTCGCGCAGCGGCACGGTGTCCAGCTCGACGCGCATGCCGCCGGAACCGGCCGACGCCAGCTCGCTGGTGGCGCAGGAGAGACCGGCGCCGCCCAGGTCCTGGATGCCGTCGACCAGCTTCTCAGCGAAGATTTCCAGGGTGCACTCGATGAGGAGCTTCTCCTGGAACGGGTCGCCGACCTGGACGGCGGGGCGCTTGGTGGGCTTCGCGTCGTCGAAGGTCTCACTCGCGAGAACCGAGACGCCGCCGATGCCGTCACCACCCGTGCGGGCGCCGTACAGGATGACCTTGTTGCCCGCGCCGGAAGCCTTGGCGAGGTGGATGTCCTCGTGCTTCATGACGCCGATGCAGCCGGCGTTGACCAGCGGGTTGCCCTGGTAGCAGGCGTCGAAGACGACCTCGCCGCCGATGTTCGGCAGGCCCAGGCAGTTTCCGTAGCCGCCGATACCGGCGACCACGCCCGGCAGCACGCGCCGGGTGTCGGGGTGGTCGGCCGCGCCGAAGCGCAGCGGGTCGACGACCGCGACCGGGCGGGCGCCCATGGCGAGGATGTCGCGGACGATGCCGCCGATGCCGGTGGCCGCGCCCTGGTAGGGCTCGATGTACGAGGGGTGGTTGTGCGACTCGACCTTGAAGGTGACCGCGTAACCCTGGCCGACGTCGACGACACCGGCGTTCTCGCCGATCCCGACGAGCATGGCGTCGTTGGCGGGGACCTTCTCGCCGAACTGCCTGAGGTGGACCTTGCTGCTCTTGTACGAGCAGTGCTCCGACCACATCACCGAGTACATGGCGAGCTCGGCGCCGGTGGGACGGCGGCCGAGGATCGTGCGGATCCGGGCGTACTCGTCCTCCTTGAGGCCGAGCTCCTTCCAGGGCTGCTCGACCTCGGGGGTCCCGGCAGCGTGCTTGACGGTGTCCAGGCTGTGCTTGATGGTGCCCTCGCTGTGCTCGGTCATCATGCGTCGACCAACTTCTTCAGGATCGAGGTGAAGAATCCGAGCCCGTCGGTACGGCCCGTGCCGACCAGCGGCTCGACGGCGTGCTCGGGGTGCGGCATCAGGCCGACGACGTTGCCCGCCGCGTTGGTGATGCCGGCGATGTCCCGCAGCGAGCCGTTGGGGTTGCCGTCCAGGTAGCGGAAGGCGACACGGCCCTCCGCCTCCAGCTCGTCGAGGGTGCGCGCGTCGGCGACGTACCGCCCGTCCATGTTCTTCAGCGGTACGGAGATCTCCTGGCCGGCCTCGTAATCGGCGGTCCAGGCGGTCTCCGCGTTCTCCACCCGCAGCTTCTGGTCGCGGCAGATGAAGTGCAGGTGGTTGTTCCTGAGCATCGCGCCGGGCAGCAGATGTGCCTCGGTGAGGATCTGGAATCCGTTGCAGATGCCGAGGACCGGCATTCCGTCCTTCGCCTGCCCGATGATCGTGTCCATCACCGGCGAGAAGCGCGAGATGGCGCCGGCCCGCAGGTAGTCGCCGTAGGAGAACCCTCCGGCGAGGACCACCGCGTCGACCTGGTGGAGGTCCTTGTCGCGGTGCCACAGGGGCACCGGCTCGGCGCCCGCGATCCGGACGGCGCGCAGCGCGTCCTGGTCGTCGAGCGTGCCGGGGAAGGTGACGACTCCGATGCGGGAAGTCACTTCTCGTCCTCCACCTTCACGGTGAAGTCCTCGATGACGGTGTTGGCGAGGAACGTTTCGGCCATCTCGTGGATGCGGGCGAGGGCGGCCTCGTCGACCGGCCCCTCCACCTCCAGCTCGAAACGCTTCCCCTGACGGACGTCCGCGATTCCCTTGAAGCCGAGACGGGGCAGTGCACGCTGCACCGCCTGTCCCTGCGGGTCGAGAATCTCGGGCTTGAGCATGACGTCGACTACGACGCGTGCCACTGGCACTCCCGGTGTGGTGTGGTGCTTAAGGCGGTTCCATCAGCGTACCCGTCCAGAAATTCTACGCGGGTAGATATGCTGGCGGCCGATCACGTTCCGGTATCGGCGGCGGCAACGCGGGGAAAAATCAGGGAAAAAACAGGTGTCTCGCATTGCACTCGGACACGCTGACGGAATTGACTGGGCTTCACAATGCAATGACTCCCCCTGTACAAAGGAATGCAAGAGAAAGCAACATTGCCCCATACGTGTTTCCAAAGAGCCGGTCGACCGACATCACCGCACGTCAGCGCGGTGGTCACGACAGTCGCACCGGCACCCGCCCGCAGGGAAGGACCGATATCCGTGGCGCAACGCGTAGTGGTGATGCTCTCCGACGACATCGACGGAGGAGAAGCGGCGGAAACGGTGACCTTCGGCCTCGACGGGAAGTCGTACGAGATCGACCTCAATCACGCCAATGCAAAGAAACTGCGCGCGGCGCTGAAGCCGTACGTCGACGCAGGCCGAAAGCACTCGAAGTCGGGCAATGTGTACCGGCACACCGCGGTGGCCCCCGACCCGGCGGCGGTCCGCGCCTGGGCCAGGTCCCACCGGATGGACGTGCCGGCCAGGGGACGGATCCCCAAGAAGGTCTACGAGGCGTTCGCGGAGGCTTCCTGACGGAGCGAAGGGTGCCCGGGCCGGTCCGGCGGCACGGCCTCCACGGGGGGCCGGCGAGCAGCCGCGGAGACCGGCCGGGAACCGATTTGCATCACACCCCGGTACTTGGGCTAAAGTCTGGAGCACGCCGAAGGGCAAGGCCGAAAGGCCCGGCTCCACGCAGCGTGCGGGTGTAGTTCAGTAGTAGAACATCCCTCTTCCAGGGGGAAGGCGCAGTGTGCAATTCCTGTCACCCGCTCTGCATCGCTCAACCGGTTACCGGTCACTCCGGTGGTTCGGGTAGGGTGATGCCGCACCACCCGGCAGTACCTTGCGGACGTAGCTCAGTTGGTAGAGCGCAACCTTGCCAAGGTTGAGGTCGCCAGTTCGAACCTGGTCGTCCGCTCAGAGATCGAAGGCCCCAGTCATCGCGACTGGGGCCTTCGGCGTTCCCCGGCTCCGTCATGACATTTGTCATCGGGAGTGATGACAGCACGCACTGCCGCCGGCCCCGGGCCGCCGGGAGCCTTGAGGCATGACCACCAACGCAGAGCTTGTCATCGACGTCGAAGGGCTCCGGCGGACCTACGCCGGGGGCTTCGAGGCCGTCCGTTCCGTGTCCTTCTCCGTGGCGCGCGGCGAACTCTTCGCGCTCCTGGGGACCAACGGCGCCGGCAAGACCTCCACGCTGGAGCTGCTGGAGGGCCTGGCCCGGCCGACCGGAGGGGCGGTACGGGTGCTGGGCCACGACCCGTACCGGGAGCGGACGAAGGTGCGCCCGCGGACCGGGGTGATGCTCCAGGAGGGCGGATTCCAGCCGCAGTTGACGGTGCTGGAGACGGCGCGGATGTGGGCGGGATGCACGAGCGGCGCCCGCCCCGTCGAGGAGGCGCTGGAGCTGGTCGGCCTCGCCGGGCGTCATGCCGTACGGGTGAAGCAGCTCTCGGGCGGTGAGCGGCGGCGGCTCGACCTGGCCATGGCGGTGCTCGGGCGCCCGGAGGTCCTGTTCCTGGACGAGCCGACGACCGGGCTCGACGCCGAAGGGCGGCGCGAGACCTGGGAGTTGGTGCGGGAGCTGCGCGAGCAGGGCACGACCGTACTGCTGACGACGCACTACCTCGAAGAGGCCGAGGAGCTGGCCGACCGCCTGGCGATCATGCACGAGGGCCGGATCGCCGCCGAGGGGCGGGTGGACGAGGTGGTGGCCGCACACCCGTCCCGGATCAGCTTCGAACTGCCGTCCGGATACCACCTGGGCGACCTGCCGCCGCTGGGGCAGCTCGGCGTCACCTCGCACCAACTGAACGGAAGGACAGTTCAGTTGACGACGCCGTCGCTGCAACGGGCAGCCACCGGGCTGCTGGTCTGGGCGGACGGCGCGGGACTGGAACTGCGCGGCCTCGACGTGCGGTCGGCCTCGCTGGAGGAGGCCTTCCTGCACATCGCACGGGAGGCGAAGGACTCGACGCGGCCGGCCCCGGCGCCGCGGACGCACACGACGACGAGGAACGAGGTGGCGGCACGATGAGCGGCACGCTGACGCAGACAGGACACCCGGCGGCCGGCACCGCACCGCGCGCCACCGCCGGAAACCGGATGAAGGCGCTGGCACGGGGCGAGCTCATCCTGCTGGGGCGGCACCGGGCGGGGCTGGTGATGCTGCTGGTGATGCCGATCGCGCTGACCTTCTCCTCCATGTCGGTCGCCAAGGGCATGGACCTGGAGAAGGCCGGACTCTCGCTCGGCACGATGCTGATCCCGACGGCGGTGGCGTACGTCCTGCTCTTCGGGATCTACACCACCCTGGTCGCCACCTTCGTCACCCGCCGCGAGGAGCTGGTGCTCAAACGGCTGCGGACGGGCGAACCCGGCGATGTGGAGATCCTGGCCGGCACGTCCGTCGCGGCGCTCGTGGCCGGGCTGGTCCAGTGCCTGGTGATGGTGGTGGCCGGGGCCGTGCTGCTGGACGTGGAGATGCCGTCCAACGCGCTGTTCGTGGCGGCCGGCGTACTGGTCGGGCTGGTGCTGGCGGCACTCCTCGCGGCGGCGACGGCGGCCTTCACCAAGTCGGTGGAGGGTGCCCAGCTGACGATCATGCCGATCACCCTGCTCTCCATGGGCGGCTCCGGTCTCTTCTTCCCGCTGGAAGTCCTCCCCGACACCGTCGCCTCCGTCTGTGAACTGCTGCCGCTCTCCCCCGTGGTGGAACTGATCAGGGGCGGCTGGTCCGGCAATCTCAGCGGCCTCGGCGCACTCGGTGCGATGGCCACCGCGGCCGCGTGGATCGTAGTGTCGGTGTTCGCGGTCAAGAAGTGGTTCCGCTGGGAGCCGCGGCGCTAGACCCGAGGATCGGACGGGGATGAAGGGCTACTGGAAGAAGCGCAGCCGGGCCGCGAAGATGGACCTGTATCTGCGGGGCACGCTCTACTGCTGCCTGTGGATCATCAGTCTCGGCGTCATGGCCCCGCTCCCCGACAACCTGGTGCGGGAGGACGGGCCCGTCGCACTCGCCCAGGGCCTGGTACTGCTGGTGCTGGTGCAGTGCGTGCTCGCCACGCACTGCCTCTCCCTGGGCTTCGCCCACCGGCTGCACGGCGCTCCCGCGCCCTGGCGGCCGGTGGTGGCCTCCCTCGCCGTGGGCGCGACCGTGGTGGCGCTGGTGGTGGTCCTGCAGGCCACCGGCGGGCTCGACGCCAGGAACACCAACGGCTCCGCCATGACCATGCTCCTCTGGTACGGACTGGTCCCCACGATGATGTCCGTCTACGTCATGTCGACCGCGCGGTGGCTGATCCTGGGCACCTGCGCGGCCGCCGCCCTCGTCGCGGCGGCCGCGGGCCTCGGCACGCAGCGGCCGGCACTGGCCGTGGGCAGTGCCGTCGCGATCCTGCTGCTCGGCGTGTTCGGTCTGATGACCCATCGCTCCTCGCTCTGGTTCCTGTCGATGATCTGGGAGATCGACCGGGCGCGGGAGACCCAGGCCCGGCTCGCGGTGGCCGAGGAGCGGCTGCGGTTCGGGCGCGACCTGCACGACGTGATGGGCCGCAACCTCGCCGTCATCGCCCTCAAGAGCGAGCTGGCCGTCCAGCTGGCGCGGCGTGGCAGGCCCGAGGCGGCCGAGCAGATGGCAGAGGTGCAGCGGATCGCGCAGGAGTCGCAGCGCGAGGTCCGCGAGGTCGTGCGCGGCTACCGGCAGGCCGACCTGCGGGCCGAGATCGAAGGGGCGCGCGGGGTGCTCGCCGCCGCCGGGATCAGCTGCCTGGTGGCGGACGGCGCGGGTACGGAGCTGCCCGGCGGGGTGCAGTCGGCGCTCGGCTGGGTCGTCCGCGAGGCGGCCACCAATGTGCTGCGGCACGGCAACCCGAAGAGCTGCACGCTGCGGCTGACCTCGGACGGACGGCGTGCGGTGCTCGTCGTCGAGAACGACGGGGCGCCCGCGCCGGGCACGGCGGACCCCTCGGGAACGTCGGGGACGGGCCTGGCAGGACTGCGCGAACGGCTGGCGGCGGTGGGCGGCACGCTGTCCGCGGGAGGCGCCGGCGACGGACTGTTCCGGGTGACGGCCGAGGTGCCGCTGACGGACGGTCCGGGGGCGGGGGTACGGGGTGCTGGGGTACGTGAGGACCACGGCCCGGGGGCGGGCGTACGGGGCGGGGGCCCCGGCGTGGAGAAGTCGCGTGAGGAAGAGGAAGTCGAGCGGATGAGTACGGCAGAGGTACGGTCCGGGGCCGCCGGGGTTACCGGTGACGCGGCAGCCGGGGCTGCGGGCGGTGCGGGTGCCGGGGTTACCGGTGGTGCGGGTGCCGGGGCTGCGGGTGGTGCGGCCGCACGGGTTACGGGCGGCGCGGCCGCAGTGGAAGGTGTCGCGTGACGGCCGTGCGGGTGCTGCTCGCGGATGACGAGCACCTGATCCGGGGTGCGCTGGCCGCGCTGCTCGCCCTGGAGGACGACCTCGAAGTGGTGGCCGAGGCGGCGACCGGGCCCGAGGCGCTCGCCATGGCGCTCCAGCACCGGCCCGATGTGGCGGTGCTCGATCTCCAGATGCCGGGCCTCGACGGTGTGGCGGTGGCCACATCCCTGCGGACCGCGCTACCTGCTTGCCGGACCATGATCGTGACCAGTCACGGCCTGCCCGGGCATCTGAAGAGGGCGTTGGAGGCGGGCGTGCGGGGGTTCGTTCCGAAGACCGTGAGCGCCCAGCAGCTGGCGGCGATCATCCGTACCGTGCACGCCGGAAACCGTTATGTGGACCCGGAGTTGGCGGCCGACGCCATCGCGGCCGGGGACTCCCCGCTGACCGTGCGGGAGACCGAGGTGCTGGAGCTGGCGGCGCACGGCGCACCCGTCGCGGAGATCGCCGAGCGGGCCGCGCTGAGCCAGGGCACCGTACGGAACTACCTGTCGTCGGCGGCGTCCAAACTGGGGGCGGAGAACCGGCACACGGCCGTGCGTCTCGCCCGCGAGCGGGGTTGGGTATAGTTGTCCTCGCGCCACGGCGCAACGCGGACGTAGCTCAGTTGGTAGAGCGCAACCTTGCCAAGGTTGAGGTCGCCAGTTCGAACCTGGTCGTCCGCTCAGAGGACGAAGGCCCCGGTCATCACGACCGGGGCCTTCGTCGTGTCCGGACCCGGTACGGGGTCCCGGGCACGGGGAACAGGTCCAGCCCCGTGGCACGGAGACCCGGGCACGTCCCGGAACACGGCGGCCCCGGAGCGTGCCCCGGGGCCGTCCGGTGTCACGACCAGGACTGGCCGGTGAGGCGCTCGTACGCCTCGATGTACTTCGCGCGGGACGCGTCGACGACCTCCTGCGGGAGGGCCGGCGGCGGGCCGTCGGACCTGCGGTCCCAGCCGGAGGTGTCCGAGGTCAGCCAGTCGCGGATGAACTGCTTGTCGAAGGACCGCTGGGTGCGGCCCGGCTCCCAGTCGTCGGCGGGCCAGAAGCGCGAGGAGTCCGGGGTGAGGACCTCGTCCGCGATGACCAGCTGCTCGCCGTCGCCCGAGGCGGCCGGCTCGTAGCCGAACTCGAACTTGGTGTCCGCGAGGACGATGCCGCGCTCGCGGGCGATGTCCCGCGCCCTGCCGTACACGGCGAGCGTCGTCTGCCGCAGCTGGGCGGCGGTCTCCGCGCCGACCTGGCGGGCCACTTCCTCGTAGCTCACGTTCTCGTCGTGCTCACCGACGGCCGCCTTGGTGGCGGGGGTGAAGATCGGTGCGGGCAGCTCCGAGCCGTCGACCAGGCCCTCGGGCAGGGCGAGACCGCAGACCGTGCGCGTCTCGCGGTACTCGGCCAGCCCCGAGCCGGTCAGATAGCCGCGGGCCACGCACTCCACGGGGATCATCCGCAGCGACTTGCAGACGAGCGTGCGGCCCGCCCAGTCGGCGGGGGCGCCCGCGGGGAGCTCCGTCGACAGGACGTGGTGCGGGACCAGGTCGGCGAGCTGGTCGAACCACCACAGCGAGAGCTGGGTGAGGACGCGGCCCTTGTCGGGGATCTCGGTGGGCAGCACCCAGTCGAAGGCGCTGGTGCGGTCGCTGGCGACCATCACGAGGTCGCCCGCCTCGTTCCGGTACAGGTCGCGCACCTTGCCGGTGTGCAGATGTACCAGGCCCGGCACCTGCTGGGGCTCGGGCTTTACTACGAATCCGGACACGGTTCCTCCCCGTGGTTATGGCCAATCGTTCCGATTCTCCCGTATGCGCGGGTGAAGCCCCCGGTCAGGGTGGCCGGGCGCGCGGGGAGGGAGCCGGGGAGGGGCGCCCGGCGGGCTCTCAGGTGCCTTTGGCGATGCGGTCCAGGAGGTTGGCGGTGGCCCGCTGGATGCGCCGGTCGACGTGGCCGGGGCGGTCCAGCGCCGGGGACCAGGCGAAGGTGCCGGACGCGAAGACGAGGGCGCCGCTGGGGGCCCGGTAGAGCGAGGTCTCCTGGTGGCGCAGGGCGCCGTCGCCGTCCCGGTAGGGGGAGTGCGCGAGCAGGATCCGGCCGCGGTGCTCGGGCAGGGCGGTACGCGGGAAGTAGCGGTCGGCCTCTCCCGCGACCAGGCCCTCGATCTCGTCGCCCTCACCCGCGCCGGTGGCCTCCCAGAGCCAGTGCTCCGCGTTGCGCACGACCAGCGGGCTGGGCTCGGGGACCCTTCCCGCGTACTGGATCCCCATCAGCTGCTGCTCCGGCTTGCCCGCTTCGCGCCACAGGGCGGACTTTCCCGGGCCGCGGCGCTTGCGGCAGGACAGTAAGCGGTCGGGTACGCCGGAGGGCGCGGGGCTCAGCTCGACCTGCCAGTACATGGTGTTGGCGGAGAGGAACACCAGGGAGGTGCCGCCGTCGCGGGCGCGCTCGGCGGCCTTGCGCATGGGCACCGACCAGTACTCGTCGTGGCCGGGGAAGACCAGGCCGCGGTAGCGGGAGGTGTCGATGCGGCCGGCGTGCAGGTCGCGGGCGTCCGCGTAGGCGAGGTCGTAGCCGTAGCGCTCGGCCCAGCGGATGAAGTCGTAGGCGTGCCCGACGTGCAACGGCAGGCCCTGGCCCGCGTACGGCCGGTCGAAGGAGACCGTGGTGGCGGCGTCCTCCTCGCCGAGGAGCCGGCCCTCCTCGTCCCAGGCGTGGTAGAGGCTGGCGCCGGTGCGGCCGTCCTCGGGGAAGAGGTTGTACGCCTGCCAGGTGATGTCCGGCATCAGCAGCAGGAAGTCGGCGGGGCGGTCGTCGCGGACCGTGAAGGGGATGTGGCTGCGGTGGCCGTCGGCGGTGGTCAGCACGGCGACGTACGCGCCGAGGCTCCAGTACTCGGGGATGTGCAGCCGCCAGGACTGCCACCAGTGGTGGCAGGAGACGGTGCGGTCGGCGGTCAGCGGGGCGGGCTGGACGATGCCGGAGAGGCGCGGGCTGGTGTCGACCTGGAGGGCGCCGGCGCCGCTGTAGTGGCCGATCCGGTAGACGTAACCCGAGAACTCCTGCGGCGGGTTGACCGTGATGTGGAAGTCGACGGAGCTGCCGGGGGCGACCGATCCTGACGAGGTGAAGCCCTTGATCTGGCAGTTCACGTCGTCCGCCGTACGGGGGCCCTCGTGCCGCCGGGGGCGGGGGACCTTGGCGCCGGTGGCCGGGTCCAGGTCGGCGTACCAGGCGACGGCGGTGCCGTCGGCTTCGAGGTACTGCTCGCCGCCGCGCAGCCAGGGCAGCGGGCCCTGGCCGAAGGGGTCCGAGACGGCGTGCGCGAGCGCACCCGATTCCCAGCGAATCTGTTCAGCCCCCACGTCACTTCCCTCCCTCGAATACCCGGGACAACACCGGGCCCCGGAAGCACAGTGGTGCGTCCGCTGTCAGCTACAGGGCACCAGCACATCACATAACGCACGCACTCCGTCACCCTTCGTCGCGAATTGGCGAGAAACGGAACTTGATAGTCCGTTCGTGGGACGCTTCGGCGGTTCTGCGGGCCGTACGGTCGGCTGGGGAGTACGGGAGGGGCGGGGCGTGCGGGGCGTGCGGGGCGTGCAGGCGCGCGGGGCCGTGGCCGTTCCTCGCGGGTCGGCTGCGCGCGTCCGTGGACCGTGCCGTGCAGGGGCGCGCGGGGCCGTGGCCGCTTCCCGGGGGCTGGCTGCGCACGTCGGCGGACCGTGCCGTGCGGGGGCGGGCATGTCCGCGGACCGTGCCGTGCGGGGGGCGGGCTCGGGCTCGCGGGGCCGGGCTCGCGTCCTGCCCGTACGGAGGCCGGACTCGCGCCCCGCCCAGGCGGACAACGAACTCGCACCCCGCCCCCGTACGGTTGCCCGGCTCATACCAGCCGTACGGGCTTTTCCGGCCGTACGCCGACGGAGGCGAGCCAGCCGCGCAGCGGAACGGGGTCGCCGTCCTCGACCAGGCTCAGCACAGGCCCGGTGAGGTCGGAGCGGCGCTTGCCCTCGACGAGCAGGGCCGGGCCGTCCAGCCAGTCCAGGCCGGGAGCGGCCCCTGCGGTGTCGACCGCGGCACAGCAGACCATGGCGGTGACGTGGTCGGCGAGCAGATCACGGCCGGTGCGCGGGGGCTGGATGGGGAAGACCGGCAGCGGGCCGTCGTCCCAGGTACCCCCGTCCCACAGGTCCTGCCCGTCGCCGGCCGGCACCGGTGCGGGCGGTGGGGCCAGCGCCTCCTCGCGGGCGGCCTCGGCGGTGATGCCTGCGGCCAGGGCGTCGGTGCGCTCCTCGTCACCGCGTCCGTCGTCGGGGCCGGGCGCGCCGGTGAGGGCGAGGGGTTCGGCGGCGAGGTGGTCCATGACGCGGGCCAGCGTGGGGCTCGTACCACTGCGGCGGTCGCGGCCCGCGCTGTCGGCGCCGTTCCCGTCGCTGGTTCCGGCGCCCAGGGTGTCCAGGACGCGGTGCAGCCGGGCGGCCTCGGTGCGCCACTTGCGGTCGACGACCTCTTCCGGGTACGTCTGCCAGTCGACCGGGGACCAGTCGGGGCCGGGCGTGGCCGGGCCGCCGTGGAAGAGCCGGGCGGCCAGCAGGGACACGGCCTCGTCCACCGCGCCAGGCTCTTCGAGGAGGTCGCAGGCGGGGCGCTCGCCGAGCCGCGAGGCGAACCCGTCGGCGAGACGGTCGCGCCGGGAGAGCTCGGTGAGGGCGGAGACTACGCCGACGTCGAGGCGGGAGGGCCAGCGGCCCATCCGCCAGGCGGGCAGCGCGACCCGGGTCAGCAGCCGGTCCCAGCCCGCGTAGGCGAGGCCGACCTGTTCCTGGGCGGCGATCCGCAGCCCGTAATCCACTGCCTGGGCGCGCTCGGAGGCAGCGGCGGCGACCCCGCGCTCCAGCTGGGTGATGTGCTCGCGGCAGGCGCCGAGCAGCAGTCGGGAGATCCGGCCGAGGGGGGCCAGCGCGAGCCGGCGCAGCGGACCCGTCGCACCCCGGCCCGGCCTGGCGGCGACCGCGACGGCCGCGTCCAGGCCGCGCACGAAGCGGCGGGCGGCGGCTATGTCGGGGTGCGCGGCGGGGCCGGTGCCCGCGACCACGGGCGCGAGGACGGCCCGCAGCTCGGCGACGCGCATCCACCACAGGAAGGGCGAGCCGATGACCAGGACGGGGGCGGTGGGCCCGGTACGTATGGACTCGGAGGCAGGCCTGCCGGGGCGGTCCTCCGAGGAACGGTCCTTCGCCGGACGGTCCTTCGAGGAGTGGTCCTTCGAGGACTGGCCCTGCACGGGGCGTGAGCGGGGCTTCGCCGGGCGGTCCCTGCCGTCCGCCCGCTCCTCCAGCCAGCTGTCGCAGTCGGGGGTCAGGGCTATCGCGGACGGCACGGGTACGTCGAGCCGCTCGGCCAGGTCCCCGACCAGGCGGTACAGGTCGGGGGCGATGGCCTCGCTCAGCTCCACGGTGGGCGTCACGGCGGGGCGTGCCCGCGCGACCACCAGGGCGACCGCCAGAGCGGCCAGCAGCACCACCAGGGCGATGCCGGAGACCGCCCAGCGCGCCACGTCCCAGCCCGGACCCGTGAGCCGACCCGACACACCGCCGAACAGGAGCACAACCGCCACGGCGGCGGGCAGCAGGGCAGCGGCCAGCGCCCGGCTGCGTACCCGCAGCACGGCGAGCGCACGCTCCCGCGCGGCCTGCGCGCCCTGCTCGGCGCCCAGCTCCTGCGGGGTACGCGGCGTCCCCGCACCCGAACTCACATCATCGGAACGACCAGCACCATCGGAACCACCAGAACTGCTGGAACCACCAGAACCACTGGAACCACCAGACCCGGAACGAGAACCGGGGCCAGTGGAACTGGCACCGGAATCAGACACACCGGACACGACCGGATTCACCCCCTCTGCCCTGCGACGGGTTGTTCACTCCCCCACTGTGGCACCCGCCACTGACATCGCAATGTCGGTGGGCCAAGTGCCGGAACCGCTTGCGCGGCACCCTAGTTGGGGGCTCGGCGCCAGTCATCCGGATGGGCGAGCCGTCACTCGATGGAATGGCTTTGGGTAAAGGTGCTGGCTTCCGGGGCAGACCCGGGATTCCGGCCGGGCGGGGCGGAAACCGGCTGCGCAGAGGGTGTGTCCGCGGGGTGGCGGAGAGGGGCGGCGCGGGGGCCGTGCGGCGCACACGGGTGTACGCAGCGGTTGCGGCGGGGCCGGCCGGGGGTTCGGACGCACGAGGGCGGCGGGGCGGGGCGCGGGCGGGGGCGCCGTACGGGGTGGGGTCAACGGGAAACGGGGCGGCCGGCCCTGGGAGTCCGCGCGAGGCAGAGGGGCGGGCGGCCCTGGGAGTCCGCGCGAGGCAGAGGGGCGGGCGGTCCCGGGCGCCCGCGCGGGGCAGACGGGCCCGGGGCCCGGGGGTGGTGTCCTGTCACCCCGAGCAAACGGGGCGGGCGGCCCTGGGAGTCCGTCCCGGGCCGCCCGTCCTTGCTCCCGTGCCCGGCTCAGGCCTGGGCGCTCTGGGCGTTCCGGGCGCGCTGGGCGTTCCGGGCGTCCTAGACGCCCTGGGCGTCCCGGGCCGCCTTCTCCGCGATGTCCGTCCGGTGCTGCGAGCCGTCGAGCCGGATGCGGGCCACGGCGCGGTAGGCACGCTCGCGGGCCTGCGTCAGGTCGTCGCCGGTCGCGGTCACGGACAGCACGCGGCCGCCGGCACTGAGCACGGCGTCGCCGTCCCGCTTGGTGCCCGCGTGCAGGACGTACGCCTCGGGCGCGTCCTCGGCGGCCACGTCGGCGAGGCCCTCGATGGGGTCGCCGGTGCGCGGGGTGCCGGGGTAGTTGTGCGAGGCGATGACGACGGTCACGGCCGTCTCGTCGCTCCAGTTCAGCGGCGGCTGGACGTCCAGGGTGCCGTTGGCGGCACCGAGGAGCACGCCCGCGAGGGGGGTGCGGAGCCGCGCCAGTACGACCTGGGTCTCGGGGTCGCCGAAACGGGCGTTGAACTCGATGACGCGCACGCCGCGGCTCGTCATGGCGAGGCCCGCGTACAGCAGTCCGGAGAACGGGGTGCCGCGGCGCCTGAGCTCGTCGACGGTCGGCTGGAGCACGGACTCCAGGACCTCGTCGACGAGCTTGGGGTCGGCCCAGGGCAGCGGCGAATAGGCGCCCATGCCACCGGTGTTGGGGCCTTCGTCACCGTTCAGGGCGCGCTTGAAGTCCTGGGCGGGCTGCAGCGGGAGGACGGTCACGCCGTCGGTGATCGCGAAGAGGGACACCTCGGGGCCGTCGAGGAACTCCTCGATGACGACCCGCTCGCAGGCCAGCGCGTGCGCCCTGGCCTCGTCGACGTCGTCCGTCACCACGACGCCCTTGCCGGCCGCGAGGCCGTCGTCCTTGACGACGTACGGAGCACCGAAGGAGGCCAGCGCGGAGTCGATCTCCTCCGGCGTCGTACACACGTAACTGCGCGCGGTGGGGACACCGGCGGCGGCCATCACGTCCTTGGCGAACGCCTTGGAGCCCTCCAGTTCGGCGGCCTCCTTGGACGGTCCGAAGACCGGAATCCCGGCGTCGCGTACGGCGTCGGCGACACCCGCGACGAGCGGGGCCTCCGGGCCGACGACGACGAGACCGGCGCCGAGTTCGGTGGCGAGGCGCGCCACGGCGGCCCCGTCGAGGGCATCGACCGGACGCAGCTCCGCCACTTCCGCGATGCCGGCGTTGCCGGGGGCGCAGTAGAGAGCGGTGACGTCGGGGTCGAGGGACAGAGAGCGGCACAGGGCGTGTTCGCGGGCGCCGCCGCCGATGACGAGGACCTTCACGGGGTGCAGCCTAGTCGTGCGCGGGCACCGCGCTTTCCGGGGCCCGCTGGAAGGAGGGTGCGAGGGGCAGCTTGGGCGGGGGACTCGCCGTCCTGAGTTCCGCCGCTGGGGGCGGGCGCCGCCGAGGAGCACTCCGGGGGCTCGGGCCCGCTGGGCGGAAGTGAGGGGGACCTGCCGGGGCACAGACCATGGACGCCAGGCACCGTCCGGGGAGCCGGGGGCGGGAGCGCCTGGGGTGCACGCCAAGGGGCCCGGCACCGTCGTGGGGGTGCCGAGGCGACACCGCCGGGATGCGGGCCCAGGGGTACCGGGCACGGCTATCTGCGAGCCGAGGGCGGGAACGCCGGGGTGATCTCCAGCGGCGCGGGGACGGCACGACCAGTCCCGGCGCGACCGGCCGTGGCACGGCATGACCCGCCACAGTACGACCCGCCACGAAGGGCCGCCCCGGCTGCTCGCCCCACTCGGGCAACTCAGCCCACTCGTTCCACACAGCCCACTCAGGCCCCTCGGGCTACTCGTTCACGAACTCCTCGACCACCGTCGCCCCCAGCTCCCGCACGATCAGCTCGTGCCCGGAGAGGGCCGAGTCGACGAGGTCCGGATCGTCGTCCTCGGGTACGTCGTCCTCGGCGGAAACCGGCGGCCGCTCCTGTGCGGGCGATGGCCTCGGCGCTTCGGGGGCCGGAGCGGGGTGCTGTGCCTGGTGCTGCGCCTGCGCCGGGTGCACCGCAGGTGCTTGCGCGGCAGCCTGACTCACCGGTCCGCCGCCCTGCGGGCCCGAAGCCTGCGGCGGATACGGTGCGGCCGGCGCGGACGGGGCCGGGGCCGGGGCGCTGCCGTAGCCACCACCGCCGCCCCCGTTGTATCCGCCAGCACCGCCGCCGCCACTGCCTCCGCCGAAGCCGCCGCCACCGCCTCCGTAACTGCCGGAAGGTCCGGCCGGAGGCTGGCCGCCCCCGCCGCCACCCCCGCCGCTGGCGTCGATGACGGCTTCGATCCGCCACTGCACCTGGAAGGACTCGGCGAGTACCTGCTTGAGCACGTCCTCGCTGCCGCTGCTCGCGAAGTTGTCGCGGGCGCCGGTGCCGGAGAAACCGATCTGGAGGGTGGTCCCGTCGAAGCCGACGACCTGCGCGTTCTGACTGAGCAGGATCCAGGTGAACCGGCGGCGGTTCTTGACGGCCTCCAGGATGCCGGGCCACATGTTCCGCACCTGGGCGGCACCTTGGGCGGCGGCCGCACTGGGCCCCGCCTGTGCGGGAGCGGCGCCGGCCGGCGGGCCGCCCTGAGCCTGCGGGGCCGGCGCCTGGGCCTGCGGGGCGACGGGTTCGGGGCGCCCCTGCCCCGGAGCGGACGCAGTGGGCCAGCCCCCCGGGCGCCGGGCGGGCGCGGCAGTGGGCGGGGCGGAGGCAGGTGCGGCCGCGGGGGCCGGAGCCGGTGCCTGAGCGGCCGGCGCCTCGGCGGCCGGGGCCGCGCCAGGACCGGGCGAGGGAGCAGCGGGAGCAGGAGCTGCCTGCGCGTGAGCGGCGGATACGGGCGCGCCCGGAGCCATCGCCCCGGGAGCCATGGGGGCCGGAGCCCCTTGCCCCTGAGCCACCTGACCGCCCCCGGGGACAGCTCCAGCGGCACCCCCCGGCGCATGGGCGTGCCCCTGCGCCCCCGGTACGTACCCCATGGGCGGCATGCCCGCCACGGGCCCGCCGGCGACGAACGCACCGCCGCCGCCCGCACCGTTCCGCTCCAGGCGGTCCAGCCGGGCCTGAACGGAGCGCTCGTCGTCGAAGGCGGCCGGCAGCAGCACCCGGGCGCAGATCAGCTCCAGCTGGAGCCGCGGCGAGGTGGCCCCGCGCATTTCCGTGAGTCCGGTGTTCACCAGGTCGGCGGCCCGGCTCAGCTCGGCGGCCCCGAACACCGACGCCTGCGCCTGCATCCGCTCGACCACGTCGGCGGGGGCGTCGATCAGCCCCTTCTCCCCGGCGTCGGGCACGGCGGCCAGGATCACCAGGTCGCGCAGCCGCTCCAGCAGGTCGGCGACGAACCGACGCGGGTCGTTGCCCCCTTCGATGACCCGGTCCACGACCTCGAAGGCCGCGGCCCCGTCCCCGGCCGCGAAGGCGTCGACCACGGAGTCGAGCAGGGACCCGTCCGTATAACCGAGCAGGGCCGTGGCCATGGCGTACGTCACACCGTCGTCGGCGGCTCCGGCCAGCAGCTGGTCCATCACCGACATCGAGTCACGCACCGACCCGGCGCCGGCCCGCACCACCAGCGGGAGCACCCCGTCCTCGACGGTGCTCTCCTCCTTGCCGCACACCTCCGCGAGGTAGTCGCGCAGCGTCCCGGGCGGCACCAGCCGGAACGGGTAGTGGTGGGTCCTCGACCGGATCGTCCCGATGACCTTCTCGGGCTCGGTCGTCGCGAAGATGAATTTGAGGTGCTCCGGCGGCTCCTCGACCACCTTCAGCAGGGCATTGAAGCCCGCCGAGGTGACCATGTGGGCCTCGTCGATGATGTAGATCTTGTACCGGCTGGCGGCAGGGCCGAAGAAGGCCTTCTCCCGCAGGTCACGCGCGTCGTCGACACCACCGTGCGAAGCGGCGTCGATCTCGATCACATCGATCGAACCGCGCCCGTTCCGCGCCAGGTCCTGGCAGGACTGGCACACCCCGCAGGGGGTGGGCGTCGGCCCCTGCTCACAGTTGAGACAGCGCGCCAGGATCCGCGCACTGGTCGTCTTTCCACAACCGCGCGGCCCGCTGAACAGGTACGCGTGGTTGACCCGGTTGTTCCGCAGGGCCTGCATCAGCGGGGCAGTGACATGCTCCTGCCCGATGACCTCGGCGAACGACTCGGGGCGATAGCGGCGGTACAGCGCAAGGGACGACACACCTACGAGGTTATCGGGACCCACTGACAACCGGCCCCGCCCCGAGCCACCGGCCACCCCACCGACAACCCGAGCCCCCCTGCGTCACCCCGCCCCGGGCACGCAAAGACCCCCCACGCACCCGCCAGAGCCAACCTACCCTTGCTGCCTTCCGGCCCTGGGGGAGTTCAGTCAGATAGCGCCACGTGAGGGGCTGAACCCCACCCTAGCCGATCCCCCACCCCAAATACGACCCGCTCCCACCTCGGCACTCCCCCGCACCCGCCCGCACCGAACGCGGTCGCAAGCACCCCTCAACGTCTTGTATTGTTTGCGGCGGAGGATTCGCCTAGTGGCCTAGGGCGCACGCTTGGAAAGCGTGTTGGGGGCAACCCCTCACGAGTTCGAATCTCGTATCCTCCGCACCCGCCCTACCAGGGCAGATGAAGGCCCCGACCGGTTCGCCGGTCGGGGCCTTCATCGTTCTCCGTCTCAGTTTCCGTCTCACTTGCGGTCTGAGGGGCTCTCGTCCGGGCTGTCTCCGGCCTCTTCACTCGCCTCCGGGGTCGGGCCCCAGAGTGCGTCACCGACCTGCTGCGCGACGTTCTGCAACATCGGTCCGGTGACGTGCATGTACCGAGCCCTCATCCGTGCGGACCCTCCGGGCTCCCATCCCATGATGGCGTCCACCACCACATCGGGAACCCCGAGCAGCAGCAGGACGGTTCCGGCAGTGTGGCGCGCGTCGTGCAGGCGCCCGTCACGAACGCCCGCGTCCCCCAGGAGTTGCTTCCACCGGCGGCTGGAAGTAAGGAAGACATTCGCAGCTTCAAGACATGCCTCCGGCGCGGGCGCTCAGACTCCGGGATGCGAGCAGGGACGAGTAGTGGGTTGAGGGCAGTTGCCCATCACACGTAGCCAAATACTCTAATTGAACAGATCTGACCTTGTCGCGTCTGCAAGTTGGTCGAGCGCCCCGAACCAATCACAGGCATTTTCATCCGTAAGCAGCACCACCATAAGTGCCGCCATAGTGTGCCAGGCAGTCGTTTCAAGAGTAACCGCGATTGGGATTGCCCCGTAAAGTAACGTGACATTCGTGTGGGACGAGTAGACTGAATCTAAGAATATGTCTGTCCGCTCGTCCCTGAGCAGCAACATGAGGTGGCCAACTTGCGCAATTCTGGCTAGCTTATTCCGCACACTCCACAGCGTCCCATTGCCCGCCCTCCTGATTAGCGCCTCCGCTTCCTCCATAGGTACGTGCCGGGGGAAGTTGACTAGGCCCTGGCCAGCCAGCTCACGTCGGAGAAACAGCCTTTCCAGTCTGTCCGTGTCATCCCCGATGCCCTCCGTCGTGGAAGTTGATGGCGCAGCACCCGAAAGCAGCTCTGCGACACCCCGGGAGCCAATTTCCTGCCAACCGAGAAACTTTGCTACCGCCAGCGCGTTCATTCCTTCTATATCTCGCTTGGCCAGCTTGGGCCACGGACGCATATCAGCAGTGGGCGGCGGATTACTGAATGCACTGCGGGATTGGCGGCCCGACATCTTAACCACGATCTCAATCATTTCCTCCGTGCTACCTTGCGACCGCCGAAGTGCCCTCTCTATCCTGCGGTCCAAGGTCTGCTCTCCGTGCCAAATGAACCAAACTAGGGATTCACGGATAACCGATTCGGGTATGGGCAATACCTCGGCGGCCAGATCCTGGTGCAACGGACTCACCGTGAAAATACGCAAGACCGCCTCATGGATGGAGCGGCCACGACGACTGACCCTCGCCATAGCTTCAGCAAGGTTGAAAGCCGCTGGGGCGACAGTGGATACCGACCCCTTCCCTCTACCTAGGTGCGTCCGGTGGTTACGCGGGAGCACGCCGGCGCGCCGCCAACGTTCCAACTGGGCGAGGCTCACGGTCAGCCGTTTGGTCCGCAGGTAGGTCAACAGTTCTGCATCCGCGTCACTCGGTCCACGTCTCACCATGGCTCGATTTTAGAACCCCGCGAGGTTGGCTCGGGAGGAAAAGTTGCCGACCTGGCCTACTCGAACCACGCGGCCCACGGCGGGTTCGCAGCGTTTGGAGGTTCAAGTGACAACTAGCCAGAACGAGTCACAAGGCTGCTCAAGCCCTAGTAGTCGAAGGTGCAAGCGCCAGGCGCGACGGGGCTACCCCGCGAAGATCACTCGCAACTGGTCCCCGCGGGCAGTTGAACGTGACTGCCCCGAAAAGTGGTCGATTCGGCCGCGCGTGCGCCGCTACTGGAGGTCAGCCGTGGACGAACTCGTTCGTGCGAGCGTGAAGGCAACTTTGAGTGGAGTAGGAGTGCTGGCGTTTTACTGGTGGCATCACCGCAACTAGCTGGACCCCGCTACGCGAGAACCACCTCGACTCACTCCTCACTCCAGCCCTCATCCCGGCCGCCCTCGACCAAGCACCAGACTTGCTCGGTGCCGCACGGGCAGTGCGCGGCCGGGACGGGCGTTGCGCACCCCATCAACAGGCCCGCAGTCGAAAACCACACCCGGGACAACGCCACAGATGTCTACGATGTAGTCAATAAGTTGAGAGGTTGGGGACAGTGATGGAAGAATTTGCCTCGGATGACGAATTGAACGCTCTTCGTCTTCCGAATTCTGGGGCGTGCTGGTGGTGCGGGGGCAAGGCAAATACACGCGAACACAAGTTCAAGCTAAGCGATTTGAAGAAAATGTCGGCTGGGAGTTCAGAGCCTCTCGTTTGGGGGGATGACAAGACGTTCACCAACGTTCGGTCCCTCAGGAAATCGGATCGCGTAAAATTCTCGCCAAACCTTTGCTCGAACTGTAACAACGCGCGCAGTCAGAAATTTGACTACGCATACGAGAAATTCAGTAATTATGTGTGGCTGAAGCGAGGCTCACTCTGGAATTTGCGCCATATAGACATGCAGAAGGTCTACGGTGAGGAATGGCAGAGCGAGTCCCTTCATCTTGCTCGATACATCGTCAAGCATGCTGGGTGCAGGATCGCTAATGACGGGTTCGCCGTACCTCAGGGATTCGGCAACTTCCTTGACGGCGGAGAACTGCGGAGTAATTTTCACGTATACATGTTCAAGCACCCTGAAATATACCGGGCACAGAAAAGAATTTCGGGCCAAAGTGGCGACCCTCTAGGTCTCTGGATCGGCCCCATGACGGGCCGGATAAGCCGCCCACAGCCAGCCCTCACGGCGTTTGGAAGCACACTGTCCGTCGGTTACATAGGTTTCGCCTATCGTTGGTATATGCACATTCCGGAAAATGACCCCTTTTACAATTATCGCAAAGTGCGCCTTCACCGCCTCGACCGGATTCCGGAATTCTAGTTCAACTTGAAATTAGGTGCCTGCGTAGAGCGACAGAGACGGCACAGCGGCACGACTCCGGTGGCTGATCCGGCTAGGCATACGGGTCAGAAGGTCGACGTGGCAGAACCGTGGCATTGGGTGCGGTAAACAGCGGTCACCAACAGAGGCTGGCCCCATATCAACCAAGGGGTGCCCGCTACGGACTTCCCACGTCATCGGCCCGTTCAGGGCTAGATCATCGGTGATTCCCAAGCTGATGGCTCTGAGGTTGTCGCGATGGGACCGCCATCACGATGCCGGAACGGTGGGAAGACTGCCGTCGCGATCTTTCATGGGGTCGGCCGGGTTTGAGGGCATAATGCCGCCATGAACGCAGGGGAGATCGCATTGGTGGGGGCGGTAGCGGGCATCGTGGCGTCAATCGTTGGCGCCGGAGGGGCGGTGGTAGCCGCTCGCTTGACCGGTCGCTTCCAGTCAAGAACCCAGCACGCCCACTGGCGCCGCCAAGTGCGCCGGGACGCCTACGCAGCCTTCCTGGACTCTGTTGCCCAGTTCAACGAGCTGAGACGTTCCTACCGCGAGTCGGCTTTGCTCGGCCAGAGCCTGCCCGAAGGAACCGCTGACAGACTCCGAGGGCTGATCCGTAGTATCGAAAAGGCGCTGTTCCTCGTGGAGTTGGAGGGGCCCGCTGAAGTGGCCGCACAAGCCGACACCGTCATGCGCTCGATCGCTGACTGGCAAGCGTCCGTCATCGTCTCTGAGCTCCGCGCCGCCCGAGGCGTCCCACCTCGCAGCGATATCCCAAGTAGCGACACTATGCACCGCCAGGTCAGTCAGTCCGTGCTGTCCTTCAAGGTCGTGGCTCGTGCGGCCCTTGATGCTCCCACCGCTGGCCAGGTTTGAGGATCTTGAGAGTTTGCCTCGACTCGGCTGTCGCGGTGGCTGTCATCATCGTGGGATGGCAGACGGGCAGCTACCGACAGGGTGGACTCTGGGGGAGATCCGAAGGGTCTCCGGCGATCAGCAGTCTGTGGCTCTCGACACCGATCGCGTCGTGACATGGGTGGGCCGGCCGGGTGAAGACGAATTGCTCCACCCTGAGATTATCTTGGGGTTCCACGGGCTATGTCTGGTGAAGCCGGTCAGCGATGAGGACTGGTACATGGGCAGTCTGAACGACGATGGCAGTGTCGACTGCTGGAGCGCTTACGGCGACCTATACGAGGCGCTGCGCGGTCTGTAGGCCATTGGCCTCGCTCAAGGTCAACACAGCGAGGCCCGTCTCAGTTTCCGTCTCATTCAGCTCCGTTCACGGCCGTTCAGACGAGACCGAAGGCGGTGACCGCTCCCGCGTCCGGCCGAGCATGAACGCAGGTGAACGCCCCCGCACACACGCCAACACCCCACCACCACAGTTGGAAAGCGTGTTGGGGGCAACCCCTCACGAGTTCGAATCTCGTATCCTCCGCAGCTGCAAGGCTCGGACTGCTCAGGCGGTCCGAGCCTTCTGCTTTGTCCCGCCAGCAGCCTCAGCAGGGTTCCTCGGAGTCCTCCGGGAACTCCGGTCCGTTTCCCCTCGGCGTCCTGTGCCACATCCGACCGGCTCTGCGCAGAGCATCGTACGAGGACGCCGCCCGCCACCTGCCGGTGCTGGACCGCCGACGCCGGTCGCCACTCCGCCAGAAGCACTCGGACTTCCTGCCACACGCAGAGCACGTCCCTGAGCCCGGTGAGCAGTGCCCGGTCCTGAGCGAGCAAGCACCTGACGGACACCACGACAGCCACGACCCAGGCCACAACGGTGAACCACCACACTGCGCCCCTCCTCACCGGTCACGTTCGGCATGGCCGCACCGGCGGCTGGTGCGGACTCCCGCATCGTCATACTCACCGCGCGAAGCCCTCCTGTCTGCGGCAAAGAAGAGGCATTTTGTGATCTCCGTCCGCAGGCTGACGGCATCGCGTTCAGGGAGAATGCTGGATATCTCCAGTGAGATGTACTTGCGGTACGAGCTGATATCACCGGAGGTGCTCGATGAGTCGCACAGTGATCGACCTCGACGACGAACTGCTGGCCGACGTGGCTCAGGCGCTGGGGACCGGCACCAAGAAGGAGACGGTCAACACCGCTCTGCGCGAGGTACTCGACAACCGCCGACGGGCTCTCGCTCTCACTCGGCTGCGGGCTGCAGCGGGCGAGGGTGGACTCGATCTGGATGTCTTCGAGAACAAGAGGGACTACCGGCGGTGAGCGCGGCACAGTTCCTGATCGACACCAGCGCGCTCGCCCGATTCTTCCGCCACGACGCCGAACAGTACGGCTGGGATCAGGCCGCCGCCGCGGGGCTCATCGCAACCTGCCCTGTTACCGAGCTGGAGTTCTTCTACAGCGCCCGCTCCGCTGCAGACCGTGCGCGCGGCATTGAGGACATGCGGCTGCTGTTCGGCTGGGTGCCCGTCGATGACCGCGCGTACGACCGCGCCTGGCAGGTCCAGGAGCTGCTGACCCAGCGTGGTCAGCACCGTGGTGCGGGAGCTGTTGACCTCGTCGTCGCCGCCACCGCGGAACTCCAGGGACTGACCCTCCTGCACCGCGACCCCGACTTCGAATGCATCGCCACCCTCACTGGCCAAGCCATGCAGTGGTACGGCCCGGAGGCCGGTAAATGAACGCGTGCCCGGTCTCAGTTCCGGTCTCGTCCGCAGACGTACGCCCCAGTTCGGCGAGCCTGTAAATCGTCGGCTCCGCCTCAGGTCGGCACGCCCGTGACCGCCCCCGCGAACTGCCCCGATCCCACAAATCCCAAGACCGACAGCAGTGGTCAGGCCCCCGTGGCCAGCCTGGGCGTGAGCAGGTCAGGCGCTTCCTCCCGGCGGTAGGTCTCCACACCTCCGCCCGCCTTCGGCTCATGTGGTTCGTGCGACCCGACCAGCACGCCCACCTCACGAAGCCGCTTCAGGCTTTCCCCGTACGCGAGGGTCTGCGGCCTGGGCGGAGTTCAGGTACGGGAGGACTGCGGCAAGCCAGCAGCGGGCCACAGAGCTCACCCGGCTGCGTGAGCAAGTAGAACGCATCGCTGGCATCGCCGAGCGAGCACTCCGAGGAGCGGATCCCTCACCTGCCTGACCGATCCCGGCCGCTAGCAGGTCAGGGCAGGCACGACCCCCGCCGGACGGGCGTACGAACATGTGGAAAGCGCATTGCGGACAACCCCCTCACGAGTTCGGATCTCGCATCCTCCGCACCCGCCTGAACAGGCGAAACGAACACCCCGGACCGCAGGGGGTGAAACCTCACGAACGCCACCTGCGGCGGCCATCGGATGCACCATGCTCTATCTGTGCACGGGCCACTTCCGGTCCGCCCGTGCGATCCCGACCTCGCGAGGTGTTCCTGTGACGTCCCGGTCCACGCTGACGGCCTGGTTGGCCGGCCTCGACGCCCCGCGACTGGGGCGTGTGCTCGCCCTGCGGAAGGACGCCTCGGCTCCGCCGGAGCCGCGCTCGCTGGACGAACTGGCGGAACGTCTTCTGCGGCCGGGCTCGGTGGCGCTCGCCCTGCCACAACTCCCACTGCCGTGCCTCCAGGTGGCCGAGGCCCTGGCCGCCTCGGCGAGGCCCATGTCGCGCTGCGCTCTGGCGAAGGCCCTGGGAGCGACGACACCCACCGCCGCTCGGGAACTCGACGCCGTACTGGGGACACTGGCCGATCGCGCGCTGGTCTGGCCTGATGGCGACGAATTTCTTCGCATGGCCGCGCCATTGCGGCAAGCCTGGGAATTCCCCTTGGGCCTTGACGCTCCGTTGGAGGAGCTCCTGGAGGCAATGACCTCCGAGGAACTGCGCGGCATGCTCGTCACGCTGGGCATCAAGCCGCCCGGCACCAGGCAGCTGCGCACGGCCGCCGTCCTGCACCACCATGGCGATCCGGAACGCATCGCTTCCGTGGTCGCGAAGGCTCCCCCCTCCGCCCGCGAGCTGCTCGAGCACCGAGCGAGGTCCGCACCGCGGCACACGGAGTTCCTCGTGTCAGGGGCTCCCGAGCCCGATTGCCGGCCGGGTGAGCGATGGGCCCTCGACCGCGGCTTGCTGATCCGGGACCGTCGCGGGTACGGGCCGCCACGCATGCCCGTCGAAGTGGCGCTCGCACTCCGCGGCCCCGACTGGCGTGCCTCGTTCGATCCTGCACCGCCTGCCGCAGAGATGGTGTCCATCGGCGCTGCCGAGGTGGAACGGGAGGCCGCGGCAGCGGCTACGCGCTTCGCGGCCCACGCCGCCTCCGTCCTGTCGGTCTGCTCGTCGGCTCCCCCGGCCCAGTTGAAGTCCGGTGGGGTGGGCGCACGTGAACTGGGACGGATCGGCAAGGCCGCACAGGCCGATGACGCCGTGGTGCGCATCGTCACGGAGGCCGCGTACTCGGTCGGGCTCCTGGCCACGGACGGCCACCGCGTCGCACCCACCAGGATGTACGACGCCTGGGCGGCGCAGGAACCCGCGGCGCAGTTCGCCGTACTGCTTCAGGCATGGTGGAACTTGGCGCTCACCCCGTCCCAGGCCCGTAACGAGGACGACAAGGTGCTCCCCGCCCTGGCCGGAACATCTCCCTGTGACGGCTGCCTACAGGCTCGCGAGGGGCTCCTCACCGCTGCAGCACGACTCCCGGAGGGGATGGGCATACAGGTCACCACGGACCTGGGCCCGCTCGTGGCCTGGCACCGTCCGCTCGCCCACCTCTCATTCCAGGACGAGGCACCCTTCGCCACCGCTGTCCGCGAGGCCGAGATGTTGGGCGTCATCGCCCGGGGCGCTCTCTCCCCGCTCGGTGCGGGTCTGCTGGCCGGCAACGCGGAGGAACTGGCCGCCCAGTGCCGACGACTGCTGCCCGAGGCCACCGGCACGGCACGGCTCGGCAGCGACCTCACGGCCGTCGTCAGCGGCACGCCCACGGCGAGCCTCGCCCAGCTCCTGGACGCCACCGCGGACCGGGAGACCAGTGGCACGGCCTCTGTATGGCGGTTCAGCGCCGAAAGCATCCGACGCGCCCTGGACGCCGGCCGCACTGCGGACAAGGTCTCCGCCGAGCTGGCCGCCATCGCCGAGGGGGTCCGTGCCGCCGCTCTGCCGCAGCCCCTGTCCCACCTCATCGCCGATGCCGCACGCCGTCATGGCCGTGTGCGCGTCGCCCCTGCCTCCTGCGTCGTACACGGCGACGAACCGTCCCTCCTGACCGAAATCGCCGCCCACCGAGGACTCGCCCCGCTCGGGCTGCGGCTGCTCGCCCCGACGGTGCTCGTCAGCGCCGGCACACCTGACCAGACCCTTGCCGCGCTCCGGGTCCAGGGCTATGCCCCCGTGGCCGAGGCCCCGGACGGGACGGTACGCATCGAGAGGGTCCCACCCCGGCGGGCTGCCGCTCTTCCGACCCCACGAAAGCCGTCCGTGAAGAACGGCGGACGACTCGCGGCACGCAAAGCAGCGGAGGTGTCGGGGGGCATCGGCTCACGCGCTGTGGCTGCCCGACTGCTGGCGGCCCCGCCGACCGTCCCGGACCCCGACCCCTTCGGCGGCGGAGGCCCCTTCGGTACGGACACCGAGGAGATCGTCGCCGGGTACGCGAAGCAGCTGACCTACACCGACGTCCGCCAACTGGGCCACGCCCTCGACACCGGTACGGACATCACGGTCGAATACGTCGCCGTCTCGGGCAGCCGCACCGTACGCACCCTCAGCCGCCTCGAACTCGACCCGCCCTACCTCGAAGCCTGGTGCCACCTGCGCGAAGCCGAACGTGTCTTCACGCTCTCCCGCATCCACGGTGTCATGCCGGTCTAGGCGAGGCCGCGCACACAAGGCCGGCGCTGCAGCCCGAGGATCAGACGGACGGAGTCCTCCACACGGTGCAGTCCCCCCGAGCGAGCGGCCCCGGCCGGGTACCCCGCCGGCCGCCCCGGCACACCGCTCCCGGCACGCCGCCCAGGTGTTCCAGGGCGCCGCCGTGAACGGGCGAGACCTCACCGCTCCGTTCTGCCGTGGTCCTGGACCAGGATGGCGGCCTGGACGCGGGAGCGGAGGCCGAGTTTGGAGAGGATGTGGGAGACGTGGGACTTGACCGTGGCCTCGGTGATGTACAGACGGTGGGCGATCTCCTGGTTGGAGAGGCCTTCGCCCAGGCAGTCCAGGACGTCGCGTTCGCGGTCGGTGAGCTGGTCGAGGCCCTCGGGGTGGGACTGGAGGGTGTTGCTCGTGCCGGCGAAGTGGGCCATCACGCGGCGGGTGACCTGGGGGGCCAGTACGCCGTCGCCCTGGGCGACCAGGTGGATCGCCTCGATCAGGCGCAGCGCCTCGACCGATTTGATGAGGAAGCCCGCGGCGCCGGCCTGGAGGGCGGCGTAGACGTATTCGTCCAGGTCGAACGTGGTCAGGACCAGCACCTGGCACACGTTCTCCTGGACCAGCGTGCGGGTGGCCACGATGCCGCCGCCGCCCGGCATCCGTACGTCCATCAGGACGATGTCGGGGCGCAGTTCGCGGGCGAGGCGCACCGCGCTCGTGCCGTCGACGGCTTCGCCGACCACCGTGATGCCGCCGGCCTGTTCCAGTACGAGGACCAGACCCGCCCGTACCGCGGCGTGGTCGTCGGCCACCAGGACCTTGATGCTCATGAGTGTTCGTGTTCCCTTTCCGGTCCCAGCGGGAGTACCGCGTGGACCCGCCAGCAGCCGTCGGCGGGGGCTGCCGAGACCGTTCCGCCGATCGCCGCGGCCCGCTCGCGCATGTTGAGCAGGCCGGTGCCCGCGCCGGGGAGCGCGGGTTCCTTGGCGTCGGTCAGCTTGCTGGTGACCTCCACGTGGAGGTCACCGTCCCGCGCGTGCACCGCGACCCAGGCCCGGGACCCCGCGGCGTGCTTGGCCGCGTTGGTGAGTGCCTCCTGCACGATGCGGTAGGCGGCGAGGTCCACCGTGGTGGGGATGGCCGGGGGGAGGGCCGGAGCGGCCACTGCGGCGGGTTCAGCGTTGGCCTCCCCAGGCGCATCCGGAGTGGCCTCCCAAGGCGTCTTCGGAGTGGCCTCCGGCGTGGTCAGGGACACGTCCAGGCCCGTGGCGCGGGCCGAGTCCAGGAGGACGTCCAGGTCGGCGAGGCGGGGCGGGGAGGCCTGGGGCATCTGCTGCTCGTCCGCGTTCTGGCCGCGCAGCAGCTCGATCATCGCGCGCATCTCGGTGAGCGCCTCGACGCTGTTCTTCCGGATGGACCGCAGCACCGCGTTGACAGCCTGGCCGTCGCTCGCCATCGTGCCCACCGCGTCCGACTGGATGGCGATCGCGGACAGGTGCCCCGCGATCACGTCGTGCAGGTTCCTGGCCATCCGCGCCCGCTCCTCCGACACGGCCGTCCGCCGGTCGAGTTCGGCGATCCTGGCCTGCTGCCTGGCACGGGTGCGGGCGGCCTCGGCCTCCTCGCGTTCCTGGCGTACCGTCATCGCCCACCAGACCGGCACGAAGACGATCGTCAGCATCAACAGGATGAGCAGCACCGCCACTTGCCAGTCGCCCACGGTCCACAGCAGGACCGTGGTGACCGCCACGACCAGGGCGATGACACCGCGGATGAGGGTGCGGCTCTGGCGGCGGGAGCCGTGCAGGGTGGCGCTGTACAGCAGTTCCGAGACCACCAGCAGCATCGAGATGCTGAAGCCCATCAGGACGTCGGCCACACAGCAGACCAGGCCGGCCCCCAGCGCGGGCAGCGGCAGGTGTCTGCGCACCAGTACGGCCACGCACGCGCAGGCGAGCGGGATCAGCCGCCAGGCGATCGACAGGTTCCACAGCGCCAGTGTGTGCACGTCCCGGAAGAAGGGATACCAGCCGACCAGGTAGAGGAAGGCCCCCAGCAAGAACAGGGCCACGGCCGGCAGGACGTCCTTCCGGTCGGGGTGAAAGCTCCGGTCCCGCAGGACTCCCAGACCCACCATGAATTCATAAAATCACAACCGGCCAACGGAATTGGCGCGCAGCCGCCTGCTCCGAAGGTAACTCCATCGAAGCCTGCTGGAGCGCCCACAGGGCACCCGCAGCGCCGTGCGCCCGCCAGGCTCGCGGGCCCCGCCCTGTTCAGGTACTGGTCCGGGTCGCCGGGGAAGAGGCGGTCGGTCCTGCCGGGACCGGCCATCACGGAGAGCCAGGCGGCCAGGGACGCGAGGAGTGCGTCCGGGTCGCTTTCGCCGGAGCGGGTGGCCGGGTCGCTTTCGCCGGAGCGGCTGGCCGAGGCGCATTTCGCCGGTGCGGCTGGCGGGGCCGACGTCGTCGAGGCGTGTGGCCCGCGTGCTCCCATCCGCCCTCCTCCCCGCTGCTGGCAGCCCCGTCGTGCGCGGCGTCGCGTCGAAGTGGGCCGCCGGCAGGTACAAAGCTGCCCGGATCAGCGCGGGCAGGGTGTGGACGTTGAACGCGCCGGCGGTCAGCTGGACCCGCCGGGCGTCGTAGGTCATGAAGAGGAAGTCAGCCGGATGACCGCCTCGCCGCCGTAGGAGCTCTTTCCGCGGTCCTGCTCGTCGGCGGTGATCGCTATCTCGTACGACCGGTGGCTGACTGATGAATCGGCCCTGCATCCTGATTTGTCCCCCGTGATGAATCTTAAGCACACCGGAATAACCGGATCAGAAAAGTACGAAGGGCCACCGGCCGCCGCATCCTGCTGCGTACGGCCGCGTAACAGGGCGGGGCCTGCTCACGTACAGCCCCTGAACCGGTCGCAGCACCCTCATTACGACCCCGGAAAGCACCGGTCCGGCTCCCGGGACCTCGTTCTGAGGGCTGGGAGCCGGAGGGGTTCGCTACTTGCGGGCGACGGACTTGTACAGCCCGTAGACGACCTCCAGCGCCCCCAGCACCATGAGGACGACGCCGAGCTTGGTCAGCGTGACGACCGGCGTTTCGATAGTGCCGGTGAACCTCCAGAGCACCACTCCGATGACGAAGGTGACTGCGCCGGCGAGCACTGCTTTCGTTCCTGAATTCATTGTGCACCCTTCTCTTCCCGCTCTCGGCCTTCGTCACCACACCACAAAGAACGTGGCCGCGCCAAAGACTGTAAGCACGGGAATGATTCGACAAAACACTTCTTCGACAGGCCTCGGACAATGTGAAGCAGAGTGGTATCTGGGAAGGGCCGACCAGCAATGCGGTTACAGCAAATTTGGTTCGAGATCGCCCAGCCGGACGTCCACGCGTTCGCCGACGTCACCCGCGACTGGCAGGACATCCAGGTGGACCCGGACCGGGCGGCCGAGGGTCCGTACGGCACACCGGTGGCCCGCGGTTTTTACGTCCTGTCGCTCGTCACCTTCCCGACGGACAGCCTGCTGGACCTCGACTGGTCCGCTTCGGGCCTCAACCAGCGGCCGGGCCGGGCTCTAACCGGCCCACCCCGCCGCCTCGTTGCCCCGGCGCCCGGAACTCGCCGCGCCCCGGCCCGCCGCCGACGCCTGACCCGGTGGCCGGTGCCTGGCCCGCCCGCCGGTGCCTGACCCGGCGGGCGGAGCGGTGACATCGGGCGGCGGCCTCAGTCGGACGGGGCCGGGCTCTCCACCGGGCCCTGTCTCACCCGCAGCTGCTCGGCGAACTCCCGCCACAGGCGGCGTTCTTCCTTGCTACCTCCACTAGCAAGTGGGACTGGTGGGGCGGGAGTCTGTCGATGAACCGGCTCCATTCCTCGGGGGAGATGACCCGGGCCTCCCTCCAGCGAAGGATGTTCCGACCGGCCGGGTCGAGCTGCAGGGACGGGTCCTGCGCAGCCGCTCCAGCGTCTCGGCGACGACGGGCTCCGGGGCGTGGCCGGCCTCCCGCAGGACGGATCCGGCACCGGCGTCGACACCGCGGTCACGACTGACGGGAGCGGCAGCTCCCATGGCCCTGCCGTCCCCCGGCGACCCAGCCGTCCTCACGGCCCCCGCAGTCCTTGTAGCCCCGGCGGTCCTTGCTGCCCCGGCGGTCCCGGCAGTCCCCGCATTTCCCGTGGTCCTGGTTGTCCTGGATGCCTGCGGTGGAACTGTTCTGAACCGGACTCCCCATCGCCTCTCCCCGTGTGGTCCGTCATCCCTCGTACCGGCATCCTTCCACCGCCCGGCGTGCGCCGCACCCTACGAAAGGACGAGACAGGAGGGGGTCAAGTGGCTTACCGGGAGCACTGCTTGGCAGCCCGGAGGGGGGCTGTCCCCCCTCTTGTCCGGCAGGCTCCCACCCCTCCGTTCGGCAGGCTCGCACCATCCTCTTCCGGCCCCGGTTCCGGGATCGTTTCCCTTGCGACGACCCCGCCGCGACGAGACGGCCCCACCGCGACGATTCGAGGCCCGCCATGACCGCCATGACCACCGGAACCTTCCCCGCACCGGCACCCGCACCCCCGGTTTCGGCCCCGGTACCCCCGGTCCCGGCCGTGGGCTTCCTGCGCGGGCCGTTCGCCGCGGCGACGTACCGGGAGATCGGGTACACGCTCACCTCCCTGCCGGTGGCGGTCGCCGGGTTCGCCTTCGCGGTGACGATGTTCACGCTGGGCACCGGGCTCGTGGTGACCGTCCTGGGGCTGCCGGTGCTGGCCGCGACCCTGGTGGCGGCGCGCGGTCTGGGGGCCGCCGAGCGCGGGCGGGCCCGGCACGGCCTCGGGCTGGACGTGGCGGGGCCGGAGCCGGTGGCCGGGGACGGGCGGGCCGGGTTCTGGGCGGCGACGGCGCGGCGGCTCAAGGACGCGGCCGGATGGAAGGCGCTGCTGTTCCAGGTGCTGATGCTGCCGTGGCGGATGCTGAGCTTCGTGCTCACGGTGACGTTCCTGACCGTGGGCTGGGCGGTCGCCCTGCTGCCCGCCTACAACTGGGTGTTCGCCAGGTACGTCGACGGCTGGACCGGCTACCGGATCTACGACTACACCTCGGGCGGCATCCGCCACGTCTACGACCTCACCACGCCCACCCAGCTCGCCGCGGTGTCGCTGGTCGGACTCCTCCTCGTCTTCCTCACCCCGAAGCTGGTCCACGCCCTGACCCAGGTGGACCGCGCGGCGGTGCGGGGGCTGCTGGGCCGGTGAACGCACGCGCGCCGGCGCACCGTACGCGAGCGCAGGCGCCCACACGGAAGGGGCCCGCACCGGGTGCACTCCGGTTCGGGCCAAGCAGGAGGGGCCCGCACCGGATGAACTCCGCTGCGGGCCCCTCCTGTTGGCTGGATCAGCCCCGTGCGCCCGCCTTGCGGCGGCGGGCGACGAACACCGCGCCCGCGCCGAGGAGGACCGTCGCACCGGCCGCGAGGCCGAGCTGCGGGGTGCCGGACGAACCGGTCGCCGCGAGGCTGCCGCCGGTACCGGTGCCGACGGGGGTGGTGCCCGCGCCGCCCTGCGGTACCGGGACCCGGGTCGCGTCCTTCACCTCGGTGGGCGTGGAGTCCTCGACCTTGCCGGGCTTGCTGCCCGCGGCGAGGATCTCGAAGCCGTACTCCTTGAGGTCGTTGCTGCCGCAGGAGCCGTTGTCGTTCCAGTAGTCACCGGCGACGAACGCGATGCCCTCGGCGGCCGGGGCCTTCTTGTCGACGATCAGCCGCATCTTCAGGTCGGCGGAGGCGCCGGCCTTCAGGTGGGTGACGGTGCCCGCGTACTGGGCCTCCTTGACGTCCTTGAAGGCGTTGGAGCCGGCCGGGGCGGACTGGAGGCGGAGCAGCTTGCTGATGTCGTCGTAGTGGGATGAGGCGTTGCCGTAGACGGTGGCGAACGGCTTGACCTCGTCGATCTCCTTGCCGGTGCCGTTGGTGACCCGCAGCGTGAAGTCGACCGTGGTGCCCGCGACGACCTTGGACGGCAGGCCGTTCAGCGTGGTGGAGAGCGCCTCGTCCATCCTGCACTCGTCGTCGACCGGCGGCACGGTCGGGTCGACCGGCGGCACGGTCGGGTCCACCGGGGGCTTGGTGGGGTCGATCGGGGGCTTGGTCGGGTCGACGGGCGGCTTGGTCGGGTCGGGCTTGGCGGCCTCGTCCTGGGCGGCCTTGAGCGCCTTGTCGGCGGCGTCCTTGCTCACCTTGGCGTTGTCGAGCGCGGCGTTCGCGGAACCGAGCTTGCGGAGCGCATCGACGCGGGCGTCGTCCCGCACCTTGTAGGCGGCCTTGAGCGCCTCGTCGGCCTCGGTCTTGGCCGCTCCCTTGGCGACGACGTCCTTCTCCGCGTCGGCGACGGCCTTCTCGGCGGCGGTCGTGTCCGCCCCTTCCGGCAGCGCCAGGAGGGCGGCGTTCGCGTCGGCGAGCGCCTTGTCCGCGGCCTTCTTCGCGGCGCTCGCGGCGTCCGCGGTCTTCTGCGCCTCGGCGGCCTTCACGGCGGCCGGCGTGTCGTCCGACATCACCTCGTCGACCGCCTGGGTGGCGGCCACCTGGGCGGCCACGGCCTCGTCGTACGCCTTCTTCGCGTCGGCGGCGGCCTTCTCGAGGGCCTCCAGCTCTGCCGGGGTGGGCTTGGCCTTCTGGTCCTGCGCCTGAGCGGCGGGGGCCGGGCCGGCCGCGAAGGCGGTACCGGCCGAGAGGAACAGCACGGGCGTGGTGACGGCGGCGGCCACGGCCGTCGCGAGCATGCGGCGAATTTTCACGCGAGCCCTTATCTGGGAGAAACGAAAGAAGAAGCAAAAGACAGAGGGCGAGCCGCCGCGGAGCCCTGCTCCCACGCGGGCGACTGCTCCGAGATCGTAAGACCGGAACGCGCCACGGAAAAGAAAGAATTGGCACCGGAGGAAGCGGCGCCAGAACCATCCTCGGAACAAAGGGGACCAATTGCGGGCAGTTGCCCGCGGGGCAGTCGATTCCTCTGTGATCTAATTCACTGCGCGGCCCCCACGAAGGCCGCCACCCGCCCCTCGGGCCGGCTCCGGGCGACCTCGGCGGCCGTGCGCGCGAAGGCGCGCAGCGCCTGCGTCTCGTCGCCCGTCCGCCACACCAGACCGTGCCCGACCGGCGCCGCGTCCACGAAGGGCACATAGGCGATGCCCGGCCTGCGGTAGTACGTCGCCGCGTGCGCGGGAGCGAGCAGCGCGCCCTTCCCGGCCGCCACCAGCACCAGCGCCTCCTGCATGTGGGTCACCGCGGGAGCGCGCGGGATCTCCCGGCCGCCGGGGGTACGCGTCGGCGCCAGGAACTCCTGCCAGTAGTCGGGCAGCGCGCCCAGGCCCGGCATCAGCGCGACCTCCGCCAGGTCCTCCACCGACAGGGCGGCCCGAGCGGCGAACGGGTGCCCGGCCGACACGGCAAGGACGCGTTCCTCGGTGAGGAGCGGCTCGCTGCTCGTCCTCAAATCGCTTTCGCGGGCCGGGAATTCGGTGAGCTGGAGGTCGAATTGCCCGCTGCGCAGCGAACCGTACGGATCCGAAAACGGAATTTCGCAGATTTCCACCACCATTTCCGGATGACGTTCCCGCAGCACATCCGCCGCTTTCAGGACGATCTCCCCACCGAGCGGGCTGGAGAACCCGACGAAAAGGGTCGAGCCGACACCGCGCGCGCTCTCCACGGCCCTGGCCAGCGCCGCGTCGATGGCGCGGTGGTGCGGCTCCAGGTCGGTGCGGAGCTGCTTGCCGAGAGCGGTGAGCGCGACCCTGCGGCTCGTCCGCACGAACAGCGGGGCGCCGACCCGGCGCTCCAGGCGCTGCACCAGCTGGCTGACCCGGGCGCGGGACAGCCGCATGCGGTCGGCGGTGCGGCCGAAGTGCAGCTCCTCGGCGAGCAGCAGGAAGCATTCCAGTTCGTCGCGTTCCATTGCGCGTGCACCTCGGATGCGTCGGGTCCGGTACGGCGGTGGGACTGGTACGGCGGTGGGACCGGTACGGCGGTGGCGGAGGGTCCGGTGCGGCGTCGGGTCCGGTAAGGCGGCCCAGGTCGGCCCGGCCGGATCGGTAAGCCCGGCCGGATCGGTCGGCCCGGCCGGGCCGGTTAGCCCGGCCGGATCGGTAAGCCTGACTGAACTAACGTTGCGTTCTTCGCCGTTGTTCCGCCCCGTGCCCTGGCCGAGGGTTGCGGCATGACCTCCACACCCCCCGTACCCGCCCTGTCCGGCATGTCCGCACGCCAGTGGGGCGTGCTCCTCGTCCTGTGCGGCGCGATCTTCCTCGAAGGCATCGACATCGGCATGCTCAATGTCGCCCTGCCCACCATTCGCAACGAACTCGGTTTGGAAATTGGCGAGTTGCAATGGGTGGTGAGCGCGTACGTGCTCGGCTACGGCGGCTTCATGCTGCTCGGCGGGCGGGCCGCCGACCTCCTGGGGCGGCGCCGGATGTTCGTGCTCGCGCTCACCGTCTTCATCGGCTTCTCCGGGCTCGGCGGGTTCGCCACCGAGAGCTGGATGCTGCTTCTCTCGCGCTTCGTGACCGGAGTCTCCGCCGCCTTCATGACCCCGGCGGGACTGTCGATCATCACCACGGGGTTCCCCGAAGGCCCGCAGCGCACCCGGGCGCTGCTCTTCTACTCGGGCACCGGTGCCGCCGGCTTCACGGTCGGCCTGGTGGCGGGCGGACTGCTCACCTCGTTCGGCTGGCGCTGGGTGTTCTTCGCGCCGGTCGTGCTGGCCACGGTGATCCTGGTCGCGGCGCTCACCGTCGTACCGAGGACCGCACGCCCCGACCGCGGCGGGCACCGGATGGACTTCGCGGGCAGCGCCGTGCTCACCGCCGCGATCGTGGCTCTGGTGCTCGGCGTCGAACGGGCACCGCACGCGGGCGCCGTGACGACGGTGGCCACGATCGGCGGCGCCCTCGCCCTGCTGGCCGCCTTCACCGTGATCGAACGCCGCGCCGAGCGCCGTGGGGCGATGCCTCTGGTACGGCTCGGAATCCTTCGCTCCGCCTCGCTGGTCAGGGCGAACGTGGCCGCGATGCTGTTCGTGGGCGGGTTCTTCGCCTTCCAGTTCCTGGTCGTGCTCTATCTCCAGGAGATGCGCGAGTGGTCCACCCTCGCCACCAGCCTCGCCATGCTCGCCACCGGACTCGACGTACTCCTGGCACCGACGCTGACCCCCGTCCTGGTGGCCAGGTTCGGCAATGCGCGGGTGATCTTCGGCGGACTGCTGTCGGCGGTTGTCGCGTACGCGCTGTTCCTGCCGGTCGGCGCCGACTGGGCGTACCTGGCGATGCTGCCGAGCCTGGTGCTGGTCGGGATCGCCTTCGCGCTGGCATACGGGCCGCTGACCATCACCGCCACGGAGGGCATCGCTGCCAAGGAGCAGGGGCTGGCCGGCGGACTGCTCTACACCTGCTCCCAGTTCGGCGCGGCCCTGGGCCTTTCGACGGCGAGCGCGGTCAACACGGCTGCCACGCACGGCACTTCACCGGCCGCGCTGCTGGAGGGGTACCGGGCGGCCCTGTGGGTGCCGCTGGTGGCCGTGCTGCTGGCGACGGTCGTCGGAGCCTTCGGCCTCAAGCGGCCCGCCACCGGATCCGCAGCACACCCCCGTCGGGGGACGCAAGAGCGCCATTCGGCCTCCACGGAGCGCCCACCCGCACAGACTTCCGCACACTCGACCGTGTGAGTTATGGCACAGGCATTCCCAGAAGCCTCCCGAGTCGCTAGCTTCCCCTCACGTTTGTTCGCACCGAGAGGATCCCTGTGAACGCTTCATCCCGCAGTCGCAGAGCCATGGCCGCCGTCGCGTCCCTGGCCATCGCCACCCCGCTCCTGCTCGCCGCGGCCTCTCCGGCCACCGCCCAGCGGGCCGGCGCGGACCCGGCGAAGGAGGCCGCCAAGCTGGCGAAGAAGCTGGTGAAGGACTCGTCCGGGGAGGGCGCGTACCAGCACCTGAAGCAGTTCCAGGCGATAGCGGACTCGGCCGGCGGCCACCGCGCCGCGGGCTCGCTGGGCCACGATGCGTCCGGCGCGTACGTCTTCAGCCTGCTGAAGAAGGCGGGCTACGACGTCCACTACGAGACGTTCGAGTTCATGTCCATCAAGACCGAGGCCGAGAAGCTCTCGGTGGTCTCGCCCGCCCCGCGCGACGTGAACATCATCGCGATGTCCTACACGAAATCCACCCCCGTCGGTGGCCTGAAAGCACCCCTGGCGGCCGTCCCGGTGGACGCCACCACGGGCTGCGAGGCCACCGACTACGCGGCCGGGTTCGCCGGAAAGATCGCCCTGATCAAGCGCGGCGGCTGCTCCTTCGCCCAGAAGCAGGCGACCGCCGCCGCCGCGGGGGCCACCGGAGCGGTGATCTACAACAACGAGGCCGGCGCACTCAACGGCACTCTCGGCAGCCCCGAGGACGGCAAGATCCCCACTGGCGGCGTCTCCCAGGCCGACGGTGAGGCGCTGGCCGCCGACCTGGCCAAGGGCCCGGTGACCATCAACCTGGACATCCGCCAGCTCCAGCAGACGAAGACCACCCGCAACGTCATCGCGGAGACCAAGGGCGGCAACGCCGACAACACGGTCATGCTCGGCGCCCACCTCGACTCGGTGGCCGAGGGGCCCGGCATCAACGACAACGCGTCGGGCTCGGCCGGTCTGATCGAGGTCGCGCTCAAGCTGGCGAAGGCGACCAAGGAGGGCAAGCAGCCCGCCAACAAGGTCCGCTTCGCCTGGTGGTCGGCCGAGGAGGTCGGCCTGCTCGGCGCCGAGGACTACGTCGCCAAGCTCACCCCCGAGCAGCTCAAGAAGATCAAGCTCTACCTGAACTTCGACATGATCGCCTCGCCGAACTTCGGGCAGTTCGTGTACGACGGCGACAACTCCGACGGCGTCGGCGAGGGCGCAGGCCCCGAGGGCTCCGCCCAGCTGGAGAAGGGGATCAACGACTTCCTCGACAGCCGCGGGCTCCCGCACGAGGGCACCGACTTCAGCGGCCGCTCGGACTACGGCCCGTTCATCGCGGTGGGCGTCCCCTCCGGCGGTACGTTCACCGGTGCCGAGGGCATCAAGACCCCGGCTCAGGCCGCGAAGTTCGGCGGCACGGCGGGCGTCGCGTACGACAAGTGCTACCACGCGAAGTGCGACGACCTCTCCAACGTCAACAAGCAGGCGCTCGACATCAACGTCGACGTCATCGCGAACGCGGTCGGCATCTACGCGCACGACCTCAGCTCGCTGACCAAGCCGGTCGTCTCGAAGCCGACCACCGGCGGCGACAGTGGCTCCGGCGGCCACCACGGCCACGACGAGGCGCTCACGTCCTGACGTCCTGACAGCGATGACGTCCTGACAGCGATGACAGCGCTGACGTCCTGACCAGTGAGGTCCTGTGAAGCGGTGGTACGGCCCCGGCACCCCCGGCCCGTACCACCACCGGTCGCGCCCCTCTCAAGCCGCGAGGCCGAGCACCAGGGCCCCGGCCACCGGTGCCGCGTACACCAGCGGGAAGGGGAGGTGCGCGTACCAGCGGGCCCGCGCCACGGTGATCACCGCGCCGGTGAAGTACAGCACCAGGGCGACGGCCGCCACGGTCCCGACCACCGGCAGGAACAGCCCGGCCAGCAGCCCCAGCGCCCCCAGCGCCTTCGCGGTGCCGAGCCACGGCGTCCAGGCCTGGGGGACGCCGTAGTCCCTCATCGGCTCGACCGCCCACGAGGCACCCAGCAGTGCCGAACCGGCCGAGAAGGCGGTCATGGCGGCGGCGACAGCGGTGACGACGACATAGCTGGTCGACATGGCGGAACTCCTCATCAGGCGTGTCCCGGAACGGGTGAGGCCCGCTCCGGCAGGCCCCTTCCGGGCCCGTCACCCCTATGACTCGCGCCGCCCGGAAAGTGTGACCGCCCCCGCGAAAAACTCTCCGCCCGACCGCCCCTCCGAAGGCCCTGCCGACCGCCCGAGCGCCCCACCGAAAGCCCTGCCGACCACCCGACCGGACCGTCGGCCCTGCGCCGCCGCTAGGCCACCGCCGTGGACGACGAGGACGCCGAAGCGGACGGGGACGACCGGGCCGGGCACAGGTCGAAGTGGCTGATCCGGCAGGTGTCCGCCGGTATCGCCGACCCCAGGTTCACCGCCGTACCGTCCCCCGCGATCCGCCACCGCTTGCCCGCCGGTACGGACCCGACGGCCCGCTCCCCCGGCTCGATCAGGATCCACTTGCCGCGCACCGTCCGGTGCCACTCGGCCGAGGCCCCGCACCGCTTGCACGCCGTACCCGCCGGGCTGCGCGGATCCGGCACGGCCCGCAACTGCCGCGCCGCGGAGCCCAGTTCGATCGCGGTACTGGCCAGCACCTCCGCGAGCAGCACCGGCTCGTGCCCCCCGTGCCCGCGCTCGCAGGCCGTGCACACGGACCGCCCCAGCACCGACCGCCACCTGCCGTGCGGTCCACCGCACGCGTCACATCCGTACGAAATCATGACCCCCACCCGCAAACCACGTCGTTTACAGCTGACGTGAAGAATGCTTCCACAGGGGTCTGACAATCAGTCGTGCCGAGAGAGCTCGGTGAACCACTCCCGTCCCAGCAGCCCCGCGAACATCCATACCGGCATGCGCACCAGCGCCCGGAAGCCCACCGCGCCGCTCCCCGTCCCCCATACCTGGGACCCGTGCGCCGCGAGGGCCGCCTGTTTGCGGGCCGCGTACCGCCGGCCGTCGATGGCGTGCGTGATCGACGCGTGCGGGGTGTACTCGACGCGCAACTGCCCCTTCCGCCACTCCCCCGGCTTCAGCAGCAGCCCCGGCCGCCCGAGCAGCGCGGTCAGGCGGATCAGCCGGATCGCCGCGCCGGGCGCGACGGCCGCCGCCAGCACCCTCGGTACGCCCGCCAGTGCGGCCGCCCGCACGGCCACCTCGTGCGCCCGTACGTGGTCGCGGTGGCCGTACCCGCCCCGCGCGTCGTGCGTCAGCAGCAGATCCGCCCGCTCCTCGCGCAGCACCTCGGCCAGCCGCCCGGCCGCCTCGTCGGCGCTCGCCCGCACGAAACGCGCCCGGTCCGGCGGATCCGGGTAGAGGTCCCTGCCGTGCCCGCTGTCCGCGTATCCGAGGTGGAGGACCCGGACGGCCCCCAACTCCTGCGCGGCGGCGTGCAGTTCCCCGAGCCGGAGTGGATCGGCGGGCGCCGGACCCATCTCCCCGTCGGTCGCGGTGACCAGCACCACCCGGTGCCCCTCGGCCGCTGCGCGGGCCAGTGTTGCCCCGGCGTGCAGGACCTCGTCGTCGGGATGGGCGAAGAAAGCCAGCAAAGTTGCCATGCGACCCGAGTGAACCACCTCGGTCCGAATCCGGTCCTCTACTGTGGAAGGCTTTATGCGGACCCTACGCGGACCGCAGCCGCCGCCGACGACCACCGACCCACGGGGGACACAGAGATGAGCCACCACCAGCCGCCGCAACCGACCGTACTGGGCTACCCGCGCGCCCGGCTCCTGCGCATCCTGGCCGGATTCCCCGCCGCGGGGCTCGGACTCGGCTTCGCGCTGCCGCCGGTGGCCCGGTGGCTGGACGGGATGTCGCTGCTGCCGCTGGGCAACGTCTTCGCGTTCGTCGGCGACATGGAGGCGACCTGGCAGGCGGCGACGTTCGCGCTCGCCATGACGCTCCTGGGGCTGCTCGCCGCCTTCGTCGCCGTCGCTGACTCGGTGAAGGTGACGCTCGACGGCGACACGCTCGGGATCGAGTTCGGCGACCGGCAGAAGCCGCTGTCGCTGCGCCGGGAGCGGGTGGCCGCCGTCCTCGTCGAGGGCAAGGACCTCGTCGTGCTCGACTCGGCGGGCCGGCCGCTGGCCCGCGCCCCGCACCGGGCGTCCCGCACCGCCCTGGCCCAGGCGTTCCGCGCCCACGGCTACCCCTGGCAGGACTCCCGCGAGGCGTCCGCCGCCCCGGTGGCGCCGCGTCCGCTCTCACCTGCGGCGGCGTGACGTCCCGAAGAGGGACCTGCTGATCTCCCGCCCCAGCTGCGTACCGATCGACCGCGCGAGCGATTTGAACATCCCGCTGCCCACCACCTGTTCGACCAGCGAAGGGTCCTCCCGCTCCGGGGCGGTGCCCCGCGGCGCGGGGGCCGGTTCGGCGGCCGCCGGGGCCGCCCGCAGCTTCTCGTACGCCGACTCCCGGTCCACCGCCTGCGCGTAACGCCCGTACAGCGGGGACGACTCGACCGCCCGCGCCAGCGCCTCGTCCCCGACCGGGCCCATCAGCGACTCGGGGGCCCGCAGCCGGGTCGCCGCCACCGGCGTCGGCGCCCCCCGCTCGTTCAGTACGGTGATCACCGCCTCGCCCGTACCGAGGCCCGGCAGGACTTCCTGAAGGTCGTACGGCGAGTGCGGAAAGGTCCTCACGGTCGCCCGCAGTGCCTTGGCGTCGTCCGGGGTGAACGCCCGGAGCGCGTGCTGCACCCGGTTGCCGAGCTGGGCCAGCACGTCGGCCGGGACATCCTTCGGTGTCTGCGTCACGAAGAAGACCCCGACACCCTTCGAACGGATCAGCCGCACCGTCTGCGTGACCGATTCGAGGAACGCCTTCGACGCGTCGTGGAAGAGGAGGTGCGCCTCGTCGAAGAAGAAGACGAGCCCCGGCCGGTCGAGGTCGCCGACCTCGGGCAGGTCGTGGAAGAGGTCCGCGAGCAGCCACATCAGGAAGGTGGAGAAGAGCTGCGGCTTCTGCTGCACGGCGGCCAGCTCCAGCACCGAGACCAGCCCCCGCCCGTCCGGCGTCTGCCGCAGCAGCTCGGCGGTGTCGAACTCGGGCTCCCCGAAGAAGTCCCCGGCCCCCTGCTGCTCGAACGCGGTCAGCGCCCGCAGGATCACCCCGGCCGTCACCGTCGAGAGCCCGCCGATCCCCTTCAGCTCCGCCTTGCCCACGTCGGAGGTGAGGAAGGCGACGACGGCCCGCAGGTCCTTCAGGTCCACCAGCTCCAGGCCCTTGGCGTCCGCGTAGTGGAAGATCAGGCCCAGCGACTGCTCCTGCGTCCGGTTGAGCTGGAGGACCTTGGCGAGCAGTACGGGGCCGAAACTGGTCACCGTCGCCCGCAACGGGATGCCCGGACCGATCCCGCCGAGCGCGTAGAACTCGCAGGGGAAGCCGGCGGCCTGCCACCGCTGGCCGACAGCCGCCGCCCGCTCCCGCACCTTCTCGTTCTCCTCGCCGGGCGCCGATATGCCCGACACATCGCCCTTGATGTCGGCGAGGAACACCGGCACCCCCTGGGCCGAGAGCTGTTCGGCGATCAGCTGGAGCGTCTTCGTCTTGCCGGTGCCGGTCGCGCCCGCGACGAGCCCGTGCCGGTTCAGCACGGCGAGCGGGATCCGGATCGGCGCCTCGGGCAGACAGGCCCCGTCCCACAGCAGCGCACCAAGATCCAGAGCGGGCCCTTCGAAGGCGTAACCGCCCGCAATCGTCGCTCCGGCGTCACCCATGTCACCGGAGGGGGTAGTTCCGCTCATCGTTTGCTCCCGTTCTGGTGCTGAATACGACCTTTGCATCCCTCTTTCCTGGCTGCGCCCGGAGCACCTTGACCGGTAGGCTTTCCGTGTGATCTTCAAGCGCATCGGAAACGGCCGGCCGTACCCCGACCACGGCCGGGAAAGCACCCGGCAGTGGGCGGACGTCGCGCCGCGCCCGGTCCGCCTCGATCAGCTCGTCACCACCAAGGGCCAGCTGGATCTCGAAACCCTCCTCGCCGAGGACTCGACCTTCTACGGCGACCTCTTCGCGCACGTCGTGAAGTGGCAGGGCGACCTCTACCTGGAGGACGGGCTGCACCGCGCGGTGCGTGCCGCGCTGCAGCAGCGCCAGGTACTGCACGCCCGCGTCCTCGACCTGGGCTGACCGCACCTCTCCACCGGTTCGCACCCAATGCCCCATTGACCCTTTCGGGTTGGGCTTGGCCGATGATTGACCCATTCGTTGATCATTTAGTACGCATTGCTGCCGGCCGGCACTACGCTGCGGCCATGAGCATGCTGACTCCCCCCGGCATGGGCGGAAAGTACCGCATCACGGGTAACGCCTACCCCCGGATGCGCCGCCCCCGTAACCGCCGCAGGATCGTCCTGCTTGTGGTGTCCTGCATCGCCGCCCTGGGCCTGGTCGGGTGGGGAACGCTGCAGCTCATCGACGTCTTCACCGGTGGTGAGAAGAAGGCGGTGGCAGGCGGCAGGCAGCCCGACTGCAAGCCCGCGGCGACCCCCGGACCCACCCCCGCGGGCAAGCCCCCGAAGCCCGCCGCGATCAAGGTCAACGTCTACAACGCGACCCCGCGCAGCGGCCTCGCCCGGCAGGTCGGGGACGAGCTGCGCAAGCGCGGCTTCCAGGTCGTGAAGTTCACCAACGCGCCTCCCGAGTACGACAAGAAGGTCAAGGCCGCCGCCCTGCTGGTCGGCGCCCCGGCGTCCCTGGACAGCCTGCTCCCGGTGCTCGGCACGCAGGTCAAGGGCGCCCAGAAGAAGGCCGACACCCGCTCCGGGCAGGACGTGGACCTGATCATCGGCAACGCGTTCAAGTCCCTGGACACCAAGAAGGACGCGGACGCGGCCCTGGCCGCCCTGGCCAAGCCCGCCCCCGCGCCCTCCGGAAAGTGCTGAGTCAAGCGCGCGCAACGCCTTCGGGGCCCGTCCGGCGCATCGTGCCGGGCAGGCCCCTGTCGCTACGCCGTCCGTGTCACTCCGCGGTGCCGTACATCCGGTCACCCGCGTCGCCCAGGCCCGGCACGATGTAGCCGTTCTCGTTGAGCCGCTCGTCGACCGAGGCCGTCACGACGGTGACCGGCGTACCGGCCAGCTCGCGCTCCATGACCTCGACGCCCTCCGGCGCGGCGAGCAGCACGACGGCGGTGACGTCGTCCGCGCCGCGCTTGATGAGCTCCCTGATGGCCGCGACGAGCGTGCCGCCGGTCGCCAGCATCGGGTCGAGCACGTACACCTGGCGGCCGGAGAGGTCCTCGGGCATCCGGGTCGCGTACGTCTCCGCCTGGAGGGTCTCCTCGTTGCGGATCATGCCGAGGAAGCCCACTTCGGCGGTCGGCAGCAGCCGGACCATGCCGTCGAGCATGCCGAGCCCGGCACGCAGGATCGGTACGACCAGGGGGCGCGGGTAGGACAGCTTGACGCCCGTGGTCGGGGTGACCGGCGTCTCGATGTCGACCTGCTCGGTGCGCACGTCCCGGGTGGCCTCGTACGCGAGCAGGGTGACCAGCTCGTCGGCGAGGCGCCGGAAGGTGGGGGAATCGGTGCGCTTGTCGCGCAGCGTGGTGAGTTTGTGCGCCACCAGCGGGTGGTCGACGACGTGTATCCGCATGATTCAACAGTAACCGGGCGTGGCCGCCGCCTGCCTCACCGCTCCGCTCGCATCATCCCGGGGACCGGAGGGAAGGTGAAGGGATGACCCATCCCGCCACTTCGGAACGGTGCGGACGATGACGCAGCAGCCAGAACAGGACACCGCCGGACACCACGCGGAGGAGAGCGACGCCGCGCGCAGGCGCCGACGCGCCCAGTTCCTGCGCGAACTGAACGAGGCCAAGGAGCTGCGGGATCGCGTCCAGCCGAGGCGCGCCAGGGCGGCCAGAATGCGCCAGCAGATGCGGATGCGCACCTTTCGCTGGTAGCCGCGACGGCACTTCCCGGCCACCGCCGAACAGCTCACCCTCCGGACTGATGCACGACGCAAGAGCCGAAGACCTCTCGCTCGGCCCAGGTTTCTGCCACGATTCCGGTGGGCGGGGCCGAGCGGAGCACCGCTGAATCGTCACACCTCTGATCAGTGGGAGAGTCACGGTGTACATCGCCGCACTGCTCGCGCGCACCGAAGACGGTTGGCAAGCGAGCGACACAGAGCTCGACGACGTGGAAACCCTGTCGGACTTCGTCGAGCTGGCCCGGGAGGGCTCGCTGGACGACGACACGGTCCTCGTCTACCTCGAGCAGGAGGACGCCTGGTTCGGCGTCGTCCGCGTGGAGGACCTGGAGGACCCGCGGATCTACGTCTCCGACGCAGCCGCCGCGGCCCGCTCCAGCTACGGAGAGATCCTCACCAACGAACTGCTCGGCGCAGAGGGCGACGACCCCTCCGCCGACCTGGACCTGCTGGACCTCGACGGCACCGAGGACGGCGAGAGCGAACCGGCCGCCCCGGACGGGGACGGCGAAGGAGTGGTCGACGAGACCCCGGAAGGCCCGGGCAGGACCGCCGCCGCGACGGCGGGCCCGGTCGGCGACCGGCGCATCCTGGCCGATCTGGGCATGACCGAGCAGCGGCTCCTGGAGCTCGGCAGTGACGCACTGTCCGAGATCGTGGACGCACTGGGCGCCGCGGAAATCCTGGAGGCCGTGCGCTAGTGCACCACCCGCAGAACCAGCACGACCCGCGCGAGTCGGGGGCACGCACCTGTGACCTCGTACGGGAGCCATGGCAGCCGGCCATGGTTCTCGCCCTGGCCGAGGCGGCGGCGGCAGCGGCGGCCGGCGATGTGCCGGTCGGCGCCGTCCTGCTGTCCCCGGCCGGGGAGGTGCTCGCGCTCGGGCACAACGAGCGGGAGCTGCACGGCGACCCGACGGCGCACGCCGAGGTACTGGCGATCCGGCGGGGCGCCGAGCGGCTGGGGCAGTGGCGGCTGACCGGCTGCACGCTGGTCGTCACCCTCGAACCGTGCGTGATGTGCGCGGGCGCGATCGTCCAGTCCCGGATCGGCCGGGTCGTCTACGGTGCCCGCGACGAGAAGGCCGGGGCGGCGGGCTCGCTCTGGGACCTCGTACGGGACCGGCGGCTCAACCATCGCCCGGAGGTGATCGCGGGCGTACGCGAGGAGGAGTGCGCGGCCCAGCTGACCGCGTTCTTCCGCGACCGGTAGCCGTCCCGGCCCGGACCTGGCGGTTATCGGTTTCGGAGCACTGCCCCACGTGGGCTAGACTCTGTCTCGGTAGCGTGTCCGAGTGGCCTAAGGAGCACGCCTCGAAAGCGTGTGATGGTGCAAGCTATCCGTGGGTTCAAATCCCACCGCTACCGCTCTTGAGCAGTAGGAACGTGAAGCCCCGCCCCGCAAGGGACGGGGCTTCCGTCGTTCCTGGTCTCAGTTCTGGTCTCACTTGACCTGATCGGGTGATTCTCCGGGGAGATCGTCGGGACCGTCTTCCGGGAGGTTGCCGAGGGCTTCCTTCACGGACTCGGCAGCGTCCATCGGTACGGGCCGTTCGGCCGGCCAGAGGGTGCGGCCCATCTTGTCCGCGATGTTCTTCAGGATCGGCGCGGTCAGGTGCTGATAGCGGCGGCGCTGTGCTCCGCCGGGCTCCCAGCCCATGATGCCGTCGACGGCGGTGTCCGGGATACCGAGCAGCAGGAGCACCGTGGCCGCCGTGTGCCGGGCGTCGTGCAGGCGCCCGTCCCGGACCTTCGCTGCCTTCAACAGCCGCTTCCACTCCTCCCAGTCGAAGCGCGGGTTCACGGGCCGCCCGACCTCGTTGGTGAACACCCAGTCGTCGTCCTCCCAGAGCTGCCGGACCCGCTCCTTCTCCCGAGCCTGCGCCTCCTGGTGGACCTTGAGCATCGGGAGGAGCTGCGGCGGGAGGCCGATGGGCCTGGTCCCCGCCCGCGACTTCGTCTCCTTCGTGGGGGGCCGGATGTGCTTCCGCTGCTTGCAGTAGCCCGGCGACTTCCCGCACGGATCCGCGCATCCGTGCTCGTACTTGGGCCGCAGCCGACTGCGCCGAACCTTCAGCAGCCCGTTGTCCAGGTCGAGATCGGCCCACTTGAGACCCAACGCCTCGCCCTGCCTGAGACCGAGAGCCAGGGCGAGGAACCACCGGACGGGGTGTCGCCGGTCGGCCGCAGCCTCCATGAGGCGCGCGACCTCTTCCAACGTGTACGGGTCGACCTCTTCCTCCACCACCGGGGGAACCTTCGCCAGGTTCACCGGGTTGGAGGCGAGGTGCCGTCGTCGGACCGCCTCGTTCAAGGCGGCCCGCAGGGTGCGGTGCGCCTGGTGGACGGTGGCGGGCTTGCTCCCGTTGGCCTTCATCTTGGCGTAGAACCGTTCGGCGTGTTCCGGTTGCAGCTTGTCCAGGCGATGCGCTCCGAGCCCCGGCGTGAGGTGGACACGCACCGCGACCTCGTACCCGCTGTAGGTGTTGACGCTGATCACCGGCTTCGCGATGTTCTCCACCCAGTGGGCGAGCCACGTCTTGACCGTCCACGGCTTGCCGGGCTTGGGCACGTTGCCGTTGTCGCGCATGTTCTCCAGCTTCCTCACCGCCTTGTGGATTTCGGGCTTGGTCTTGCGCGAGACGTGACGCCGGTCCGGCGATCCGTCGTCCTTCACTCCGACGGTCACCCGGCCGTGCCAACGGCCGTCCTTGCCGAGGTAGATGCTGGATTCGCCGTTGGGACGGCGGGTGCGCTTCTCTTCGTCTTCCATGGGGCTCCTTACGCGGCGAGGGCTCGGTGGGTCTGGCGCAGGCGAGCGACGTACTCGGGGATGGCCTCCGCCGGGACACGGCGCAGGCGGCCGACGGGGACGGACTCCAGCTCGCCAGCGCGGATGAGGCGGTAGCAGAGCGTCCGGCCGATGCGCAGTCGGCGCGCGGCTTCCTCGACCGTGAGCAGCACCAACGTCGGGTCGTACTCGATCTCACTCAATGCAGATCTCCTTGTGGGCAGGGGGAGGGACATCGCCCCTCCCCCTGGAGTGCCGCTACTGGCGCTACTCCCGCTACCGCCCTGGTCAGAGGCATTTTTGGGGTAGCGGGAAGCGCGGCGGTAGCGGATAGGTGGGGCTACCGGCGGGGTGCGGCGCTGCCGGGCAGGGGTGACGGGGTAGCGGGAAGCGGGGTCGGGGTAGCGGGGCTGATCCGGCGTTGCGCTACCTGATTTAGGCCGCTGACCTGCGCGGTAGCGGCAGTAGCGGACGTAGCGGTGTTTCCCGGGGGAGGGGGGCAATAGCGCTGCCAGGCGTCGGCCATGTCGGCGGCGTAGTAGCCCTTGAGGACGCTCGCTCCGGTCTTGATGTTGCGCGGAGCGATCGGGGTGTTGTCCGCCGTGACGTACTCGCTGAGCATCTTGGCGAGTCCGCGGGGACCGAGGGGCCTGCCTCCCATGTCGGCCCACGGGGCTTCATCCAGCGCGTAGAGGCGGTCCAGGACGGCGACGGTGGGCAGGCGGTCGATGCCGTTGAGGACGTGGTCGCGCAGGTCGGTCAGCAGCCGGATGCCCATGGACATCTTGTCGCTGGCCGCTGCCGACTGGATCAGCTCGACACAGGCGGCGCGCGCCCGCTCCGGCCACTGCCCACCGGCGGCGTCCGCGATGGCCAGCAGCGGCTCCCACACGTCGGCGGGCCGGTCAGTGACCCCGTGCGGCATCTGCGGCCACGCGTTCGCAACGAGGTCGCGGACGGTGTCGGCCCATTCGGCGAGTTGCTCGCGCAGGGCGTGGCCCTGCTTCTCGTGGATGCGCTGCCGGTAGGGCTCGACCTCCTCGTTCGGCGCCCGGCGCCGCATCCGGATGATGACGGAGCGCGTGAGGATCGTGTCCGGCAGAGAGCCGAGGCCGGCCATGGCCACCGCGCAGAAGCTGGAGAACGTCGTCGCCTCCTGCTTCGACCCTTCTCCGACACAGCGGATGGCGCCGCCGATGCGCCGGTAGCCGGAGTTCAAAAAGCCGCGCAGGGGCTCGTTGTCCCCGGCCTTGGGGCCAAAGATGGTGTCGACCTCGTCGAAGAGGACGGTGGGGAGCCCGGCAGGTCCCTCGATCAGCCGGTAGAGGGCGTTCGCCGAGGCCGATTCGGTGCTCACCGCGTTCGGGGTGAGGGTTTCCACGATCTCCAGGGCCCGGGACTTGCCGGATGCGGGTTCCGGGGAGAGGAACGCGATGCGGGGTGTGGTCTCGAAGCAGTCGACCAGGTGCGCGTGCGCGTCCCAGAGGGTGACGGCGACGTAGGCGGCCTGGAGGGGGAAGACGTTGAAGCGGCGGTGGAATGCCTCGACCTGGTCGAGCAGTGCGGCGCCGTCGATGTGCGGTGCGGGCGGGTTGATGCTGGTCATGCGGCGTTCCTCCTTTCGGGGCCCGGGGCGGGTGCAGTGTCCGGGAGTGGTGCGGAGGGAAAGGCTGAAAGGACGCCCTGACGGGCGGCGCCCTTGGCGCCCTCCTGGTTCGGGGGCGCGGCCGTGTCGGCGACGTGGGGGCAGTGGCCGACCTCCGCGCGGGCAAGGACCGCGGTGACGGCGGCGCGGCCCCTGGCGCGCTCGTGGCACCCGCAGGCGCACAGCCAGTCCGCGACGGGCACCTGGTCCCTGCCGAGCCCGCGGACCTGGATGCCGGGGCGGAACCCGGTGACGCAGGCGCGGCCGGGACCGGGGTTCAACGGCCTCTTCATGGAGGGGTGGGCGGGCGCGGTCATGCCAGGCTCCGCGCCGGGTTGTTGGCGAGGGACCAGTTGAGGGCGCTGGTGACCGTCGCGGCGACTTCCCGCGGGGGAAGGCCGGCCGCGGCCCCCGCCGCATGAAGAGGCCGTTCTACTTCGTCCCGGCTGAGGTCGCCGGACGCGACCAGGCGCCCCAACGCCCGTGCCGCCCGCCGCAGGGTGACGTTGCGTCCGCCCTCCCGGGCGTGGGTGACGTTGTCGACCTCGTTGCGCAGGGCCGCCCGTACGTATGCCGACGTGGTGCGGGCCTGCACCACCGGGGCCGCAGGGCGCGGCCCAACAGGCGGCAGGAGGGCGTGGAGGAGCCATGCGGGGAGCGGGGCGGGCGGTGTGGGGTTGTCGACCGTGTACCGGGTCCCGCCGACGATGCTGTGCGCGGCGACGACGTATCCGCCGTGGGCGCGGGTGTCGATCGCCTTGCCGAGCCTGCCGGTGGAGTTGGTGAGCCGTACGTCATCCAGGGCGGTGAAGTACAGATGCTGCCCGCCGCTGGCAGTCCGCACCGTGTACGTCTGTGGGATCGGCTCTCCGGCGCGCTCGCAGAGCGCCGCCAACGAAGTGGCGCCGTCAGGCGCTCCTTCCTGTCCTTCCTCCTTGGACACGTCCAGGTCGACGACGACCAGGTGGGAGGGGCCGGTGGCGATGGCGACGTTGAACGGGGCGTCGGCCCATGCACGGTGGATGCGGCGCGGATCGGTGGACGCGCGCTGTTCCCACTTCACGTGGCCGGCTGCGCAGTCCCGGATGCGGGGGCAGTGGGCTTCGCCGTGGAGGGCGGGAACTTTGGAGTGCGGACGGAGCGGGAAGACGTGCCACCCGCGTTCGGCAGCGGCCAGCGCTGCATCGAGCAGCGCGGACGCAGGGAGGTGAGGCATCCTGGAAGTTCTCCTGTGTTCTCGAAGGGACGGGGAGAACCGGGGCGGGCGCGATCTTTGGCGAGAGGGCGCCCGCCCCGGGCATGCCCGCTGACTGCGGGCACGACGGGGCACGGCGACAGCACGCCGTGAGGCGTCCCGTCGCTGCGGTGTGTGAATGAGGATCCGGAGAAACGCCGGTTCGGCTAACCGGCGATGTGGGTGTACATTGCCCCGCCCTTACGTCCGGATCGTTCGTAATGGGCTGTTCCCCGGAGGAACACAGAGGCTGTTCCCCGAGGGGACGCGGGCCCTGTTCCCCTGGGGAACAGCACCGTTTGCGGGGCCGTAGTCGGCTCCCCCAGGGGACCGGTCCCCGTCGGAGACCAGCAACTTCACGGGGACCGTGCACGCGGGGACCGGCCCCCTGACGCCCTGTCCCGGGGACCGGTCCCCGATCGATGCGGGGACCGGTCCCCAGGACCGCCTGGTGGGGACCGCGCTTGTCCCGACTCGGGACAAGTCGCATGTCCCGACTCGGGACAGGACTCGTGTCCCGAGTCGGGACACGGCTCTGAGCGAGCAAGTTGGGGCGGAAGCGTAGCTTCCGCCAGCCCGCCCGCCCGAGGGCGAGCAAGCTGGTGCAAGAGCATTGCTCCCGTCGGCGCAATGCTCTTGCAGCCTTCCGCCCCTGGGGTGGCGGAAGGGGACCGGCGAGCGCCCCGTGTCAGCCTGCAGCGGGTTCCAGGGCTTCGCCGGTGAGCGCTTCGGTGACCATGGCGACCAGGTCGCGGGCCGCGTTGGGGGTGACCGCGTTTCCGAGCATCTCGACCTTGGTGCGCTTGTCGTTCGGCGTGAGGATGTAGTCGGCGGGGAACTCCATGGCCGCCTTGTACTCCTCCGGTTCGAGCATCCGGAACCGCATGTCCTCGGCGCTGGTGACGCTCCCGCCGTACAGGGCGGCGCACCGGTCCACGGTCGTGACGGTGGGCAGCGGGCGGTGGGCTTCCTGGGTGGCGGTGGTGCTGGAGTAGTACGGCAGGATCATGTCCGGGGCGGTGACGACGCCGTGGTGGTTGCCGCCTGCGCAGACAGTTGCCAGCGGCTCGGTGATGGCGCGGTGGGAGGAGCTGCCGCCGCGTAGCTCGACCATGTACGGGGGCAGTGCGAGTCCGGTTTCGTTGCGGGTCGAGCAGGTCCGCATCGGGTGGTCGATGGGGAAGGGCTGCTTGCCGTCGCGGCCTTCGACGGGTACCAGGTAGGGGCGGTGGAACTGCTCGAATCCGGCTCGGATGCGCCGCATCGTCTCCGGTTCCAGGGCGCGCATCCGGCGGTCCGCACGGTCTTTGATGGCGACGGCGGGCCGGGACCAGTCCACAATCTCGGCTGCCGCGCGTACGGCCGGCTCGATGACCGCGTTGCGGCACGAGGTCTGCGGGCAGCGCCACTGGTACTGGTTGCGGGCCCCGTACTTGCCCCACGGCTTGAGCGGGCTGCACAGCTTGGTGGTCTTCCACCCCTGGATCGCCCGGACCCTGCCGTGTGTCGGGCATTCAGCGGCGGGGCGAAGCCACTTGTCGAAGTCGGGGGCGCGGTCGCCGGAACGCCAGAACACGTCGTACTTGCGGTCCCTGCTCTGTGCCGCGCCGCGCCCGTAGGCCGCGGCGTGCATGGAGTTGAGGTAGACCACCCGGTGGTCGTAGCCCCATGCCTTCATGGTGGCCAGCCACGCATCGTGGACCGCACCGCGGTTGGACTTCGGCCCCCACCAGCGGGACTCCACCACGTTCTCCACGATGATCGCCCGATACTGGTGGACCTCGGCGAACCGGGGCACGTCCCACATGGTGGCGCGGGAGCGGATCGCGGTCTCGTTGGTGCCGTCGGCGGCGAACAGCCCGTTGTCCCATTCGCCGTGGTCCCTGGCGACGCCTTTGGCGTTGGAGTGGTTGGTGCACTCCGGAGACGCCCACAGGATGTCCGTGGTCGGGTATCGGCGGGGCTCGACCTGGGAGAGGTCGGCGCAGTCGTGGTCGGTGTCGGGGTGGTTGGCCTGGTGGGTGTCGATGGCGTGCCGGGTGTGGTTGGCGGCCATCCGCACCTGCACACCGGGGACGTTGATGGCGCCGGTGGACGATCCACCGGCACCACAGAACAGATCGGTCAAGGTCAGCACAGCAACTCCCGTGTGTTCTCGAAGGGACGGGCAGAGCCAGGGCGGACGCGATCTTTTGGCGAGAGGGCGTCCACCCCTGATGTGCCCACGGCTGCGGGCACCACAGAGCCCGGCGACGGTCCGCCACCAGGCGTTTCGTCGGCGAGGTCTGTGAACGATGATCCGGAGAATTCCTGATTTCCGAAGTCAGGAAACCGGGTGTACGGTGCCCGCCCCTTGGGTCGGCCCTACGGTCCAGTCACGGTCCGTGGGTCAGCCGGTCCGGTCCGGTCCGCTGCCCGGACGGGCGGACCAGGCCAGACGGACGGACCAAGGCCGGACCGTCCGGGCGGACCGGGCCGCGGACCAACGGACCGGGGGACGGACCAAAGTCGCGGACGTCCGGACCGTCGGGGCGGATCGAAGCCGCGGACGGACCGGACCATGGGGCGGACCGAAGTCGACCTGGTGGCGAGCAAGTTATCCGCGAAGTCACTCTTCGCGGGGTCCTCGGCCGAGGACGGCCGAGGACGAGGCTGGAGGTGCGGACCGCGTACGGTCCGCACCTCCAGCCCGAAGGGACTGGGGGGAGCCGGGGTGGGCGTGATCATCCGGCGAGAGGACGCCGACCCCGGGCACAGCTAGAACGGCGGTTCCTCCCCGGAGCTGCCCTGTGCGGCGGGGCCGGCGGATGCCCACGCGTCCGGGCCCGGGGCGGAGGTGCGGCGGGCTCCGTCGTCCTTGCGGATGGTGACGTTCACGAACCGCAGGGACGCCCCGATCTCGTCGACCTCGACGGCGAGCATGGACCGGTTCTCGCCCTCGGGGGTCTTCCAGTCGTGCTGGCGGATCCGGCCGGTGACCACGACCCGGGTCCCCTTGGCCAGGGATTCGGCGACGTGTTCGGCGAGGGTGCGCCAGGCGGCGCAGCGGAAGAACGTGGACGTGCCGTCCTGCCACTGGCCCGACTCCTTGTTGAAGGAGCGCGGGGTGGAGGCGACGGTGAACTTCGCGAGCGCGGCGCCGCCCTCGGTGAACTTCAGTTCCGGGTCGGCGGTCAGGTTGCCGACGATCGTGATGGGGGTCTCTCCGAACGACATGCTGATCTCCTTCGGGTGGGTACTACTGGCAGTTGCAGTCGGGGCGTTCGCTGGAGCCGTCGGCCCCGCAGCCGCAGCAGTGCGGGACGTACGGCTCGCTGCCGTCGGAGGGGGCGCACTGCTCGCAGTCGAATTCTTCGAAGTCTTCGTCCATGGGTCAGTTCTCCTCGGTGCGCAGGACGACAAAGGTGTCGTCGGCGGCCTCGTAGTGGATGTGGACGGGGGCGGTGGTCTGCTGGCGGGCTTCGGTCGCAGCGTGTGCGGCCTTGAGCGAGGCGCGGGCGTCTCCGGCCGGGTAGGCGTGGAGGCGGACGGTGCGGCTGGTGGTGCAGGGACGGCAGGTCATGGGGCTCTCCTCACTGAGACAGGACGTCGAAGAAGGTGCGTATGGCCTGGTTGACGGGGCCCGCGGCGCCGGTGGCAGCGAGGAAGAACCCGAAGAGGGTGGCCACGAGGGCGAGGATGTAGCCGCCGCGCGAGGCGCGCAGGATCACGGCCAGCAGGACACCGAAGAGCAGGACGAGCGGGATGGTCGCGACCACGGCGACCTCCTTCCGGTGGGGCCGCCAGGGCGGCGTCAGCGGTGGTTGATGGTTCCGTTGGCGCGGCCGAACATGCCGGTCGCGGTGATGTTCTGCGTGATGTGTGCCGGGGCTGCGGTGCGGGAGCGGGTGCAGCGCAGGATCAGGGGGACGGCGAGGGCGCCGATGGCGATGAAGGCGACGGCGGCCCAGAGGGCGTCGGTCATGGCGATCAGTCCCGGGGCGGCGTAGGAGAGGCCGATTCCGGCGGCGGCGATGCCCCCGCCGATCGTCGGCGTCAGGAGAGCGACGGTCTTGGCCCACGCCGGGATCGGCTGCGGCGCGGGAGGTGCGGGCGGTACCGCGTGGGTGGGGGTCTGGACGTAGGCGAGGGCGTGCTCGCCGTTGGGGAGGATCACCCGCTGGACTCCGGGCGGCATCTCGGAGGGGAGCATCACGGCCCGCGGGGCGGGTGCCAAATAGGCGAGCGGGTCGGGGTTCCGGGCGGCGGTGGTGATCGTGTACGGGGTCTCGGAGTGCACAAGGGACTCCCCTCACAGGCCCCGGCCGGCCCCCGGGGGTGGGGGCGCCGGCCGGTGCGTGGCTTGTCGTGCTGCTTGTCGTGCTGCCTGTCGTCTGCCTTGTCGCTTGTCTTGTCTTGTCGCTTGTCTTGTCGCTTGTCGTCTCCCAGGTCAAAGCGCTTTTTCGGCCCGCAGAAGGCCGACTGGGGGGCTTGCCGGGGGTGGGGTGACAAGCGACAGGGTCAGCTCTCGGGAGGGAGGTTGGAGGCGTGATCGCGGTGGACGTAGCGGACCTTGGTGCCGCTGCCGATCCGTACCGCGAAGCCGTCCGTGGTCCACGACTTGAGCCAGCCGACGATCGTTTGCCGGGTAGTGCCGTGCTCGGCTTTCAGCTCGCGCTCCATCGCGGAGGCGCCGGTGCCTTCCGGCCCGGCGGCGAGCAGCAGCGCGAGGGCTGCCTCGCGGGCGGCGTTGTCCTCGGGCGGCTCCGTACCGCGCAGCGCGGAGAGGTTGAGCCCCGGCCCGCTGTCGCGTTCGGGCTTCCCCGGGGCCGGGGTGGCGGGGTCGGGTGCGGTGGCGAACTGTGCGTCGATCTCTTCGCGGAACTTCCGGGCGAGCGCGTCCTCGCGGCTTTCGCCGTCGGCCGGCTGCTCGGTGCGCAAGGCGGAGAGGTTGAGTCCGTGCCCGCCGCGGGCCGCCTGCTGTTCCGCTCCCAGGGCCGGGGGCGGCGGGGTGGTGAGGTGGTCGTTGATCCACGCGGTGCGGGCGCTGTCCCAGCGGCGGGCGTAGGTGGGGCCCGCGGCCTTGGCGGAAATGGCGTCCAGGGCGGGGTGCCGGTCGGACGTGGCGTGGACGATGTCGCGGATCTGGTTGGGCAGGATCCGCCACGACTTGAACAGCGCCGCGGGCGACTCGGGGGTGCCCATGAACCCGGCGCCCTTGTAGGGGGCCTGGTCGGGACGGAGACCGCGGACGCCGGGGAACTGCTTGCCCAGGTCCATGCCCTCGGTCTCGCCGCCGGTCAGGGCCACCCGGATCCTGGCCTCCCGGCGGACTATCAGGTTGCCGAGAACCGAGCCGGTGGCACCGAGCGCGGTCAGCACGGTGCGGATGCCCATCGCACGGGCGATGCGGATGACTTCCTGCAGCTTCGCTGCGAGCTTCTTCAGCTTCGGGTCGGTGCTGACCAGGATTTCCGCACCTTCGTCCACCAGGATGATGATCTGCGGAATGCGGTCGCTGACCGGCAGCAGGTCGGTGTTCTGCTCGCTGAGCAGCTCCTGGTAGGCCATCTTGCGGTGCTTTGCCACCCGCACCGCCGCGTCCAGCATCAGGATGGCTTCCTCATAGGAGGCGGCCAGCCAGTCGATGCCCGGCCGTACGCCCTGCGTGCTGCCGTCGCTGTTCAGGGCGGGGCGCACCCACGGCAGGCCGGCCGATCCGGCGTTGAGGTCGATGACCCAGGTCAGCATGTCCGTGGCGCGGGCGAACCCGGCAAGGATCGAGTGGACCAGGTTCGTCTTGCCCGACCCGGTGGGGCCGACCACCAGGGCGCACTGCTCGCGGAGGTAGGCGCGGATCTCTTCGGCGTTGGTGCGCACCCCCCACGGAATGCCGGTAAGCACGGAGAGCGGCGAGTAGTCGGTGGGGTAGCCGATCTCCGTGACCAGGACGTTGACGGTGCTCACGTCGATGAGCACGCGGCCCTGGTCGATGCCCTGCGAGGCGGTGGCGGTGCATCCGTGCGGGAGGCGGGCGTCGGCTGCGAGCGCCGCGGACTGAACGGCGATGCGGTCGTAGGTGGTGCCGCCGGGCGGGAGTTCGGCGTCGATGGTGAACCCGGCCCCGGAGGGCCAGTTCTCGACGGCGAGGATGCGCAGGGTGATGCCGCAGACCCGCTGGATGCGGTCCACCCACTCCGCAGCGATGGCACGCCGCTCTGCGGACAGTTCACGGGCGACCTGCTGTTCGGCGACGGCGAGCGCTTCCAGCTCACGGGCCTCTTCATAGAGGCCGGTGGAGCGGGCCCCGGCACCGATGCCGACCCCGAGGGTGGCCAGCGAGCCGAGAGCGGCCCAGGTGAGGGGGCCGGTGGTCATGGCCCATGTTGTCCACCCGGCGCCGACCAGCCATGTCGCGGAGCGCAGGGCGAGCGTGCGGGCCGAGAGGCGGGCGCGCACAGAGGCGATGGTGTGGCCGATAGCCCCGGCACTTCCGGCGGCAAGGACCCAGGTGGGGGGCATGCCGGTGGCGGCCCCGGTGGTGGCGAGGGCGAGGCACCCGGTGGTGGCGGACAGGGCGCCGGTCACGGGTCCGTGACCGGCGGTCCAGTCCCACACCGGCCCCGTGGGGGTGTCGGTGGTCTTGGTCATGATCAGACGTTCCAGCCCTTCTCGGCTTCGGGACCGTTGCGCGGGTCCTCGTGACGGGCGATGTCCTGCTCGTGGACCTGCCGGAACAGCGGGCCCATGTCGTCCGCGACGGCGACCGCGGACATCAGGGCGCCGTAGATGTCGTCGAACCCGGAGGCGACTTCCTTCTCCAGCGGGAACTCGCTGTCGGAACGTTCGGCGAGGATCCGCATGACGTTGGCGACGGAGGTGAGCGCGGCGGGCAGCCCCTCGACCATCGCGAGGATCTCCATCGCGTCCTCGGGCTCATAGGAGTTGGCGGCGTTCTCCATCTCCGATGCGTACTCTTCGAACCGGAATCCAGACACGTTCTCTCCCTCACTTGAGGCGGATGCAGGTGCGGCGGGTTGCGGAACCAGGTGGTCAGGGCGCTGGACGGCGTCCCCCACCTCGCCCTCCTCGCCCTCGGTGTCGGCGGCGTCCTCTTCGGCGGCCTGTTGTGCACGGATCGCCTCATCACGGGCCGCCCGCTGGTCGCGGATGGCGTTATCGCGGGCATCCCGCTGCTGGCGGGCGGCACCGGTGAGACGGCGGTAGAGGCGGCGTCCGGGGTACTGGAGCCAGTTCCACCCGAGCCAGCGGCCGAGCGGGGTGGTCACCATTCCGAAGATGCCGAGGACCCCGCCGAACAGAGCAGCCAGCAGACGGCGCGCCTGAAAGCGTGCTGCAGAACGGATCAGGGCACGGCGTGCGACCCGGCGGGAATGGCGCAGGGCGCGGCGGCCGGCCTGGCGGGCCGGGGCCCTGCGTACCTGGCTGCGGTGGGTGCCGACCTTCCCCGCCGCTTGGCGGTCGCTGGCAGCCCGCAACCGGTTCCTGGCGCCCCGGGTGGCCGCCCGGACTTTGGCGGCGCCCTTGTTCAGCGCCCGCCCGGCCAGTCCCTTGCCGGAGGCGGACCGCGTGCGGGCAGCTGCCCGTGCGTCGCGTCGGGCATCGGCCACATTCCGGCGGGCCGTGGTGGTCTGCGCCCGTTGCGCGGCGCGTGTGGGTGCGGACTGCCGGGAGCCGTCCCGCAGGGCGCGGACCTCACCGGCCCTGCTCCGCGCGGCACTGACGCCGCCGCGGCCAGCACCGCCACGGCCGATGCTGCCGCGCGCCGAACCGGGGGAACGGTGCAGGCCACCCCCCGCAGACCCGGAGCGGCCTGAGCGAGGTGCACCGGCGCTGCCCGTTCGCGAGGTTGCCGCATGGAGGCCCCCGGCCGGGCGGCGCGCAGCGGGAACCTTGCCGGATGCACCCGGCCGGGCCCCACGGCTGGCGGACGTACCCCCGCCGAAGCCGCGGACGCGTCCGCCAACGGAGCCGGACTTCGACGCGAGGCGAGGCTTGCGGGCACCGGGCTTGGACTTCTCCTTGTCGCCTTGGCGGTGCCGGGCGGTGGCAGCGACCGCACCCAGGACGACGGCGCCGGTGGCGGCAACGGCCAGGGCCACCGGCCCGCCCGCCAGGGAAGCAGCGGCGAGAAGGGAGGCGGTGGTGTTGGTGCCCGTCACCGCGAGCGGGACGACCGGCCAGCCGCCGGGGGTGTGCTCCACCGTGGCGGCTGCGGGCGCCTTCTGCTCAGGCGGGGCGGGCGGAGTGTCGGAGGGGGCGACGGGAGGCGGGGCTTCTGTCGCGGTGAGGGTGGTGTCCGTCATGCTGGGTCCACTCCTTCGGGAGGTTGAGCAGGGCCCGGACGCCTGGCCGGCCAAAGCTGTCGTCCGGGTCCTGCGTAGGGGAAAGGCGCTGGTCAGAGCCGGTTGGGCTCGAAGGAGAAGAAGACGACGTTCGCGCGGGCCATCGACGGGTGCTTGTCGACCATGGAGCGGCGAATCAGGACGAACACGTCCTGGCGGGTCTGGCCCGGCAGCAGGTGGAAGGTGCCGTGGGTGGTCGCTGCCGCATGTCCCGGCAGGTCCATCGTGAGAATCCAGTGATGCGTTCCCTGCTCGGAACGGTCCGGGGTGGAAGTGGGCACGGCGGAACTCCTCTTGGTCTCAGGGGTGTTCATCGGCGGACGCTGAGTTCGTGGTCGGGGTGGGCGGCGGCGCTCTCCTGCCAACGGCGCGTCTCGGCTGCGTCCGCGTGCGAGAGCCGCACCAGGTAGGAGCAGTCGGGGACGGAGCAGCGGAAGACCGGGCGGGAAAGGAAGTCGTAGACGAAGCCGATGACGGCGAACATCACCGTGACCGCCACCCCGCACAGCAGGGCTGCCCCCAGGGGCACCCGGTAGGTCAGCAGGCGAGAGACGGTGATCGCACCGCAGCTCAGGGCCACGACACCGGTCACGAGCGGCAGCACGTCGAAGCTGGACAGCTTGCGCATCTTCACGTGGAACTCCTCAGCTCAGAGAGGGTGTTCAGGTGGTTCAGGCGGCTTGCTGGTCTTCGGGGTAGGCGCAGGGCACGCACATCCCGAGCGAGGCCGGTATGACGTACCCGGCATCGGTCTTGCAGGAGGGGCAGGTGCGGCGGGCGGCGTTCGCCTTGGCGAGCGCGGCCCACTTCGCCGCAGTCATCGGCCGCTTCGGCCGGGCAAGGTCGACGCGGTAGAGGTAGGCGACCAGGGGGCCGCGCCGGTAGCGCGGCCGGAACAGCTCGATCTGCACGCCCTGCCCGCCGGGGCGCAGGCCCATTGCGTCGAGCTGCCGGAGGGTGGCGTAGCCCTTGGGGGCGCACCGCCACAGCACCCGCGGAATCACCCCCGAGGTCGACGGGGCCGCGGCCAGGCACTGGCCGTGGAAGGTGCCCATCAGGCACTCACCAGGTGGTCATCCGCCCGGCTCTCCTGCTGCGGTGGCCGCTGTTCGGCGTAGCGGGTGCTGACCCAGCCCACGGACCAGCCGCACAGTTCCGCAGCGGCCCGCACGGGGAGGCTGACGGCGAACGCCTGACTCACCAGAGCGCGGGCCTCATCCTCGGGCAGCTTCTCCGCGGCCGGCCCCCGCTCCAGGAGCGCGGCGCGTTCGCGGTCCGCCTGTTCCTCGCGTTCACGGTGTTCACGGTCCGCCCGCTCCGCAGCTTCGCGGCGCTCACGCTGCGCACGTTCGGCGGCCTGGCGTTCACGCTGTTCACGCTCGCGCTGAAGCTGTTCGCGCTCGCGTTCACGGCGTTCACGAGCCTCACGCTCCGCACGCTCCGCGGCTTCTGCCCGCTCCCTGTCTTTCGCCCGTTGCCGGTCCTCGCGTTCACCGGCCTCACGAGCGAGGCGCACCTCGTGTTCACGCTGTTCACGAGCGAGCTGCGCGGCGTGCTCGCGCTCCTCGCGGGCCTGCGCCCGGCTCTCCTCAGTACGTTCCCGGGCCGCCTGGTCGCGCCGTTCCTGCTCGGTGCGTCGCTCCTGCTCCAGGGCGTTCACCGCAGCGGTGATGGCCCGCCGGTAGGCAAGTCCGGACTCTGCCGTGACGATCAACAGGAGCGGGGCCACCGAGTGCACGGCGACGCCGACCAGGTCCCCTTTCAGGGCGGAGTCCGCGATGTTCAGGGCGAGCGTCATCGCGCCGGTCATCCACCGCAGCACCACCGGCCACCGGCCTCCGTGCCCACCGAGGCGGGCGAGAACGGAGTCCAGGCGGACCACGATGACCACCGCAGCGTCGACGACCAGCGGCAGGATCGGCGCCGTCCACCGCCACTCGGGGGAGGTGTGGGCGATCATCAACGGCGTGACGGTGAGGATCGAGTACAGCATCGCCCCGGCCACGATCAGCCAGGTGCCCACCGACAGCGCGGTCTCCGCTGAACGGATCTGAACACTGTTCATGGAGGTGTTCATCCCGCCCCCTCCAGTGCCCTCACCGCAGGGGCGACCACGCTCACGAAGTGGTCTTGCCCGGCGGCGAATTTGAACGGGATGCACAGCCACGCCACCGAGTGGGCGGAGCGTTCATCGCACTTCACCCAGCCGTTCAGCGGGGCGCCGTGGGTGGCCGCGTATGCGCGGGCGGCGGCGCTGTCGGGGTGGATGCTGTGCGGCTCGCCGAAGTGGAGCAGCAGCACCAGCACCTCGGTCGGCGGCGCCTTCAGCGCGGCGACCTCCCGGGTGCGGGCGGCCAGCTCCTCGCGTGCACTGTCCAGATCGTCGCGGGCCCGGTCCAGGTCATCGGCCACGTTCTCCAAGGCGACCTGCATCATCAGCAGGTCCGCCCGGAGCGTGGTCCCTTCCTTCTCGGACGACTCGGCACGGGCGGTCAGCCCGTAGACCGTGCGGATGTGCTCGGAGTAGGCCGTGTCCGCTTGCTCCCGCACGTGGCGGGCCTGCGTACGGGCGGCGTCCGCTTCGGCGACGAGACGCTCGATACGGGCTCGGCTGACGAGACGGATCATGCGACTGCCTCCGTCCGAGCGGTGTAGCAGGTCGGCACCTCTGCGAACCCGACCAACTGCACTTCCGCCCCGGCGTACGAAATGGAGGCGGTCAGCCGGAGCATCGAACCCCCGCTCTGCGTACCGTGGTCGACGTCCTCCGGGGCAATCTCCAGAGCGTCCCGCCACGCCTCGAACGCGCCGAGGGCGTCGTGGAACGCCATCTTCAGGCGGTCCGGGTAGATCTCGGTGATCTCGATGTCCCCGGCAGGGAGGTTCGGGTACTGCGCGGCCAGCACGTTCAGGGCCCGCAGCGGGGCTGCCACCGCGGCCATCGCCAGGTCATTCATCATGCCGCCACCGCCTTACGCATCGGACGGCGGCGGGGCTTGGCGGCCGGCCGGACCAGCGGGGCGACGTTGAAGACCTCCGGGTGGGCGTCGACTGCCTGCGCGGCGACCCGGCTCACCCGGTCCGCCAGGGACGGGTCGTCGGCGAGGATGTCGCGGGCGGCCGCCTCGCGGGCCGCGGCCTCTTCCTCGCTCTCGCCCTCGACCCCGAGCCACAGCTCGATGGGGGTGCCCAGGGCCAGTTCTACGAACTCGTCTACCGAGGCAGCGTGGTGGCTGCCGATGTACGCACGCATGGGGAACTCCAGTCATCGAAGGGACGGAGAAAGCGGGGGCGGCCGGACTTCTTGGCGAGAGGCAGCCGCCTCATGTGGGTCCCTGCCAGCAGCAGAGACCCGCGCCCCGGGCGGGATTCGATCCCGCACCGTCACGGCAGAGCCGGGGCCGCGCGGCGTAGGCCGCGCAGGAAGCGGACCGGGAGCTGTCCCGAGTCGGGACAGCCGCTCAGTACCGCGGGGACGCGAAGGGCGTACGCGCCGTGCCGGTCCAGCACGGCGGCGCCCACGTATGTCGGTGGAACACCAGAACCTCCGTTGGGAAGGTGCGGGGGCTTCGCCGGCTGACCGTTCCGCGGTCACCGGGCCCGAGCCCGAGAGTCGGGCGCGCCATCGTCACTGCTCTGACGCTCAGCAGGGCGGCGTGCACCAGGTGGCAGACCACGGGCCGCCCTCCCGAAAGGAAGGGAGGATCCCGAGGGCTGTTCTCCAGAGCTGGCACACATCAAAGGGGCCGCCAACACGGTCATCACCCGGACCGTTACCGGGGGCAGGGACTCAACCCTGCCGATCATCAGCTCACTGTTCAGTTCTCAAGTAACCACCAGCTCAGGACCCGCAAGCGCGCGGCCGAAGCCGCCTTCAAACGAGCAATCCCGAACCGACCAAGCAGGCACAACGGGGCTTCCTGGCTCCCGTGTTGGCGAGCCGTTCCGCTACTTCTGTTCTAGCACAACCGGTACAGCTAGCACAACGGGTTGTGTCAGTCGTGCCGGTTAGCATCGAGTGCATGACGCCTATCGCTGACGCCGCGGGACGAGTGAACGAGCAGCTCGCGGCAGACCTTCAGAGAGCTATCGCCGGGGGCAAGTACCAGCCCGGCGAGAAACTTCCGGCTGTGCGGAAGCTCGCCGCAGAGTTCGGCGTCTCGATCGGCACGGTGACGAAAGCGCTCCAGCTACTTGTGCAGCGGGGCGCAGCCCGTTCCGACTCGACCCGGGGGTACTTCGTCTGCGCACCGTCCGAGGACCAGATGCAGGAACAGACGAGTCCCGAATTCGTCGCGATCATGCAGGAGATCGCGGCGGTTCGTACGCACCTCGCGAGACTCGATGACAGGCTCCAGCAGCTTGAGGCCGAGAGGGAAGCAGAGTGACCTGTTCCCCAAGTCGCTCTGCTCGCAGTGCAACGCGGTGCACTTCCGCAGAAAGCTGCTGAAGGGCCACCATCACTTGGTCCCGCTCCTGGGCTGTCAACGCCATGGCAGTACCTCCCCGTTGTCGACTCAAGGCGTCTTGCACCGGACGTCAACGACGCTATGGCGCATCCGCAGCACGACCCCGGAAAATCCTTCCGGGGTCTCTTCGCGAACCGAGGTGAGGCTGAGGACATGCGAGGAATGACGCAGCACCTGACAACCGGCGAACGCGTTGCTTGGTACCGCCACCGCCGCGGGCTCTCTCAAGATGTGCTGGCCGGGCTCGTGGGCCGCACGGCGGACTGGCTCGGCAAAGCCGAGAACAACCGCATCGAACTCGACCGACTCTCGGTGATCAGGGCCCTGGCGCACGCCCTGGATGTCTCCATCGGTGACCTCATCGGCGAGCCGACGCTCATGGAGTGGACCAAGGACAGCGGTCGCCGAACAGTGCCCGCACTGCGTGAAGCGCTCATGGACTACCGGCTCCTCACCCCGCTCATCGGCTCGCCCCCTGAGGGGGAGCCCCCGACGCTCGCCGCGCTCCGCTCCGACGTGGGAGAGGTGTGGGACGCCTACCAGGGGTCGACGTACGGTTTCGCAGCCCGGCAGATTCCCCTGCTGCTCGCCGATGCGCTGCTTGCGGTCCGATCCCACGTAGGCGCCGAACGGGAGGAAGCAAACGCACTGCTCGCACTGACCTACCAGGGCGCCGCGATGGTGCTCGGCAAGCTGGGGGAAAGCGAACTGGCCTGGATCGCCGCCGACCGAGGCTTGGCCGCAGCTCAGCAGTGCGGGAACGACACCATCACGGGATCGCTGTTCCGGTCAGTCACCCACTGTCTCCTGTCCACGGGACGGTTCGAGAACGCCGTTCAGCTCGTGAACGACGCCGCCGGCTACCTGGAAGCGGGGCTCAGCGATGCGACCCCTGCCTACCTCTCGGTGTACGGAACGCTCTTCCTCACGGGCTCCATGGCCGCGGCACGGGCGGAAGACCGGGCCACGACCCAAGCCTTCCTGCGTGAGGCCGAGGTGCTCGCGAACCGGCTGGGCTCGGACGCGAACCACATGTGGACCGCCTTCGGCCCGACCAACGTCGCTATTCACCGCGTGGCGACCGCTGGCGAGCTGGGAGATATGCAGGTCGCCGCAGAACTGGGTCCCAACGTGGACACCAGCGGAATGCCGGTAGAGCGGCGAGTACGGCACAACCTGGAGGTAGCGCGCGCCCTGAGCGCTTGGAACCGGATCGACGATGCACTCGCCATGGTTCTGGATGCCGAGCAGGTAGCCCCGGAGCAGGTGCGTCACCACTACATGAGCCGCGAACTCGTACTTGGCTGGGTCCGTGGCACCCGTGGCCGGCCGACCCAACCTGTGGCCGATCTCGCCGAAAGGCTTCATGTGATCTGAAGTGGATAGGCTCGGACGCGTGAGCGAGAACGAGCATGAAGCCAAGATGGCGCACCCGCGGATGGCAGCGGGTGCGCTCTTCTTTGATGCCCAAGACCGTGTCCTGCTGGTTGAGCCGACGTACAAGGACTACCTCGACATCCCCGGGGGGTACGTCGAGACCGGGGAATCTCCGCTGCAGGCGTGCGTGCGGGAGGTCCACGAAGAACTCGGGATTACGCCCGGCATCGGAAGCCTGCTCGCCGTGGACTGGGCGCCAAGCCCCTCGGAGGGCGACAAGGTCCTGTACATCTTCGACGGCGGCACCCTGACGCCCGAGGTTGAGGCTCAGATCCGCCTGCCAGCCGAAGAACTGCGCACGTACGGCTACCACCCACTGGCCGACGTGGGTGCACGCACCATCCCCAGGCTCGCACGACGGATTCAGGCAGCCGCAGCGGCCCGCCGGGACGGACGGGTGAGCTACCTGGAGCACGGGCAGGAAGCAGTGTCCCGCTGAACCTCTGTACTGGCGGACCGGGCGCATTCGTGGTCTCAGTTCTGGTCTCATTCACTGACGTACGCCGATGTTCGTCGCGGTTCATCGACACGTTCAAGTGCAGCGCCGTCACCCATTCGCACTGCCATGAACGAGGGATCACAGACCTCGAAAGCGTGTGATGGTGCAAGCTATCCGTGGGTTCAAATCCCACCGCTACCGCCATCAGAAAGCCCCCGCCCGGGAAACCGGGCGGGGGCTTTCTTCATGCTCCGTCTTTCTTCACCGCGCGGACCCTCACGGCGCATGCCCGGCAGCCCCGGCCTTGGGGGAAGGCCGGGGCTGCCGGGGGTTCTGGGCGGGCGCGGGCGCCCGGGTCGGGGGTGAGGGCGGGCGGTGAGGGCGGGGGAAGCGGCATCGGGGGGACAAGCCGCTTCCCCCGACGAGAACGGACCCCCAAGTCCGTGCCGCCGTCAGGGGAGAGCGCGGCACGGACCCCGCAGTGAGGTCCGGTTCCTCGCCCGGTGGACTCCTGCCAGATCCTCCGGGCTCATGGACCATCCTGCTCCAGCCGGCGGCACCGCGGTGCCGCCAAAGGGCCTGCGGGGGCGGGCCCTTGGACCTTAAAGAGGGAGTGAAGAATTCCGGAAGAGCCCGGCAGCCGGCCGCGTGAGCGGATTCACCCACTGGAGTTGTCCGGTCGTACGGTTAGACTCTCGCGACTGCTCGGCGGACCACAGGGGAGGGTCTGGGCGTGGACATCAAAAAGGCCATCCTGTACATCTTGGTCGTTTTCGTGCTGTACACGATCATCACCTCCCCCGACAAGGCGGCGAACATGGTCGGGCTAGGCTTCCAGGGCCTGTCCGACGCGGCCCGGGGCATCGGTTCGTTCATGACCAATCTCGTGAAGTAGCCGGCCAGCAGGCGAGCCCGCGGCGTACGCGGCAGGGCCGCTCCCGCTTCCCCAAGGAGTGCCCGTGATCCGCCATCTGGTCCTCTTCAAGCTCAACGAAGGTGTCAACCGCGACGAGCCCCGGGTACAGGCCGGTGCGAAGGCCTTCTCCGAGCTCGCGGACCTGGTCCCCGAGCTGGAGTTCTGGGAATGCGCCTGGAACATCACGGACCGTCCCATCGCCTACGACTTCGCCATCAACTCCGCCGTCGCGGACGCCGACGCGCTGAAGCGCTACATCGAGCACCCGGCGCACCAGGCGGCGGCCGCGCAGTGGCGCGAGTTCGCCACCTGGGTGATCGCCGACTACCCCTTCTAGTACACCGTCCGCAGGGAAGAAACGCCCGGCCCCGCATCTCTTCGATGCGGGGCTTTTGCATGGCTATGCCCCAACTTGCGCCCCAACACGGTGTTATGCGGTGCTTGCACACAGTGCACATGTCTTGTGATGCTATGACCGCTTTTGACGGATGGTGAAGTGAAGTGTCCAGGTAGCGACCGAAAAAGGGGTGGCGTGACCGTGCCGGCCAGTACTGCTCCACAAGCGCCGCCCTCCCAGGCGACCTCTCCGGAGGCCCCGGCCACCCGTGAGACCCCGACCACCCCTGAGACCCCGACCACCCGCGAGGCCCCGTCCCGCGAGGCACCCCCGGCCACCGGGACACCGGCCACCGGGACTCCGCTCGCCGGAGCACCGTCCGCCGGAGCCCCCCTCGCCGGGACGGTGCCCACCGGAACGCCGCCCACCGGGACGCCGCCCACCGAGACGACGCTCACCGAGACCCCCGAGCGGATCCCCGGCGCCCCCGCCGCCCGCACCCGTGGCGCGGACACCCGGGCCCTCACCCAGGTGCTGTTCGGCGAGCTCAAGAACCTCGTCCCCGGCTGCCGCGAGCACTCCCGGGTGCGCGCCGCCCTCATCGAGGCCAACCTGCCCCTGGTGCGGTACGCCGCCGCCCGGTTCCGCTCGCGCAACGAGCCGATGGAGGACGTCGTCCAGGTCGGCACCATCGGGCTGATCAACGCGATCGACCGCTTCGACCCGGACCGGGGCGTCCAGTTCCCCACCTTCGCCATGCCGACGGTGGTCGGCGAGATCAAGCGGTACTTCCGGGACAACGTGCGCACCGTGCACGTCCCGCGCCGGCTGCACGAGCTGTGGGTGCAGGTGAACGGCGCGACCGAGGACCTCACCACCGCGCACGGCCGCTCCCCCACCACCGCCGAGATCGCCGAGCGGCTGCGGATCGGCGAGGACGAGGTGCTGGCCTGCATCGAGGCCGGCCGCTCGTACCACGCGACCTCGCTCGAAGCGGCCCAGGAGGGCGACGGCCTGCCCGGCCTGCTCGACCGCCTCGGCTACGAGGACCCGGCCCTTGCCGGGGTCGAGCACCGGGACCTGGTGCGCCACCTCCTCGTCCAGCTCCCCGAGCGCGAGCAGCGGATCCTGATGCTGCGCTACTACAGCAATCTGACGCAGTCCCAGATCAGCGCCGAGCTGGGGGTCTCCCAGATGCATGTGTCACGGCTACTTGCCAGGAGCTTCGCGCGCCTGAGGTCCGCAAATCGGATCGAGGCGTAACCCTCGCGGGTGGAACCTGCGGGGGGCAGAAAAGCCGCACACCCCCTCTTTCCTGCATGTATTTGTCGACTTGGCGCTACAGCGTGTTGCCGACATGTGACATTCTGCTGGAACCGCGTTTGCCGCAGCTCCGCCGCCGGTATTCAGGTGGAGGCTGCTTCCTCCGACGGGAAGCGTCTGCCGCTACCGTCCGCGACCCTAAGAGGGGGTGGCATGTCCGTAGAACAGGGCAGTTCGAAGGTGCTCATCAAGGATGCGCCCGACATGCTCGACCGTGCTCCGGCGATCCAGATCCCGGTGCAGCCGGTACCCGAGCAGGTGGCGCCCGTCCAGGCGCCGCCGATCGTTTCCCAGCCGGAAGCACTCGACACCCGCACGCTGTCCCGCTCCCTGTTCCTGCGGCTCGCCGTCCTCGACCAGGACAGCCCGGAGCGCACCTACGTCCGCGACACCCTCATCGAGCTCAACCTGCCGCTGGTGCGGTACGCGGCCGCGCGCTTCCGGTCGCGCAACGAGCCGATGGAGGACATCGTCCAGGTCGGCACCATCGGCCTGATCAAGGCGATCGACCGCTTCGACTGCCAGCGCGGGGTGGAGTTCCCCACCTTCGCGATGCCGACGGTGGTCGGGGAGATCAAGCGCTTCTTCCGCGACACCAGCTGGTCGGTGCGGGTACCGCGGCGTCTCCAGGAGCTGCGGCTCGCGCTGACCAAGGCGAGTGACGAGCTGGCCCAGAAGCTGGACCGCTCGCCCACCGTGCCCGAACTGGCCGTCGTGCTCGGGGTGTCCGAGGACGACGTGGTCGACGGCCTGGCGGTGGGCAACGCGTACACCGCCTCCTCACTGGACTCGCCCTCCCCCGAGGACGACGGCGGCGAGGGGTCGCTCGCCGACCGGCTCGGTTACGAGGACACGGCGCTGGAGGGTGTCGAGTACCGCGAGTCGCTGAAGCCGCTGCTGGCCAAACTGCCGCCGCGCGAGCGCCAGATCATCATGCTGCGTTTCTTCGCGAACATGACCCAGTCGCAGATCGGCGAGGAGGTCGGCATCTCCCAGATGCACGTCTCCCGGCTGCTGACCCGCACCCTGTCCCAGCTCAGGGAAGGGCTCATCGCCGACTGACCCCGCAGCACCGAGGCGGATCGGTGCCGCCAAGTACCGCCACCCACTGGTCATTTGACGGTTCGTCAGTGAAACTGGCGCGATGCGACGTCAGCGTGTGGCCGTGGGTGCCGGTGCGGTCGCGCTGTGCCTGGGCGGCCTGCTGACCGTCCTGGGCGACGGCGGGGGCGAGCAGGGATTCGTCGCGGTGGGTGCGGCAGGAGCGGGGCCCGGAAGCGCCCCGACGAAGGCCGTGCCGCCCGAGGGCGGAGTCGAGTTCGTACCGCTCGACGCCCCCGGCCGTGCCGCGGAAACGTTCAACCCGCCGCCCGCAGCGCCTGGTTCGGCCGCGCACCGCACACGGCCGGCCACCACCCCACTGGCCACCACTCCGCGGGCCACCACCCCGCCGGCCACCACTCCGCGGGCCGGCGGCCGGCCGGCTCCCCCGCCCACGTCCTCGAAGCCGGCCCCCGGGCCGGGTCCCGCCGAGCTCACGGTGGGCTCACCGGTGCGCGCCAAGGCGGACCGGCGGTGGTGCGAGAAGGTCACCGTCGGGCTGCGGAACTCCGGCGGGACGGCGGTGCGCTCGGGCACCCTGACGTTCGCGACGCACATCATCGGCGCGCTGGGCGTCGACTGGGGGACCCGTACGTCCTCCCAGCCGCTGCCCGGGCCCATCGGCCCCGGAGCGGCCAGGAGTGCGACGTACACCGTCTGCGTGGACGCGTGGCGGGTGCCGCTGGGGATGCACGTGGAGACCCGGAGGGTCACCGCCGCCTGGAAGTGAGGTCGTGAGTCCTGAGGAAGAGGCGGTCCGTACTAGCCGAGTGCGAGCCAGGCCACCGCGGCCAGCACGACCACGACGGCGACGATGCCGACGATCAGTCCGGTCTTCGGGCCCGACGACTGCGCCGCGGGCTGCGAGCGGCGCTGCTGCTGCGCGGGCTCCTCGTCCACGAACGCACGGAACATCTGGGTGCTGCCCGCCGGGTCGTAGTTGCCCTCGGGACCTTGGCCCTGGGGGGCGTGGGGGTTGTGTGCCATGCGCGAGACCCTAGCGAAGGTGACCCCCTGAGCGACAGCCCAGGGGGTCACTCCTCCGGCGATCCCCGCTGAGCTGCGCCTTTACCGGCGGTACCCGGGGCCTTGACCGGCCGATCAGGGAGCCTTTTGGAATCCTTTGCCCGAGAGGCCCGAAATTAATTTGTCTGAAGCAACCATCTACTCATATGGTTGCCCTAAGCAACAAGATGCGCATGAGGTTCAAGGAGGTGCCGTGGCCGCACAGAGTCAGTACGAGGAACTGGCCCGCCAGCTCAGCGCCTTCGGCGCGGTGAAGAGAGGGCTGGCCCGCATCCTTCCGCTGGAATGCCCGCCGCCCTCCGCCGCCGTCCTCACCCTTCTCGACCGGCAGGGCGAGATGCGGCTCAGCCGGCTCGCCGAGCTGATGGCCATCGACATGTCGGTGACCAGCCGCCATGTCGCCCATGTCGCCGAGCGCGGCTGGATCGACCGCTCGCCCGACCCGGGTGACAAGCGGTCCCGGATCCTCCGTCTCACCCCGGCGGGCAAGTCCGTCCTGGACGAGCTCTCCCGGCACACCACCGAGTTCCTCGCCGACACCCTCGGCGACTGGTCCGACGACGAGGTCGGACAGCTCAACGCGATGCTCGCCCGCCTGCGGAGCAGCTTCGGCGACTGCCGTTCCCGGGCGCCCGCGCCGTTCGGCTGCACCGCGCCCACCGCGGCCGGCGACCCGCCGGGCCCTGTGGACACCGCCGCGGGCGGCCCGTCCGGCACCCCGGACACCGCTCCCACGACTTCCGCTATACCCGCAACACCTGCGTAAAGGACAAGGATTCCATTGGCTACGACCACACCCACCGGTGTGCGGGGCGGCCACGCCAAGCACGGGGCGCCCGCCCCTGCCTCCGACAGTGCCGCACCGATGACGCACCGCCAGATCATGGAGGCCCTGGCCGGCCTCCTGCTCGGCATGTTCGTGGCGATGCTGTCGTCGACGATCGTGTCGAACGCCCTCCCCGAGATCATCCGCGACCTCGACGGCACCCAGTCGGCCTACACCTGGGTCGTCACCGCCGCCATGCTGTCGATGGCGGTCACCACCCCCATCTGGGGCAAGATGGCGGACCTGTTCAGCAAGAAGCTGCTGGTCCAGATATCCCTGATCATCTTCGTGATCGGTTCGGCACTGGCCGGCCTCTCGCAGAACACCGGGACCCTGATCGCCTTCCGTGTCCTCCAGGGCATCGGCACCGGCGGTCTGGTCGCGCTCTCCCAGATCGTGATAGCCGCGATGATCCCGCCGCGCGAGCGCGGCCGGTACTCCGGCTACATCGGTGCCACCTTCGCCGTGGCCACCGTCGGCGGACCGCTGCTCGGCGGTGTCATCACCGACACCTCGTGGCTCGGCTGGCGCTGGTGCTTCTACGTGGGCGTGCCGTTCGCGGCCCTCGCCCTGGTCATCCTGCAGAAGACGCTCCACCTCCCGGTCGTCAAGCGCAAGGTCAAGATCGACTGGTTCGGCGCGTTCTTCCTGGCCGCCTCGGCGTCGCTGCTGATGATCTGGGTGACCCTCGCGGGCAAGAACTACGACTGGATCTCCTGGCAGACCTACCTGATGGTCGGCGGGTCGATCGTGCTCGGCGCGATCTTCATCGTGATCGAGTCCAAGGTCTCCGAGCCGCTGATCCCGCTGCGCTTCTTCCGCAACCGCACCATCGCGCTCACCGCAGCGGCGAGCCTGTTCGTCGGTGTCGCGATGTTCGGCTCGACCGTCTTCCTGAGCCAGTACTTCCAGCTCGCCCGGGACAAGTCGCCGACGATGTCCGGCGTCATGACCATCCCGATGATCGCCGGTCTTTTCCTCTCCTCGACGGTCTCCGGCGCGGTCATCACCAAGACCGGACGCTGGAAGGGCTTCCTGGTCGGCGGCGGTATCGGTCTGGTCGCGGGCCTCGGAATGCTCGCCACCATCGCGTACGACACCGACTACTGGCAGGTCGCCGTCTACATGGCGGTCCTCGGCCTCGGTCTCGGCATGATGATGCAGAACCTGGTGCTCGCCTCGCAGAACCAGGTCAAGCCGCAGGACCTCGGCGCGGCCAGCTCGCTGATCACCTTCACCCGCACCCTGGGCGGCACGCTCGGCGTCTCCGCACTCGGCGCGGTCCTCTCCACCCGGATCACGCACTACGTCGAGGAGGGTCTGGAGAAGGCACACATCCAGCTCCCGCCCGGCGGCGCGGCGGCCGGTGACGGCATCCCGGACATGGACAAGCTCCCTGCCCCGCTCAGGACCGTCATGGAGAGCGCGTACGGCGACGGCATCGCGGACCTGTTCCTGTACGCCGCGCCGATCGCCCTGGTCGGTCTGATCATGGTGATCTTCGTCAAGGAGGTCGCCCTGAAGACCTCGCACGACGGGGAGATCCCCGCGTCGGCCACCGCCGCCACCGCCTCCGCCTCCGCGCAGGACGGGACGCCGGCGGGCAGCCCGGCCGAGATCCTCGCCGGAGCCACCGGCAGCACCGGCAGCACCGGCAGCACCCAGGAGTTCCCCGTGACGCAGCCGCTCCCCGCAGGGCCGCCCACCGGGCGGACCGTGCACGGTTTCGTCCGTACCGCCGAGGGCGTTTCGGTGCGCGGCGCAGCGGTCACGCTGATCTCGCTGGCCGGCCGTCAGCTGGGCCGCTCGGTGGCCCAGCCGGACGGGCGCTACGCGGTGGACGCCCCGTCCGCCGGCTCGTACGTGCTGATCGCCTCGGCCGACGGCTTCCAGCCGCAGGCCTCCACGGTGACCGTCGGCGACGAGCCGATGGCGTACGACATCCTGCTCTCGGGCACCAGCGGGCTGAGCGGCGCGGTGCGCAGCGCGGCCGACGGTACGGGCGTCCCGGACGCCATGGTCATCGTGACCGACGTGCGCGGCGACGTGCTGGCCACCGGGAAGTCCGGGGAGAGCGGCGAGTTCGTCTTCGGCGAGCTGGTCCCAGGAACCGTGACCGTCGCGGTCAACGCGGCCGGTTTCCGGCCGATGGCCCTGCCGGTGGAGATCGGCGGCACGGGTGTCACCCGGATCGAGGCCGTGCTGGCCGCGGGTGCGCTGGTCCAGGGCACCGTGCGGGCGGGTGCCGCCCGCCGGCCGCTGCCGGACGCCCGCGTCACGCTCATGGACGCGGCGGGCAACGTGGTCGCCACCTCCACCACCGGTGACGACGGCGCGTACGCCTTCACCGACCTCGACACGGGCGAGTACACGGTCATCGCGACCGGCTACCCGCCGGTGGCCGGCAGCCTGACGGTGGCCGGGCGCGGCGTGGACGCGCACGACATCGAGCTCGCCCACCCGGGCGAGTAACCCAGAACCTCCGGCACGGGGCGCGTTTCGAGCGGAGGCGCCGCCCGGTGCCGGGGAGCGGGGCCCGCCCGGTGGCGGGGCTCGGAGGGCCCGTCCGGCGGAGGGGACCCACGAGCCCGCCCAGGGGGCGGGGCCCAGGGGGGCGACAGGCAGGGGACGGCCTGTCGCCCCCCTCTTTCTTCTTCTTCCTTCTCAGTACGTACGAGAGATGCAGGCAGGTATCGGTATGGGACTTCGCGCACAGGTACGGACCCGGGACGGCTGGGCCGTGCAGCACGCGGTGGTGACCGTCACCGACATGACCGGCACGCAGGTGCTGCGGGCGACGGCCGACGGCGACGGCACGGTCAGCGATCCGGCCGCACTGGCGTCCGGCCCGTACACGGTCATCGTGACCGCGGTGGGCTACGCGCCCGTCGCCCAGACCGCGCTGGTCACGGCCTCGGGCCGGATCGACGCGGGCACCGTGACGCTGATGCGGCAGGGCGGCGTGGAGCTGCCGCCGCCCGGGGTGTGGACCATCGACCCGGTGCACTCGTCGGTCGGCGCGGTGGCGCAGCACCTGGGGATCTCCAGTGTGCGCGGCAGGTTCACCGAGTTCGGCGGGCGGATCGAGATCGCGGAGGACCTGGCCGAGTCGCGGGTGGAGGCGGTCATCTCGTCCGCGACCATCGACACCGGCAACGGCATGCGGGACGGGCACCTCAAGTCCCCGGACTTCCTGGACGTCGAGACGTACCCGCAGATCACCTACCGCAGCAGCGCCCTCCTGCCGGCCGGCCCGGACCGGTGGACGGTGCGGGGCGAGCTGTCGCTGCACGGTGTGGTGCGCGAGGTCGACCTCGACCTCAGCTACCTGGGTACGGGCCCCGACCCGTGGGGCGGGCTGCGGGCCGCTTTCCACGCCACGGCCGACCTGCGGCGGGACGACTTCGCGATGAACTACAACCAGGTGGTCCAGGCAGGCATCTCGGCGATCGGCGCGACCCTGCGGGTGGAGCTGGACGTGCAGGCGGTGCAGGGGGAGACCCTGCCGCAGGGGTAGCCGCGCGTCAGGTGCGCCGGTGGAAGCCGCCCGGGGAGGGGTCGGGGGTGTCAGGTGCGCCGGTGGCAACCGCCCGGGAGGGGGTCAGGTGCGCCGGTGGAAGCCGCCCGGGGCCGGCGGGTGGCCGCCGGTCTGCAGGACCAGTTCGTGGCAGACGTCGCGGAGTTTGATGTTCCGCCCCTGGGAGGCCCGGCGCAGGAGGTCCAGGGCCTGGTCGGCCGGGCATCTGCGGCGGGCCATCACGATGCCGATCGCCTGGTCGATCACATAGCGGGACTCCATCGCCGCCCGCAGGTCGTCGGCTGCCGCCGACTCCCTCTCGATGCGCTCGGCGACCGCGACCGCGCCGGCCGCCTGCTCGGAGAGGCGGCGGGCCAGCTCCCTTTCCTCCTGGAACGCCTTCGGCTTCTGGGAGTAGAAGTTGAGGGCTCCGACGGTGTTGCGGCGGACCTCCATGGTCCGCGGTTCGGAGGGCGTGCGGACCGTGACCGACAGCGGGGCGGCGAAGACCGAGCGGATGCCCTGGGCGGCGGCGAGACCGGGGTAGGGGCCCCAGCGCTCCTCGCCGATGGTGTCGGCGACGTACTCCTCGACACCGTTCTCCAGGCTGCAGACGCACGGTCCGGCCTCGACCTCGTACTGCATGGCGTCGAGCAGCAGCGCCTCGCTGTCGCTGCTCGCGGTCGTCACGAGCTGCCCGTTCCTGCGCATCGTGACGCTGCACGAGTCCGCGCTCTCCAGCGAGGACACCGCGTGCATGGTCAGCTCCTGGAGGAAGGAGTCGAGCCCCCTCCAGTCCGTCAGCGCGTCGTGCACCGAGCCGAAGTCGAACCCGAAGTGGCTCCGACCGGCTCCTGACTCTGTCGTCTCGGTCATACCTCCGCTGGTGCCCCCGTTGGGGCCAAAAACGCCGCTCCGTTCGGTGCGCGGGTGCGTGCGCCTCCCGCGTGCGCGGATGTGTTTCGCTCCCTCGACCGGGGGCCGGAGGCGTGCTCCAATGGAGGTCCAGGTCAGGAAGAGGCCCCCCCCGGACACGACGCGCATCCCCCGCCGTCGGCATCGGACAGGTGACCGCTGTGCCCTTCCGCTCGACCCTTTGCGGTATCTCCCAGCTCCCGCACCGCTGCCTGGTGCTCGTCATGCCGTACGAGGTCGACCTGGCCAACTACGAGGCGATGTACGCGGCGGTGTGCCGTGCGCTGGAGCTGCGGCACGGCCGGATCGACGTGCTCGTACTGGACTTCACCGGGACGGCCTTCACGGACAGCCGCGGCGCCCGGCTGGTCTCGGCGACACGGGAGTACGCGGCGCGCGCGGGCGTCACGGTACGGCTGGCCGCGGGCGAGCACCGCCGGGAGGGCGGGGTGGTGCGCCGGGTGGTGACGCTGACCGGGCTCAGGCGGGACGTGCCGGTGTACGGGACGGTGCGGGAGGCGGTCGCGGGGGTGGACGAGGTGCTGGCCAGGATCGTGTGAGGCGGGGGCTACGGCGTGCCGTGGGCCGCGCCGGTGGCTTCGATGCCCGCGATCAGGATGTCGAGCGCGTAGTCGAAGTCGCGTCCGTACATCTCCGCGACCGTGTCGCCGCCGCGGGCCTCCATCAGCGCCGTCGAGTCGCGGAACAGCTGCGTGTTCTCCAGCTCGCCGGCGATCAGCCCCATCGACTCCTGGAAGAACTCGTCGGCACTCAGCCCGGCCTCGGCGGCCCGCTGGTGGAACTGCACCTCGCTGGTGGCGTACCCGAACACGAACTGGAAGACGGCGGCCATCGTGCCGGCTTGCCGCGCCAGCGGCAGCCCGGTCTTGCGCATCACGCCCAGGGTGGCCTCGTGGAAGGCCATGAAGCGCGGCCCGATGTTGAGGTACCTCCCCATGAGGGAGGTGGCCCACGGGTGACCCACCATCAGTTCGCGGTAGCTGTAGGCGAGTTGGCGCAGCTGCACCCGCCAGTCGGTGTCGTCGTCGGGGTCCGGCACGGTGAGCTCGCCCGCCACCCGGTCCAGGGCCAGTTCGAGGAGGTCGTCCTTGGTGGCGACGTACCAGTAGACGGACATCGCGGTGACGTTCAGTTCGGCGGCCAGCCGGCGCATGGAGAACTTGGCGAGGCCCTCGGCGTCGAGGAGCTCGACGGTCGCGGCGGTGATCCGCTCGCGGTCGAGCCCCGGGGCGGCGGGGCGGCCGGAACCCTTGGCCGCGGCGGTCTCGGACCTGCGCCCGCCCCCACCGGCCCGGCTCCCACTCCCGCCCCCGCTCCCGCCCCCGGTGCCGCTCCCGGCGCCGCTCCCGCCGTCCGCGCTCCCGCCGCTGCGCGGCTTCTTCGCGTCCAGCCACACGCTGCTCTGTCCGGGCTTCCCGGGCTTCCCGGGCTTCTTGACGCGGTCGGCCGGCGGCACCATGGGGACTCTCCTCGGTTCTGCTCGGTTCTGCTCGGTCCAGACGGTTCTACCCGGCCCGTCGGTCTGTCGGCCCGGCGACCCCTCGGTCCGTCGACGCCGCGGCCCGTCGGTCCGTCGGTCCGTCGGTCCGTCGGTCCGTCGGTCCGTCGGTCGAGTCGACCCCTCGGCAGTCGGCAGTCGGCAGTCGGCAGTCGGCAGTCGGCAGTCGGCCCAGCTGTGCCGAGCGGGACGGACCGTGTTGTTCCGGTTCGTCCCGCCGATGGTATGCCGCCTGCTCCTCCGGCGGTACGGGTGCGCGGGGCCGGACCTGGCGTTCTTTCTGCTCCGGCCCCGGTCCTACTTCTGCCCGTGGCCGGAAGCATCCACCCCCGCGTCGGACCGCTCCGCCCGCCGCAGCAGGAGCGCCGCGAGCAGTCCGCCCACCAGCACCGCTGCCGCGCCGACGAGCTGGCTGGTCTCCAGACCCGCCGAGAACGCGTCCCTGATCCGGTCCCGTTCCCCCTCGCTGCCCGCAGAGGCCATCGCCGCCGGGAGCGACACCGCGCCGGCGGCGGCCGGGAAGAGCGCCGCGAAGCGGGAGTTGAGGACCGCGCCGAGGACGGCGACGCCCAGCCCGTTGCCGAACTCCGCCATGGTGCCGTTGATGCCCGCCCCCACCCCGGCCTTCTCCGGCGGGATGGCACTCATGAGCGCGTTGGCCATGGCGGGCATGGAGAACGCGATGCCCGCCCCCATCACCACGAGCCCCAGCAGCATTCCTCCGTAACTGTGGCCCCCCAGGGTGGCGATGCTCGCGAGTCCGGCGGCGGTCAGCAGCATGCCCAGAGCGATCGTCTTCGGCGTACCGAGCTTCCTCAGCAGCCGGGCCCCCACACCCGCCAGGTTGAGGACGACGACGGCAGCGGCGAGCGGCGCCGTCCGCAGCCCCGCGTCCAGCGGCGAGTACCCGAGCACGAACTGGAGGTGCTGGGTGAGCAGGTACAGCGAGCCGCCCATGCCGAAGGCGACCAGGATCGACCCCGTGACGGCACCGATGAAGCGCTGGTCGCGGAAGAAGTGCATGTCGAGCATCGGATGCGGAGCGCGCAGTTCCCACCAGGTGAACGCGGCCAGCGCCATCGCCCCGGCCCCCGCCGCAAGCAGCACCTGCCCGGACGTCCAGCCGTGTTCCGGACCGGAGATGATCGCGTACACGACCGAGGCCATGCCGATCGTGGAGAGCAGCGCACCGGGCAGGTCGGGCCGGTCCCCCGCCGGGTTCCTGGACTCCGGGACCAGGGCGAGGACCGCGACCAGTGCGAGCACTGCCACCGGGATGTTGATCAGGAAGATCGCGCCCCACCAGAAGTGGTCGAGCATGAATCCGCCGAGCAGCGGGCCTGCGGCGAAGCCGAGGGAGCTGACCGTCGACCACAGGGCGATCGCCTTGACGCGCTCGGTGTCGTCGAAGATCTGCATGATCACGGCCAGCGTGGTGGTCATCAGCAGCGCTCCGCCGACCCCCATTCCGGCACGGGCGGCGATCAGCTGGCCGGAGGTCTCGGCGAGCCCGGCGACCAGCGAACCCACCCCGAACAGCACGAGCCCGGCGGCCAGCATCCGTTTGCGCCCGTAGCGGTCGGCCGCACTGCCCGCGGTGAGCAGCAGCCCGGACTGGACGAGCGAGTACGCGTTGATCATCCACTGGATGTCGGCACCGGAGGCGTGGAGTCCGGTGGTGAGGGAGGGGATGGCGACGTTCAGGACGGTGTTGTCGAGCAGCACCGTGAGCTGGGCGAGACAGATGACACCGAGGATCAGCCAGCGCTGGGGGTGGCCTCGGGGGCGGGAGACGGACTGGTTGCGGTCGGTGGCGGGCGCGGACACGGCGAAGCTCCTCTACGGCGTACAGCTGGCTTGCTGTACACCGTAGAGGTGTCTCCTGTACGGCGTAAAGCCGATTAGCGGGCGAGTGGCTTCGTCAAGTCGTAGAGGGTGGCTTCACCTGCGGAAACCTTGGTGAAGTTGACCTTCACCCAGGTGGTGAGGGCGTTGCTGGTGCCACCCCCGGGGCCGCCCGTCATCCGCACCCGCTCGCCGGTGCCGGCCGGGATGCTCCCGCCGCCGGGGCCGCCTTCGCCCCCGCCGCCGCCTTCGCTCTCGATGAAGAAGTGGATCTTCCCTTCGCGTACGTACGTCTGGAACTGCGCCAGGGTCGGGGACGGGTCGCTGCCGTTGAAGCCGCCGATGGCCATCACGGGCTGCTGGGTGGCGAGTTGGTAGCTCGCGGCGTTCTGCGAGCCGATGGCCGCGGCGGCCCAGGTGTAGTCCTCGGCGTGTGCCTCGATGCGGGCCTTGGCGGTGGCGTCCACGCGCCGACCGTCGAGGAGACCGTTCATGGGAGTCCCGGTGGTCCTGTTGGTGGTGCCGGAGGGGATCGGGGTCCCCGGGGCTGCTGTCCGGCCGCCGGGGGCGTCCGGCTGGGTGGTGCCACCGGGGGGCGTGCCGCCGCCCGGCCGGGTGGCGGCGCCGGGAGGCGTGCCGCCGCCCGTCCCGGTGCCGTCGGCCTGGCCGTCCGGGACTGCGAACTGCCCGCCAGGTGCCTGGCCGCGTGCCGGCCCGGGGCCGCCGCCGGCGCCGCCGAAGCCGCCCCGGGTGGAGGGCCCCGCCGTCACGATGGAGCCGGTGTGGGCGGTGCCCACGGTCTGGGCCGCGTACGCCGCCGGGCCCGCGAGGCCGGTGGCCAGGCCGAGAGAGGCCGCGCCCACGGCGACGTACCGTACGAGCCGTCCCTCGGTCAGCCTGCCGGGCAGCAGGCCGGTCGCGAGCAGCCCGAGCGCGGCGAGGGCACCGGTCACCGGCAACACCGCCCGCAACCACGGCAGATGGTCGGGGGTACGGCCGAGCAGGACGTACGCCCAGGCAGTGGTGACACCGACGGTGACCGCCAGGGTCAGCGCGGCGGCCGGGGCGCGGCGCTCCTCCCACAGGACGGTCGTTCCCATGCCGATCAGGGCGGCGACGTACGGGGCGAGAGCCACCGTGTAGTACTCGTGGAAGATGCCGGCCATGAAGCTGAAGACGACGGCGGTCGCCAGCAGCGCCCCGCCCCAGGCCAGGAACGCGGCCCGGGCGGTGTCGGTGCGGCGCGCCCGCCACGTCACCGCGAGCCCGGCGGCCAGCAGGATCAGCGCGGCGGGCAGCAGCCAGGAGATCTGGCCGCCCACACTCGTGCCGAACATCCGCAGCAGCCCTGACTCGCCCCACATACCGCCGCCGCCCCCACCCCCGCCGGGACCGCCCGCACCACCGGGTCCCCCGCCGCCGACGCTGCCGGTCTCGTTGCCGTTGAGACGGCCGAGACCGTTGTAGCCGAAGGTCAGCTCCAGGAAGGAGTTGGTCTGGGAGCCGCCGATGTACGGGCGCGAGTCGGCCGGCCACAGTTCGACGAGTGCCACCCACCATCCGGCGGACAGCACCAGTGCGAGCCCCGAGAGCGCGAGTTGGCCGAACCGGCGGGCGACGCCGGTCGGCGCGCAGACCGCGTACAGCACGGCCAGCGGCGGCAGGATCAGGAACGCCTGGAGCGTCTTGGTCAGGAACGCGAAGCCGACCACGGCCCCCGCCCACACCAGCCACCTGGTCCGCCCGTCCTCCAGCGCGCGCAGCACGAGGTACACGGTGCCGGTCATCAGGAGGGTGAGCAGCGCGTCGGGGTTGTTGAAGCGGAACATCAGCGCGGCGACGGGCGTGAGCGCCAGCACCGTACCGGCGATGATTCCGGCGGCGTACGAGAAGCGGCGCCGGACGGCCGCGTACAGCACGGCGACCGTACCCACTCCCATCAGCACCTCGGGCACCAGGATCTGCCAGGAGCCGAGCCCGAAGAGCCGGACGGAGAGTGCCATCGGCCAGAGGGCGGCCGGGGGCTTGTCGACGGTGATGGAGTTCGCGGCGTCGGACGAGCCGAAGAAGAACGCCTTCCAGCTCTCGCTGCCGGCCTGGACGGCGGCCGAGTAGAAGGAGTTGGCGTAGCCGGAGGAGGAGAGATTCCAGAGGTAGAGCGCGGCGGTGGCCAGGAGGAGGACGGCGAGACCGGGGCGGATGGCGGGGAGGCGCCGGGGGGTCGACTTGGTCGGTTGCATGGGGGGTTCAGCTCTTCTCGGCGGGAGCGGAGGCGGGGGTGGGCGCGGGGGCGGAGGTGGACGCGGGTGCTTGCGCTGGTGCGGGTGCTGGTGCTGGTGCGGGTGCGGGTGCTGGTGCTGGTGCGGGTGCTTGCGCTGGCGCGGGTGTTGTCGTCGGCGCCTCGGGGAAGACCCAGGCGCGCAGCAGCAGGAAGCGCAGGACGGTCGCGGCGAGGTTGGCCGCCACGAGGACGGCGAGCTCGCTGTGCGGCGAGGGCGACCCGCTCGCGGCACCGAGCGCGGCGAGGGAACCGCTGGTCAGCGCGAGCCCGATGCCGAGGACGACGAGTCCCTGCGCCTGCTGGCGGACGGCCCTGCGGCGCCCGCGCACCCGGAAGGTGAAGCGGCGGTTGGCGGCGGTGTTGGCCACCGTGGACAGCAACAGGGCTGCGGCATTGGCCAGTTGGGGCTCAGCGAGCGTGCGCGCGAGGGAGTAGAGCGCGAGGTACAGCAGCGTACTGAGCACACCGACGCAGCAGAAGCCGATCAGCTGGCGGACGAGCCCGCGGGGCACGGCGCCGCCCTCGTCGAACGCGCGGTCCCTCGGGTCGTCGCCGAAGGGGCGGGCCAGCCGGTCCAGCGGGAGCGCGCCCACCGCGAGCGCCCGCCCCACCCGCCACACCCCCTTGAGGTCGTCGACGGCGGTACGGAGGATCCGCACGCTGGAGCGGGGGTCGTCGACCCAGTCGACCGGCACCTCGTGAATGCGCAGCCCGGCCCGCTCCGCGAGCACCAGCAGCTCGGTGTCGAAGAACCACCCGGTGTCCTCGACCATCGGCAGCAGCCTGCGGGCCACATCGGCCCTGATCGCCTTGAAGCCGCACTGGGCGTCGCTGAAGCGGGCGGCGAGCGAGGAGCGCAGGATGAGGTTGTACGTCCGCGACACGAACTCCCGGCGCGGGCCGCGCACCACCCGGGACCCGCCCGCGAGCCGGGTGCCGATGGCGAGGTCGGAGTGGCCGGAGATGAGCGGGGCGGCCAGCGGGAGCAACGCGTTCAGGTCCGTCGAGAGATCGACGTCCAGGTAGGCGAGCACGGGCGCGTCCGAGGCCTCCCAGATGGCCCGCAGCGCCCGGCCGCGCCCCTTCTCCCCCATCCGCACCGACCGCACGGCGGGCAGTTCGGCCGCGAGCCCGGCGGCGACGGCGGGAGTGCGGTCGGTGCTGGCGTTGTCGGCGACGGTGATGCGGAAGGGGTAGGGGAAGGTCCGCGTCAGATGCTCGTGCACCCGGCGCACGCACGGCTCCAGGTCGTCCTCCTCGTTGTGGACGGGAACGACGAGGTCGAGGACGGGCAGGCCGTGGGGTGAGAAGGGGGTGGGCCGACGGGCGGGCAGCACGTCGGGCTCCGGTGCGCGGAGGGAACTCTCGAAGGGGGGCCTCATGGGAACGACGGTGCCCGTGGAGGCTGTTGAGGGGGTGTGGTGGGGCTGTGGGTGGGCTGTGAGATGAATCCGGGGCGGGGGTGCGGGCGGGGGGCGGGGGGCGGGTAGGTGGGGGCGTGGGTGCAGGCGGGCTACGGGTGACTACGAGTGGGGTTCGCCGCCCTCCGGCAGCCGCACCGTGAACACCGTGCGCCCCGGCACGCTCTCGACCCCCACGGTGCCCCCGTGCGCCAGGACCACCGCCCGCACAATGGCCAGCCCGAGGCCTGTGGAGGCGGGCGGGGCGGTGACAGGAGCGGGCCGGGCGGTGGAGGCGGGCGGAGCGGTGGCAGGGGCGGGCCGGGCGGTGGAGGCGGGCGGAGCGGTGGCAGGGGCGGGCCGGGCGGTGGAGGCGGTCGTGCCATCGGGTCTGCTCCTGCCCGGCCTCCTGCTCTGCCCCGCCGGCCCGGTCCTCGTCCGCGCCACGTCTCCCCGGGCGAACCGTTCGAAGACCCGGCCCACCAGCTCCGGTGCGATGCCCGGCCCGTCGTCCCTGACCTCGACGACCACGCCCCGGCCGGCCCCGTCCGCCGGTTCAGCACGCACGCACGTCGTCACGGTGGTGCCGGGGGGCGTGTGCGTACGGGCGTTGCCGAGGAGGTTCACCAGTACCTGCTGGAGACGCGCCGGGTCTCCCCGTACGAGAACGGGTTCGCCGGGCAGCTCCAGCTGCCAGACGTGGTCCTGCCCGGCCACCCGTGCGTCACTCACCGCGTCCACGACGAGCGGGAGGAGATCGGTGTTCTCCTGGGCAAGCAGGGCACGGGGAGGCTGGGCCGGTCCGTCAGGTCGGCCCGTTCCGTTCGGTCCGCCCGGTACGTTCGGTCGGCCCCGTCCGACAGGGCGGCCCGGTCCGTTCGCTGCCTCTTCTGCGTCCGCGTCCGCGTCCAGTCTGGCCAGCAGCAGCAGGTCCTCCACCAGGCCCGTCATCCGCGTCGCCTCCGACTCGATCCGCCCCAGCGCGTGCCGGGTGTCCGGCCCGGTGGCGGCTGCCTCGTCGCTCCGGCGGGTGAGTTCGGCGTACCCCCGTATCGATGCCAGGGGCGTGCGCAGCTCATGACTGGCGTCCGCGACGAACCGCCGTACCCGCATCTCGCTGTCCTGCCGGGCGGCCAGCGCGGAGCCCACGTGCCCGAGCATCCGGTTGAGCGCCGCGCCCACCTGCCCCACCTCGGTACGCGCATCCGCCTGCGCCTGCGGTACGCGCTCGTGGAGCGCCACCTCGCCCCGGTCCAGCGGCAGTTCGGACACCCGGGTGGCGGTCGCGGCGATCCGGCGCAACGGCCGCAGCGCCGCCCCCACCAGGGCGTGCCCCGCGAGACCTGCGGCCACCAGCGCGGCGAGGGTCACACAGACGACGACCACGACGAGGGTGTGGATGGTCTCCTGCACACCGTTGAGCGGAAACCCGAGGACGAGAGGCTGACCGGAGGAAGGCGTGCCGGTGCCCGGGGCCACTCCGGGACCGGCATCAAGACCGGCATCACCTGCATCACGACCGGCATCAGGACCTGCACCGGGGCCCGGCCCCGGGTAGATGCCGGGCGGCAGTTGCCCCGGAAGCACGTTCCCGTCACCGCTCCCCGCCAGCACCCGGTACTCCCCCAGCCCGGGCACCGTCACCCTGTGGGGTTCGCCGTCCCTGGGCACCGAGTCCAGGGCCTTCACCTGGGCCGGAGTCAGCTTGTCCAGGTGAGCCCTGACCCGCTTTTCCGCCGCTGCGTCCGCATCCGGAGCATCCGCATCCGGAGGGTCCGCACTCACGACACCGCCACCGTTGCGCAGGCCCACCGCCCCGAGCGGATTACCTGGGGCGGCCACGAAGTCCAGCCCCCGCCCGTGGTCCCGCTGCACGCCCTGGCTCAGCCGTTCGTCCACCTGGCGTTCCAGGTACGACTGGAGGGCGACGGAGGTCACCGCCCCCACCACCACCGTCACCACGGCAACGAGCGCCACACAGCACACCACCAGCCGCGCCCGCAACGAAAGCCCCGGCCGCGACGCACCACTCAGCAGCGGCCCCCGCAGGGGAGCCCTCCGGAGAGAAGCACCCCGGAGGGACCCACTCCGGGGAGACACACCCCGGAACAGCGGCTTCCGCACCTCACCCACCCGGCTTGATCAGATACCCGGCCCCGCGCCGCGTGTGGATCATCGGCGTACGCCCCGCGTCGATCTTCTTGCGCAGGTACGAGATGTAGAGCTCGACGACATTGGCCTGGCCGCCGAAGTCGTAGTTCCACACCCGGTCGAGGATCTGCGCCTTGCTGAGCACCCGCTTCGGGTTGCGCATGAGGAACCGCAACAGCTCGAACTCGGTCGCCGTCAGCCGCACCTCGGTCCCGCCCCGCCACACCTCGTGGCTGTCCTCGTCGAGCCGGAGGTCCCCCACGACCAGCTCCGAGGCGGACCGGGCGATCACACCGGCACCACCACCCACACCGCTCCCACCGCTCCCACCGCTCCGCCGGATCAGCCCCCGCAGCCGCGCCACGACCTCCTCCAGGCTGAACGGCTTGGTCACGTAGTCGTCGCCGCCCGCCGTGAGTCCGGCGATCCGGTCCTCCACCGCGTCCTTGGCCGTCAGGAACAGCACCGGCACCTCGGGCAGGTCCTCGCGCACCCGCCGCAGTACCGCCAGCCCGTCCATGTCCGGAAGCATGACGTCCAGTACGACGGCGTCCGGGCGGAAGTCCCGTGCCGTGCGGACCGCCGTCGCCCCGTTGCTCGCGCTGCGCGTCTGCCAGCCCTCGTACCGCAGCGCCATGCAGAGCAGTTCGGCGAGCGGTGCCTCGTCGTCCACCACCAGGACGCGTACGGCGCCGCCATCACCCGCCGCCCCCGCTCCCGTACCCACGCCGCCGCCCGCCCGGAGCGCGCGCTCCGCCGTCCGCACCTGCTCTGTCGTCCGCATGCGGTCAGACTGGCGGGGACCCGTGAGAGCTTGCTTGCGCGTTCCTGTGAATCAGCTGAGAAGAGCCGAGAGGGAGGGGAGGGGAGGGGAGGGGAGGGGAGGGGAGCGAGACGGTGCTGGGGGGCAGCGGCTCACGCTCCCGGGACCTCAACCCCCGCGGCCGTTCCAGTCCGGCTGCACGGGATTCCGTACCCGACCGGGAGCAACTTCCCCCGATCGGCTCCACATCGTGCCGGCCGGAATAGCCGCAGCCACCTGGCCGTTGCCCCCCACATGACCTCCGACGCCACCCCTGCCCCCACCCCTTCCCCCGCCTCGGGCACCTCCGATGGCTCCGCCCCTTCCGCCCCGTCCGCCCCTGCCGTCACGTACGGCCGGCTCGGCGTCTGGAGCAGCGCCCTGCGCGCCGAGACACCCGAGCAGCGGCTCGAACTCACGGACGCGGTAACGGAACTGGAGGACCTGGGCTACGGAACGGTGTGGTCCGGCGGCAGTCCCTCGCTGGACGACGTTGCTCCGCTCCTTCAGGCGACGCGCCGCATCACGGTGGCCACCGGCATCCTCAGCCTCTGGGAGCACACCGCGCAGGAGGTCGCCGCGCAGGCCGCCCGCTTCGAGGAGCAGTACCCGGGCCGTTTCGTACTGGGCCTGGGGGTGAGCCACGGCGCGCTCGCCCCGCAGTACGCACGGCCGTATTCGTCGATGGTCGACTACCTGGACGCGCTGGACGCCGCCCCGGTCCCGCTGCCCGCCGGCCGCCGGGTGCTGGCCGCCCTCGGCCCGAAGATGCTGAAGCTGGCGGCGGACCGTGCGTCGGGTGCCCATCCGTACCTGGTGACCCCTGAGCACACGGCCCAGGCCCGCGAGACGCTCGGCCCGGACGCCTTCCTGGCCCCCGAGCTCACGGTCGTACTCCACCCCGACCTGGACCGGGCCCGCACGGTCGCCCGTACGATGCTCGGCTTCTATCTCACGCTCCCCAACTACACCAACAACCTCCTCCGCCTCGGTTTCACGGAGGCCGACTTCGAGGGCAACGGCAGCGACCGCCTGCTCGACGCCCTCTTCGCACTGGGCAACGCGGACCGCGTACGGGCAAAGGCGGAGGAGTACTTCGCGGCGGGCGCCGACCACCTGGCCCTCCAGGCCCTGCCGACGGACGAGGGCCAGTCGCCTCTCCCCCGGGCGGAGTGGCGGGAGCTGGCGAAGGCGCTTCTCTGAGGGATGCAGGGATCGGCGGGTCCCGGGGAGCCAGGGACCGGCTCGTGGTCCCCGGGGCCGGGGAGAGGGATCGGCGGGTCCCGGGGGGCAGGGATCGGCGGGTCCCGGGGGGGCAGGGATCGGCGGGTCCCGGGGGCAGGGGTCAGCCCAGCCCGAAGAGCCTGGCCCCGTTCCCGTAACAGACCGCCCGTAGCCATTCCTCGCCCAGCTGGAGCCGCTCCAACGACTCCAGCTGGTGCAGGTACCCGTACGGGATGTTCGGGAAGTCGCTCCCCAGCAGCACCCGGTCCCCCAGGTCTCCCAGCCGTCCCAGCTCTTCCTTGGGGAACGGCGCCATCCGCTCGCTGAAGTCCGTGAACGCCATCGTGGTGTCGAGCCGGACCTCTGAGTACCGCTCCGCCAGATCCAGGAAGTCGGCGTACTCCGGCATCCCCATGTGGGCAACGATCAGCGGGAGCTGCGGATGCCGCGCGAGCAGCTCCCCGACCGGCCCCGGCCCGGTGAACTTCCCGGGGGCCGGCCTCGAGCCGCAGTGCATCACCACCGGAATCCCGGCCTCCGCGAGCAGCCCCCACACCGGCTCCAACAGCGGGTTATGGGGGTCGTACGCCCCCACCTGCAAGTGCGACTTGAAGACCCGGGCCCCGCCCTCCACGGCCTGCCGCACGTACGCCTCGACCCCTGCCTCCGGAAAAAGGGTCGCCGGCCGCAGACACCCCTCCGTACGCGCCGCGAACTCCGCTCCCCACCCGTTCAGCCACTCCGCCATGCCGGCCTTGTGCGGGTAGATCATCGAGGTGAACCCGACCACCCCGAACTCCCGCAACAGCGCGACCCGTTCCTCTTCCTCGTACCGGTACGTGATCGGCCACTCGACCCCGGTCATCGGCCCGACGGCATCGAAGTACGCCCACACCTTCTCCAGCACCCGCGCGGGCATGAAGTGCGTATGCACATCCACCAGCCCTGGAACCCCGAGCCGCCCCCAGAAGTCCCGTATCTGCGCTGCCTCATCCGCACTCGTCGTCATGGCGGGAACGGTACGTGTGCAACGTCCGTGCATGAAGTTGCACGTTATCCACAGGGGATGACCTGCGTTCTTGCTCAACGTGTCTGCTCTATAGACACCTCGTTCAAGATCGTCGAAGGCCACTTGGTTGCGCTCCGACACGTGGCGGATGAGAGCTTGCCTGACGTTCGTGTAGCCAAGCCCACTCGCGAAGTCCGTCGCCGGGAACCAGTGCGTCCCATCCGGCAACGTCACCCTCCGCACCCGCGCACCGGTCGCCGCGTACACGAAGTCGCCAATGTCGATGGCATCCCGTCGCTGCTCCGTCGCCTCTTCCGGCGGGCCATTCTCCTGCTCGTCCATCGAGCAGCACCTCCACCCGGAAGCTGACACACAAGTCAAGCCAACTGGCGCGAAATAGGCCCAAGTTCACCCGAAGGGCGACAGGAATCTCTCGTTCCGCCCCAGCAACAAGCTCACCGCACCCGCACGCCACTCCGCACCCTCAGAACAACCCCTCCTGCACCCCCGCCTCCGCCCCCTTCTCCACCCACGTCACCGGCACGGTCACCCCACCAGCTGCATCCCCCTCCCCGCGCTCCAGCCCCCACCCCGCCAACAACCGACTGTCCACCACCACAACCCCCGGAGCCCCCGGACCCCCGGGAGCCCGCGCCGCCCCCGAAGCCCCGGGACCCCTCACAGCCCCAAGCACCCGCGCCGCCCCCACACCCTCCACCTCCAGATGCAGATCCGGCCCCGCCACAGCCACCACCCGCCCCGCCACGCTCCCCCCATTCACCAGTTCCCGCACCACACCCGCCACGCCCCCGGCGTCCACCAACCCCTCCAGCCCGAACACCCCGGCATGGTCGACCACCTCGCACTCCGCCACCCCCAGCGCCTCCGGCCACCCCTCCAACCCCACCGCCCGCGCATGCAACTCCCGCACCTCCGCAGCACGTTCTTCCAGCCCCGGCAACGCATCCCGCACCGCCCGCTTCTTCGCGTACGAGATCCGGTCCGGCACCCCGAGCCCCGCCCGCAGCAACTCCTCGCACCTGCGCGCGGCCATCAGCGGCCCCCGCCCGAGCCAGCTGAACGCCACCGCCCCCTGCTCCAGCAGCCGCGCCGGCCCCCGGTCCTCCCGGGTGATCCCCACCTTGACCATCCCCGGCCCGAACCACGCCAGGTACACGGCGTACGGACGTGGATCGTCGGCCATCGTGTCGGCCGCCACCGACCGCGACCGGTCCAGCCGCGCACACTCCGCGCACTGCGCCTGAGTGGCCCGCCCCGCCACCACTGCGGAGCGGGGGCACGGGTTCCCCCGCACCCCCAGGCACTGCCGCTCCCCCACCACCCGGAAGGCAACGTTCCGGCCGTACGCCGCCACCCGGTTCGCTCCGCCCGCCGCCACGGGAGGCACCCCCGGTGGCGTCCCGAGGAGCACCTCACCCGAAGACTCCGCACCTCCGGCCCCTTCGGCCTTCGCCTGGTACGCCTCAGCCGCGTTCACCTCGTCCGCGTCGGCCTTCGCCCGGTTCGCCTCAGCCGCGGCGGCCTGCGCCCCGTACGCCCCCGTCCGGTACGCCTCAGCCGCGCCCACCTTCGTCCCGTACGAAAGCGGACTGACCTGCTCCGCCCCCACCCACCGCAGCACGGGCCCCTCGATCCACGACCATCCGATGCCCGCGCTGCGCCACACCATCCCGCTCACCTCTCCTGTTCAGCGGGTACCGCCCGCCCCTCGGCCCTCAACCGGTACGCCGCCTGCGCCGGTAGTACGCGACGGCCACCACCGCGAGCAACGGGCCCCAGAGGACCAACGGTGCGTACGCGGCGGTCATGACCCACCAGAGTCCCCCGTCGGGAGCGTCGGGCGCCCCCATATTGTCCGCGTCTGCCCAGGCCATCGCTCCGGTGAAGGTGAAGAACGTCAGGGCGGCGGCCCCGGCCAGCGCCACGGCCGTCGCGGGCAACGCGGGCACCCGCCGCCCGCCCAGCCCGGGCACCCACTCGGGAAGCACCTCACCCCACCGATGGACCAGCCCGAGCGTGAGCAACGCGAGCAACTCCGCCGCGAGGCTCAGCCCGAGCAGATAGAAGGACTCCTTCGCGGGGAAGTTCTCCGGCGCGAGAAGCCCCTCGAACCCCGAGTCCCACCCGAAGGCGATGGCGACCCGCCACACCCCGGACGGCAACGCCGCAAGCACCGCCCCGTGTGCCGCCAAGCGAACCCACCGCGACACCCCAGGAGCCCCGGCAACCCCAGCCCCTCCGGAAGCCCCCGGCTCCCCATGGCCACCCCCACCACGCCCCTCCCCACCGGGGTGCTCCACTCCCTGCCGCACCCCACCCACCACGTCAGCCACGACGCCCCACCGCCCCAGCACCCTCGGAGACCCCGGCCGGCCACGCCGCCACGGCCACACCTACACCCGCGCCCGCACCCGGCACATCCGGCGCACTCATCACATCCGGCGCACCCGGCGCACCCGGCACACCCGGCACACCCGGCGCACCCGAAACCTTCCGCAGCTCCGCAGGGACGACCTTGAACCCGCTCTCCCGTACGGCCGCACCACCCCCCATCACGCGGCTCTCAGGCTCGACACCGCGGGCCTCCCCCGGCCCGGCCGCACCACGCTCCGTTCCCGTTCCCCACAACGCTGCATGCACCACGGCGGCTGCCCCAGCAGCCTCACTCACAAGACCACGCACATCTAACTCCTCTGCCGGACGGGCCACTCAGGGCCTCAACGGGAGCGACCGGCGCTTCTCGAAGCCACCCTCGCCGCCCCTTCAGGAACGGCTCCAGCCTCGCCCGCCACCCCCGCCCGAGCCCATCCGCCGATCGGCAGAAACCTCGGTCCCCGCTATGCCCCAACCTCTCCCGATCGGCAGAGCCGCGCCCCGCACACCCGCCCGTACGCTGCCCATATGCCCGCACCAACCACCTTTCCCACGCCCCTACTTACTCCGCCCCTTCCCCCGCACCGCCTGGCTCGCCGCTTCCCGTCGCGCACTGATCGCCGCCCCGACCGAGGCGACCGGCCCCGGCCACCCGCAGGGCGGCATCCCCCTGCGTCCGGCCTACGCCATCCCGGCCCCGCCCGCCCCCACACTCCTCCCCCACAGCACCTCGCAGCCCCCTTCGCGGCATCCCTCTCCGCACCCCTCGCTCCCAGCTGGGCAGCCCTCCAGGCGCTCCCCAGCCTGGCCTGCGTCGCCCTCATCGCCTGGTCCCTGATCCCCCACCGCCCCGCTTCCCCTCCCCACCCCGCACCCACTACGACTCCCACCCCCACCCCCACCTCCCACACCTCCCATCCCACTCGCACCCTTCGCCACCGCCACCTCTCCCGCCTCGCCCTTCCCACCGCAGCCTGTGCGGCGCTCTCGCTGCTCACTACATTTGCGACCCCGCCCTCCACCAACGGCTCGCTCTGGAAGGTCGCCGAGGCGGCCCTCCTCTCCCTGCTCATCGCCGTGGGGGCGCGCTGGTCGCCGGTACGCGAACTGTGCTTCGCGTTGCCCCTCGCCGCTGCCGCCGTATCCCTCTGGCCGGTCCGTTTCGTCACCGGCAGTTCCTTCCTCGAAGACGCGGGCATCGCCACCTTCTGGCTGACCCCCGCCCTCGCCGCGGCTGCCACCGGCGCCTACCTGCGCCGGGTCGAACACCGCCGGCACCAGGCCGTCACGGAGGCCCGCCGCGCCCAGCGGCTCCAACTCTCGCGGGACCTGCACGACTTCGTGGCCCACGACGTCAGCGGCATAGTGGTCCAGGCCCAGGCGGCCCGCTTCGTCGCGGCAACGGACCCCGCCCAGGCAGTCCTCGCCCTGGAACGCATCGAGAAGGCCGGACTGAGCGCACTCGCCGCCATGGACCGCACCGTCCAGATGCTGCACGGCCCGGAACAGGCCGCCACCACCGCACTTCCGGGACTCGACCGGCTCCCCGCGCTGATATCCGACTTCACCTCGGCCGGCACCACCGAGGCCCGCCTGACCCCACTCCCCTCCCCGCACCCACCGCTGTCCCGCGAGTCCGGTGCCGCCGCCTACCGGATCACCGCCGAAGCACTCACCAACATCCGCCGCCACGCCCCCGCCGCCCCGCACGCCACCGTCGTCCTGACCGAGACACCCACCACCGTGGAACTTCGCATCACCAACGCCCCCGGCACCGCCCCCGCCCAGGCCGCCCGTACGAAAAGAACCGGAGGGCTGGGAATCCCCGCGCTCACCGAACACGCCGAAGCACTGGGCGGCACCCTCACCGCAGGCCCGCGCCCCGACGGCGGCTGGCAACTGACCGCCGTACTACCGAAGGACCCCACCCCATGACCCCCACCACGCCCATCACGCCCGCCACGCCCGGCGCACCGCATGCCCCGACCCGCATCCTGCTCGCCGACGACCAGGCCGACATACGCAGCGGCTTCCGCCTGATCCTCGATTCGCAGCCGGACATGACGGTGATCGCGGAGGCCGCCGACGGCACCACCGCCGTCGACCTGGCCCGCTCGCTCCGCCCCGACCTGGTGCTGGCGGACATCCGTATGCCGGGCCTGGACGGACTGGAAGTCACCCGCCGCCTGACGGGCCCGGACGTCCCCGACCCCATACCGGTCCTCGTCGTCACCACGTTCGACCACGACGACTACGTCCGTACGGCGCTGCGCGACGGCGCCTGCGGATTCCTGCTGAAACGCTCTGGGCCGGCCCTCCTGATCGAAGGCGTCCGCGCCGCCATGTCCGGCGACGTGCTGATCAGCCCGCAGATCACCGTCCGACTCCTCCAGTCCCTCACCCCGCCGCCCCCGGCACCGGCCCGCCCCCGGCAGCCCTCCCCCCTGACCCCCCGCGAGGAGGAGATAGCCCGCCTGGTCGCCGAGGGCCTCACCAATGCCGAGATCGGCGCCCGCCTCTTCATCTCCGCCGGCACCGCCAAGACCCACATCGCCCACATCCAGTCCAAGCTCAAGGTCCGCAACAGGGTCGGCATCGCTGCCTGGACCTGGCAGTCCGGCCTCCCCACCGCCCCTGAGTGACCCTTGCCGAAGGAACTCAGGCAGAAGTGAGTACGAGCGCCCTCACCGCCCCGCCCACGACGGGACAGGCTGTCGTCATGAGCCCAGAACAGCGCAAGCCTCTCCCCGAACTCCTCTCGGCCACCGCCATGGCCCTTCTCGCGCTGGGGGCATGGGCCGCCTGGCTGGGCTGGGACCAGACCCGCGACGTGCACCCCGACGGCTCGTCGACCGGCCCGTACGAGGCGTGGCAGGTGATCGGCCTGGTCCTGACCCTGCTGATCCCGCTCTACTGGGCCGCCGCCCGGCGGCACCTGGTCGCCGCCGTGCTGAGTATCCCGCTCGGCCTCACCCTGGCCACGTACGTCGACTGGTCGGACGACGCCAGCGGCCTCTTCGTGATCGGTGTGCTGATGACCCTGCTGGGCAGCCTGGCCACCACCGGAATCGCCACCGCCGTCATCACCACGGCCACCCGGCCCGGCCCCCACGCCCGACCCGCCACCTGAGCCCCACACCCGGCGCCGGGGATCCGATGCCGGGGGCCCGGCGCCCACCTCCGGTCCGGTGTCCGGCCCGGGCTGACCGGTTGCTGTACTCCGCTGCTGTACGGGCAACGCAAAAGGCCCCGGACGCAATGTCCGGGGCCTCTCACCAATGTGCACTCGGCAGGATTCGAACCTGCAACCTTCTGATCCGTAGTCAGATGCTCTATCCGTTAAGCTACGAGTGCTTGTCGCTGTGCTTCCGGGCCGTTTTCCGCCCCGTCGGCGTTGCAAGAAGAACATTACATGACCTGCGCCGTCATGCGAAATCCATTGAGCACACCCGGCCTGAGCTGGGAAAACACTCGGACGAGTGACATCTCGCGACTCCTCTGCGACTACCCGCCGGCCCGCTCCCCCGCCCGCTCGCCGCGCGGATCCGAGGGAGGCGCGCGGCAGGAACGACAGAAGCCCCGGTCCTGGTGGACCGGGGCTTCATGGTGCTGGCGGAGGCGGAGGGATTTGAACCCTCGATGGGCTTTAAGACCCAAACCGCATTAGCAGTGCGGCGCCATAGACCGGACTAGGCGACGCCTCCAGCACGACCCAGAACGCCATCGCTTGCGCGATCGCGAGTAGGTGCGTTGCAGATGATGGCACAGCATTGCGCGGTGTCACCAATCGCACCCCACGGTACTAGGCGACCGGGCCGCAGGGCAAAGCACTTCCGCACCGGTCACCGCCGGGGGCTTGGAGCCCCCGGGGAGGGCCCGGAGCCCCCGGGGAGGGCCTGGCCGGGACGGGGAGCCGGGCCGAGGGCGGAGGGGCGCGCCGCGGGGCACGGACGCAGGGGGCGCGTCGGGCACGACAGGGACGGGTGTGCGGGAAGCGGGTGGAGTGGGCGGGCGTGCCCCGGGTATGCGCCGGGGGTCAGTGCCCGACGCACCAGGCCGCCGTAAGCACAGGGCCCGCCCGCAAGATCCACTTCGGACGGACCGTGAGCTCTCCCTCATCCGCCGTCACGCCCGTATCCCCAGCCTTTAGACTCCTTCCAGTGACAACACGCGGCCCGAGGGGAAAAATTGGGGTCGCCGGAGGGTCACCAACTGGGCAAGGTGCAGTAATCAGGGAGGAACCGTCGTCGTGAGCAGCAGGCCATCCCGAGGCGCTGCTCGCCTCGCAGCGATACTCGACGCTCTCCCGGACGGGCTCCTGCTCGTCAATTGCAACGGGACCGTCGTCAACGCCAACTCCATCGCCCTGGAAACCTTCGAGACTCCGGGCACCGCCCTGGTGGGACGCGGACTGCTCGATCTCTTGCCGGAGTTCGACTCCAAACTGATCCCCGGCTCCATGCGCCGCCCGGAGAACACCGACGCGCAGGGCCGCACCAAGCCCACCCGCATGACGGCGCGCCGGACCGACGGCAGCGTGTTCCCCGTCGAGGTGACCTCGGCGAACCTCGAGGACGGCCGGGACGCGTTCAGCGCAGACCGGGCCGCCGGGTCCACCTCCCTGACCGGGGACGAGCTGCTGATGCTCGTCGTAAGGGACCTTTCGGGCACCGTCGACACCGAGGCCGAGCTGGCCCGTTCGCAGCGGCAGACCGAGATGATCCTGCGGGCCGCCTCCGAAGGCGTGGTCGGGACGGACACCGAAGGCCGGATCGTCCTCGCCAACCCGGCCGCCGCGCAGATCCTCGGCTTCCGGGCCAGCGACCTGGGCGGCAGGTCGCTGCACGAACTGGCAGTGCACTCCCGGGCCGACGGGACACCCTTCCCGTACGAGGAGACACCGCTCGCCGACACCCTGAAGTCCGGGCGCAAGCACCGGGTGCGCGGGCAGGTGCTGTGGGCGAAGAGCGGCAAGGCGGTGCCGGTCGACATGACCACCGCACCGGTGCGCGACGGCGAGCAGCTGGTCGGCGCGGTGATGACGTTCACCGACCGCCGCCCGTACGACGAACTGGTCACCCAGCACGCCGAGGAACTGGCCGCGCTCACCGCGCAGCACGCCGAGGAACTGGCGACGACGCGCGAACGGTACGACGCGGAAGTCGCGATGGGCCGTGAGCGGTACGAGGAACTGTCCGGGCGGCACACCCAGTTGAGCGCCGTGCTCGGAGGCTCGCTGCGCGGGCCGCTGCAGGAGCTGCGCGGCGAGCTCGGGACGCTGGCCGCCGACCCGGCGGGCCAGCTATGGCCCGAGGCCAACCAGGTACTGCACCACCTGGCCGCCGGATATGCCCGGATGACGACCCTGGTCGACAACGTGCTGGGCTACCAGCAGCTGGCCGCCGGCGGCGAACCGCTGGTCAAGGCGAACGTCCTGGTGGACGGGGTCGTCGCGGCGGCGGTGGAGGGTGCGGTCGAGCTGATCGGGCCCGGGCGTGCGCAGTTCGCCGTGCACGCGCCGCCGATCGAGGCCGAGGTGGACGGTGCGCGGCTGGCGACGGCGCTGGCGCATCTGGTGGCCGACGTGGCCGGGGTGGACTCGACGGGCAAGGCTCCGGTGGCCGCGGCCACCGGGGGCTACGTCGACTCGACGATCGTGGTGGCCGCGGCCCAGCGCGGCGAGGTCGTGCGCTTCGAGGTACGCGGCCCCTACCCGGGCGGCGACCCGGTGCACGGGCCGATCGTGCGGGGCATCGTGCAGGCGCACGGCGGTGTGCTCCAGACGCACGACGTCCCCGGGATGAGCGGCAGCGCCTACGTGCTGGAGGTGCCGTTGGGCGCGGGCTCCGGGGCGGTCGAGGCTCCGGCCCCCGCTTCGGAGGCGGCCGCCGCGGTCACCCCGGCCCCTGCGGAGGCCCCGCCGGAGGCCTCGGCGGACGCCCCGGCCGAGGCACCTTCGCTGCCCGCGCAGCAGGGCGGCGGACGGCGGGCCCGACGCGGGTCCACGGACGCGTTCCTGGAAGCGGGCGGCGACGGGAACGCGGCCGCCGCCCCGGCCGTCCCCGGTGACGAGAGTGCGGCCAACGGTGCCGCGCAGAGCGCGCCGAGCGGACGGCGGCGGGCCCGGCGCGGACCTGGTGAGGAGCAGCAGGAACTGATCCCGGCGCAGGGTACGGGCGAGGGAGCGGGCGGCGCGGGCGGCACCGGCCGTCGGCGCGGGCGGCCGAGCCCTGCCGAGGAGCAGGGGACCGTTGGCGGCAGCGCCACCGGATCGGCGTCCGGAGCGGGCGCAGCCGCGGGTCCGGCGCAGGCGGCCGGCGCAAGCAGGGCTGAGGGCTCAGGCGCGGGCTCGGGCGCGGGCGCGGGCGCGGGCGCGGGCGCGGGCGCGGGCTCAGCTGAGGGCCCGGACATGACTGCGGGCTCAGGCACGGCAGCTAGTTCCGGCACGGCTCCGGGAGCGGACGCGGAGCGCGGTGACGGAGCCCCTTCCGGCTCGGGTGGCGCCGGGGGCGGGCAGGCATTGGCGCTGCCCGCCCCCGCGCGGTCGTCCGAGGGGGCCGGTGAGCGGCCCGTCGGTCGGACCGCAGGGGCCGGACCGGCGGGAGAGGGCCCGGCCGGACGCGCGGCGCTCGCTGAGACCGTGCCTCCGCAGGGAGCCGCCCAGGGGGGAGTTCCCCCGCAGGGAGCCTCCCCCGAGGTTCCGCAGAGTGTGCCGCCCCAGGGCCTTTCCGGTGCGGCGGCCGAACGGGCACAGGCCCAGGCACCCACGGGCCGCCGTGCCCGCCGTGAGGGAAGCGCGATGCCCGCGCTGCCGCCGGGGGGCGTCCCGGACCGGACCCCGCCCGCACCGCCGGAGGAAGGTGCCGGACACGGGCCCGACACCGGCCACACCCCCGGCGCTTCTGCCGGTCCCGGACACTCCCCCGGCGATCCTGCCGGCCCCGGACACAGCGCCGGCGCTTCTGCCGGTCCCGGACACAGCGCCGGTCACCCCGACATCCCGGCAGCCAGAACCGGACGGGGCGACGGCGGTACGGGCTCCGGCCCCGCCCCGTACGGGCGAACCGGTCCGCCCGCCCCCGACGCTCCCGGCAGCGGCACCGCCCCTGTGCCCCCCGGGCTGTCCGCCACCGACACCTCGGGCCACGGCCAGGTCCTCGCCTCCGCGGGCGCTCCCCTGGGCGCCTCCCAGCAGCGCGCCCAGGGCCAGGCCGCCCAGACCGCCCAGGCCGCTTCCGGGGGCAGGCGGGCGCGGCGGGCGCTGGCCACCGCTCCGGCGGCCGAGGCCGAAGGCCCGCGCAGCCCGTTCGCGCTGCCTCCCGCCGAGGCGGACCGCACCCCCGGCCACGTCACGGAGGCGCCCGGCGAGCAGCAGGTGCCCTCCGGCCCGGCACCCGGCGGCTGGCCCACGCCGTCCGCGCAGGTGGCGAACCCCGCACAGCCGCAACCGCAACCCCTGCCGCAGGCACTGCCGCGTACCCCGTCGCAGCCCCTTCCGCTGCCTGCCGAGGCCACGCACTCGACCCAGGGGCGTGCCTTCAGCGTGCGGACGCTCGGGCAGGGCATGCCGTTCGCACAGCAGATCACCCAGCAGCAGAACCAGACGCTGGGTTCCGGACGGCGCCGCAAACTGGCCACCCCCTCGGAGGACGAGCGTGGGGCCGCGGCGACATCGGCACCCCCGGCCGAACCGGCTGCGCGCCCGCACCCGCACAGCGGCCAGCAGGACCCCGCCGACCCGCACCAGCAGTTGATCTCGACGCCGACCGAGGGGCGCGCCTACGCCATAGACGCACCCGACGAGGGCAGTGAGGGTCCCGAGCCGCTGGACGGTCCGAACGGTGCCGTGGAGGTCGCCAACCGGCCCGTACCGCAGCCCGTGGACGACGAGCTGCCCCCGGAGCCGCTGGACAACCCGCGCCGGCTGCTGGTGTGGCCCGCGCCGGACGTCTCGACGGAGCAGGCCCTCAGCGACCGCGGGTACCGGCCGGTGATCGTGCACTCCCGCGAGGAGGTCGACGCACAGATCGCCGCCTTCCCGGCCGCGCTGTTCGTCGACCCGCTGACCGGTCCGATCACCCGTACCGCGCTCCAGTCGCTGCGCCAGGCCGCTGTGGCGGCCGAGGTGCCGGTGCTGGTCACGGCCGGTCTGGGGCAGGCGACCCGGGAGGCCGCCTACGGGGCGGACCCGGCCGTGCTCCTCAAGGCTCTCGCCCCGCGCGACAGTGAGCAGCACCCGCCGAGGGTGCTGCTGATCGAGGAGCACGAGGAGATCGCGCTCGCGCTCAACGCCACTCTGGAGCGGCGCGGCATGCAGGTCATGCGCGCCGCCGACGACAACGAGGCCGTGGCGCTGGCCACCCAGATGCGTCCGAATCTGGTGGTCATGGATCTGATGCTGGTACGCCGCCGCAGGGCGGGCATCATCGACTGGCTGCGGGCGAACGGGCAGTTGAACAGGACCCCGCTCGTCGTCTACACCTCCGCCGGACTCGACCAGGCGCAGCTTCCGAAGCTGGCGTCGGGCGAGACGGTCCTCTTCCTCGCGGAGCGCTCCACGAGCGCCGAGGTGCAGGGGCGGATCGTCGACCTGCTGGCGAAGATCGGCACCAACTGACGCACCGAGGTCGGCACCAACTGACTTACGAGCGTGGATGTTTCACGTGAAACGGGCGCGGTGTCGCGGGTGGGACGCGCAGGCGTGTTTCACGTGAAACGGGTGGGTGTGTTTCACGTGAAACACACCCACCCGCCGATCGTGCCGAACCGCTCTACAGCTCGGTGACGTCCAACTGGCCGGCCGCGTAGTTCTTGCGGATCACCTTCTTGTCGAACTTGCCGACGCTCGTCTTCGGTACTGCCGGTACCAGCGCCCAGCGCTCGGGCAGCTGCCACTTGGCCACCGACCCGGCCAGGAAGTCGCGCAGATCGGCATAGGTGGCCGTGGCGCCCTCCTTGAGCACGACGGTGGCCAGCGGGCGTTCGCCCCACCGGGCGTCCGGAACTGCCACGACGGCGGCCTCGGCGACCTCCGGGTGTGCCATCAGGGCGTTCTCCAGCTCGACGCTGGAGATCCATTCGCCGCCTGACTTGATGACGTCCTTGGCCCGGTCAGTGAGGGTCAAGAAGCCCTCGGGGCTGATCACACCGACGTCGCCGGTCTTCAGCCAGCCGTCCGCGCTGAACTTGTCGTCGGGACGGAAGTCCTCGCCGCCCGCGCCTCCGTAGTACGAGCCCCCGATCCATGGGCCGCGCACCTCCAATTCGCCGGCCGACTCGCCGTCCCACGGCAGCGCCTCACCGGCCGGGCCGCTCAGCCGGGCCTCCACGCTCGCGGGAAGCCGGCCCTGGGTGATGCGGTAGGGCCACTCCTGCTCGGCGGTGAGTCCGGCCGGCGGGTGCGCCATGGTGCCCAGCGGGGACGTCTCCGTCATGCCCCACGCGTGACACAGCCGTACGCCCAGCCTGTCGTACGCCTCCATGAGCGCGGGGGGACAGGCGGAGCCGCCGATGGTGACCTGGCTCATCGAACTGAGGTCGCGCGGGTTGGCGGTGACCTCGGCGAGCAGGCCCTGCCAGATGGTGGGAACGGCCGCGGCGTGGGTGGGGCGCTCGCGTTCGATCATCTCGGCGAGCGGGGCGGGCTGCAGGAAGCGGTCGGGCATCAGCATGTTGATGCCGGTCATGAAGGTGGCGTGCGGCAGTCCCCAGGCATTCACATGGAACTGCGGAACCACGACGAGGGTGGTGTCCTTGTCGGTCAGGCCCATCGACTCGGCCATGTTGACCTGCATGGAGTGCAGATAGATCGAACGGTGCGAGTACGCGACACCCTTGGGCTCGCCGGTGGTGCCCGAGGTGTAGCAGAGGGCGGCGGCGCTGCGCTCGTCGATGTCCGGCCAGTCGAAGGTGGTCGGGCGGTCCGCGATCAGCTCCTCGTACTCGTGGACCTGCGGCGTGCAGCCGTCGAGCAGGGAGCGGTCACCGGGGCCGGCCACGACGATGTGCTCGATGGCCGGCAGGTGCGGCAGGAGCGGGGCGAGGAGGGGAAGCAGCGAGCCGTTGGCGATGACCACGCGGTCGGCGGCGTGGTTGACGATCCAGATCAGCTGCTCGGGGGGCAGCCGCAGGTTGAGGGTGTGCAGGACCGCGCCCATGGAGGGGATCGCGAAGTACGCCTCCACATGCTCACCGTTGTTCCACATGAGAGTCGCGACGCGCTGGTCGCCGACGACGCCCAGTTCGTCGCGCAGCGCGTTCGCCAGGCGTGTGGCGCGTGCGCCGATCTCGGCGAAGCTGCGGCGCTGCGGCTCGGCCTCGCCCGTCCAGGTCGTGACCTGCGACTTTCCGTGGATGGTCATCCCGTGTTGCAGGATGCGGGTCACGGTCAGCGATACGTCCTGCATGGTGCTGAGCACGGCGTCCTCCCGGTGGGCGCGCGGTATGGCACGTCGCACTGGTCGTCGCTCGCCAGTGCGTGTCTGGCCGATTCTGCGCACGTACCCAGCGGTATGTCACTACCTGGGAGTAACCAAAAGAAGGCGGATCTTCGCCGGTCAGCGGGCCGGTGTCAGTTCCGGATCCTCGCGGAGCTTGCTCAGCGCGCGGGAGACGGCGCTCTTGACCGTGCCGACGGAGACGCCGAGCACCTCGGCGGTCTGCACCTCGCTCAGGTCCTCGTAGTACCTGAGGACGACCATGGCGCGCTGCCGCTCGGGGAGCTTCATGATCGCGCGCCACATCGCGTCGTGCAGCACCTGCTGCTCGGCGGGATCGGCGGCGGGCGGCGCGGTGGACCCGGCGATGCTCGGCTCCGGCAGTTCCTCGCAGGCGAACTCGTCGACCTTGCGCTTGCGCCACTGCGAGGTGCGGGTGTTCAGCAGTGCCCGGCGTACGTAGCCGTCCAGGGCACGGTGGTCCTCGATGCGCTCCCAGGCGACGTAGGTCTTGGTCAGCGCGGTCTGCAGCAGGTCCTCGGCGTCGCACGGGTTCGCGGTCAGCGAGCGCGCGGTGCGCAGCAGGACGGGCCCGCGGGCCCGGACATAGCTGGCGAACGACGGGTAGCCGGTGAAGGAGGCGGCGTGCCCGGCGTGCCCGGTGGCGGCCTTGGATGCGCTGGTGCAGACAGGCGTGGTCATGGGTTCCACGCTAGAAGCGACGGCCGTCCCCGGGATCGGCCCCAGGTCCCGAAGACATCTCCGCCTCAGGTTGTAGAGGTGGGGCAGGCCCCACCTCCTGAAGGTGGAGGGGGGCCCGGGGGGTATCAGGGTCGGGGCATCAGGGTCGCGCTCGGGCGGCTCACTCCCAGGTGCGGGCCACCAGCGCGTCGACCCGGTTGCGGTCGATCACCAGGCGGTGACCGCCGTGCGTCTCGCGCACATTGCCCGCGTACTGGTGAATGCGGCGGTGCGGCGTCCAGGCGCTCCGGTGCAGCGAGGGTTCGCTGTACAGCGACGGCCGGACGCGCCAGCGGGCGAACCAGATGACCTCCGGCAGATCGGTCGCCCCCACCTGCCGGGCCCACTCCATGTGGCGTACACCCGAGGAGGCACTGCTGTAGTAGCCGGGGTAGTAGCGGTGTCGGCGGAGTTCGCGGTTCCAGGCCTGCACGAAGGTCAGGGTGCGCTGCGCACAGGGCTTGTCGGTCAGGTCGTACGACTCCATGTCGAGGTACAGCGTGCTGCCGGGGATCATGCCGTGCCACTTCGCCCGCCGCACCGCGTCCCGGGCCTCCGCGACGCCCTGCTGCCAGGGGTGGCGCCCGATGACGTAGCGCCGCTTGTGCCGCGCCTCCACGCAGGGCGACTGGGAGCCGACGTACAGGGGGAGCAGGAACCAGCCCATCCGGTCGACCGAGGTGACCCACTGCCTGTTGAGGTTCTTCTGGTACGGGCAGGCGCGCGCCCGGCCGCCGAAGTAGACACCGACGGCGCGGTACCGGGAGCCGCGCCAGGCGTCCATGGCAGCGACCGAGGGGGCTTCGCAGGTGTCGAAGGCCCAGCCGTCGAAGTACACCGGCTCGGCCTCCCCGGCGACGGCACCGGCCGGCGAGCGCAGGCCGGCCCTGGTGTCCCCCGGCGCGGCCGCGGCCGGCAGCACCAGTGCGGTGAGCACGGCGACCAGCGCCCCCGCGAGCCCGAAGGTCCGGATCGGCAACCCATTTCGTACATACGCAGAAAGCCTGAATCGGTACATACGTTGAGCTAACGGTCATTCAGTAAGGGAGTCCACGACGCACGCCGGGCCGGTCAGCAATCCACCCCCAGGATCAACCCGGACGTGGGAACTCCGGTGCCCGCCGTCACCAGTACCCGAGCCGCGCCGGGCACCTGGTTCACCGAGGTGCCACGGACCTGCCTGACCCCTTCCGCGATGCCGTTCATCCCGTGCAGATACGCCTCACCGAGCTGCCCCCCGTGCGTATTGAGGGCAAGCGCCTCCTCGGCCACGAAGTCCGCCGCCTCACCAGGCCCACAGAACCCGAACTCCTCCAACTGCATCAGCACGAACGGGGTGAAGTGGTCGTAGAGGATCCCCACATCGACACCCGCGGGCGACAGTCCCGAGGTGCGCCACAACTGCCGTGCCACCACTCCCATTTCCGGCAGGCCTCGCAGGTCGTCGCGGTAGAAGCTGGTCATCTGCTCCTGCCCGCGCCCGGCGCCCTGGGCGGCGGCAACGATCACCGCGGGCGGCTGCGCGAGATCCCGGGCACGCTCGGCCGTCGTCACCACGACCGCCTGCCCGCCGTCCGTCTCCTGGCAGCAGTCGAGCAGCCGCAACGGCTCCACGATCCAGCGCGAGGCGGCGTGCTCGGCATGCGTGATCGGCTTTCCGTAGAAGTACGCGGCCGGGTTGCGCGCCGCGTATCGCCGGCCGGTGACCGCGACATGCCCGAACACCTCCGGGGTCAGTCCGTAGGCGTGCAGATAGCGCTGCGCCGCCATCGCCACCCAGGACGCGGGCGTCAGCAGTCCGAACGGCAGCGCCCAGCCCAGTGCCGCCCCCTCCGCGGACGGCTCCCGCCGCTGCACCCCGGAACCGAAACGGCGCCCGGAGCGCTCGTTGAAGGCCCGGTAGCAGACGACCACCTCCGCCACTCCCGACGCCACCGCCAGCGCCGCCTGCTGCACGGTCGCACAGGCCGCACCGCCCCCGTAGTGGACGCGGGAGAAGAAGGACAGCTCGCCGATGCCCGCCGCCTGGGCGACCGTGATCTCCGGGCTGGTGTCCATGGTGAACGTGACCATGCCGTCGACGTCCGCGGGGATGAGCCCGGCGTCGTCGAGTGCGGCGTGCACCGCCTCCACCGCCAGCTTCAGCTCGCTGCGCCCGGAGTCCTTGGAGAACTCGGTGGCCCCGATCCCCACGATGGCCGCCTTCCCACCGAGGGAGTCGGCCCTGCGGACACTCATGCCGTCTCCCCGTCCCGCGCACTCATGCCATCTCCCCGTCCCGGCCAGTCATGCCGTCTCCCCGTCCCGGCCATTCATGCCGTCTCCCCGCCCCGGGAGGTGGTCTCCGAAGCCGCGCCGGCGGAGGCGTCGAAGGCGACCCGCACCGTGCCCGTGACGTGCTGCCCGATGCCGTTGGCCCCGACGACCCGGATCTCGGCGGTGCCCGCCGCCGCGTCGACCTGTCCGACCGTGCCCCGCAACACCATGGTGTCCCCCGGATAGTTGGGCGCGCCCAGTCTGATCCGCACCGCTCGCAGCCGGACACCGGGCCCGAGGCTGTCGGTCACATACCTCCCGACCAGGCCATTGGTCGTCAGGATGTTCATGAAGATGTCCGGAGACCCCTTCTCCCGCGCTCTCTCGGCGTCATGGTGCACGTCCTGGTAGTCCCGGGAGGCGACCGCCCCGGCCACGATCAACGTGCGGGTCACCGCGATCTCCAGCGGTGGCAGTTCCTCACCGGACCTCATCCCTCACTCCCCTCCTCGACGGCCCCCGCATCCGGGAGCCCGTCCGCCATCAGCAACTCGCCGAGTTCCTCGCCCACTTGACCCGCACCGCCCAGGTACGTGTCGATCTGCCGCCCCCACAAGAAGTGCCGGTGCACCGGGTGCTCCAGATCGGCCCCCGCCCCACCGTGCAGATGCTGCCCCGCGTGCACCACCCGCCGGCCGGCCTCAGATGCCCACCAGGCGGCGGTCAGTGCATGACCCTCGCAGGCCAGGCCCTCGTCGTACCGCCAGGCCGCCTCGTACGCGGTGACCCGGATCGACTCCGTGTCCATGTGCGCCTCCGCGGCCCGCAGTTGCACCGCCTGCTTGGCCGACAGCGGCTGCCCGAACTGCTCCCGCTCCGAGGTGTGCCGGGCGGCTCGCGCCACCGACCCCGCGCACACCCCGGCCTGCAGCCCGGCGAAGGCGATGCGCGCCGCCCTCCTGATGCGGTCGTACGGCTCCGGACCCGGCCCGCCCAGCCGCTCGCCCCGCGCACCGGTGAGGACGAGCCGCCCGGCGGCCCAGGGCGCGGTGGTTTCGACCGGCTCGACGCCCGCCCCGGCCGCGTCCGTGCGGACGAGCCACAGCGTCCGGTCGGTGTCCGGCACCACCACATGGGTGGCGTCCCGCAGCCACGGCACCGCAGGGCCCGTCCCCGACAGCGCGGCCACGTCCCACCCCGCGCCCGCCCTCGCACCCGCATCCGCCCCCGCCTCGGCCTCCGCCCGAACCGAACCCGTACCGGAGGCCGAGAACGCGCCCACGGCGACCACCGAGCCGTTGCGCAGCCCCGGAAGCAACAGCTCGCGCTGCTTCTCGGACCCGTACGCACCCACCGCGAGCAGCCCGTACACGCTCGTGGCCGCGAGCGGCACCTGCGCCGTGGTCCTCCCCTGCTCCTCCAGCAGCAGCACGAGTCCCAGCAGCCCGGTCTCCTCCACGGACTCGATCAGCCCGGCCTCCCCCAGCCGCTTCCACAGCTCGGTGTCCGTGCCCGTCCCCGCCGCCGTCAGGCGCTCGTGCGTCGCCAGATCGCCGAAGATCCGCGCCGCCAGGTCCCGGGCGGCCCGCTGCTCCTCGCTCGGAGTGAAGTCCATGCCGCCCCTCACCCCCCGTCCACCGGCCGGAACACCGGAAGCTCCAACTCCGCGTCATATCGCTGGAACTCCGCCCGCACCCGCATCCCGATCCGCACCTCGTCGTGCGCGACCCCGACCACATTGCTGATCATCCGCACGCCTTCCGCGAGCTCGATCAGTCCCACCGCGTACGGCGGGGAGAAGGCCGGGAACACCGGGTGGTGCATCACCACGTACGAGAAGACCGTCCCCTCGCCGCTTGCCTCGACCGTGTCCCATTCGGCCGAGCCACACGCCTGACAGCCCGGGAGCCAGGGGAACCGCAGCCTCCCGCACCCCTCCCCCGTGCACCGCTGGATCAGCAGCCGGTGTGCGGAAACCCCCTCCCAGAAGCCCGCGTTGTCCCTGTTGACGACCGGCCGGGGGCGCAGCGCCGCCGGTGCCTTGTCCGCGTCACCCTGTGGAGTTGTCCTCGTGGCCGGTGCACCCTTCACGTGCGGGGCGTACTTGAGGATCCGGAAGCGGTGCGTCCCCGCCAGCCTTCCGTCTCCGTACACATCCATCCGCGTCGTGACGAAGTGCCCGGCGCCCAGCTTGGTGCTCTTGCGCTCCGACACCGACTCGATCACCGCGTCGAAGGTGATCCGGTCGCCCGGCCGCAGGTCCCGTACATACTCCTGCTCGCAGTCGGTGGCGACCACGGAGGTGCACCCCGCGCCGTCGAGCAGCGCGAACAGGTCGTCGTACGCCGACGTACGGCCCGCTCCCGCCCCGTGACCGGACAATCCGCCCATCGTCCATGCTTGGAGCATGGTTGGCGGAGCTATCGCGTCCGGCCCTTCGTATGCCGGACTGGTGTCTCCCATCGCTTCGCACCAGTGCCTGATCATCGGCTCGTTGACCAGGTCCTTGCCCACTGCCGAGGTGGCCGCCGCCAGCCCCTCGTACTTCTTCAAACGGGCGAGGAAGTCACCCTGTTCCCGCTTCCCGTCACTTTCTGTGACCAATTCTTCGCCCCTCGCTGCCAGCTTCCTCCGGCCACCGTTCCCCCCGCCCCTCCTCGTCCCGTGCGTCACCGCTTCCCCCTGCGCATCCCGAGCCGCATCGTCGCGACGATCTCCCGCTGCACCTCGCTCACCCCGCCCCCGAAGGTGTTGATCTGCGCCGCCCTGTTCATCCGCTCCAGCTCGCCGTCCCCGAACGCACCCGGCGACCCGGCCCGCACCAGCCCCGCGTCGCCCACCACCTCCTGGCACAGCTGGTAGACCGCCACCGCGCTTTCGGTTCCCACGAACTTGACCCCGCTCGCGTCCCCGGGTGCCAGCGTGCCCGCCCCCACGTCCCCCACGAGACGCCAGTTCAGCAGCCGCACCGCCGCGAGCCGGGCGTGCGCCTGCGCCAGAGCGGCCCGCACCCAGGGCCTGTCACCTGGCTTTTCTCCCGTATCCGGGTCAGGGGTCCGGGCATGGGCGAGGGCCCGCGAGAAAGCGTCCTCGGCCTGCATGCCGATCGCCGCGAGGGCGACGCGCTCATGGTTGAGCTGGTGGGTGATCAGCCCCCAGCCGGCGTTCTCCTCGCCCACGAGGTTCCCGGCCGGCACCCGGATTCCGTCGTAGTACGTGGCGGTGGTGGTCAGCCCGCCCACCGTCTCGATGGGCGTCCAGGAGAAGCCGGGCACGTCCGTCGGCACCAGCAGAATCGATATTCCCCGGTGCTTGGGGGCCTCGGTGTCCGTCCGGCAGGCGAGCCAGATCCAGTCGGCGTGCTGGGCGTTGCTGGTGAAGATCTTCTGCCCGTCGATCAGCCACTCACCGTCACCGTCCGCCCCACCCACCTCCTGCGCACTGTGCGCACCCTGCGCACTGTGCGCACCCTCCGCACTGTGCGCACCCTCCGCACTGTGCGCACCCTCCGCGCGTACGGCACGCGTCCGCAGCGAGGCGAGGTCGGTCCCGGCCGACGGTTCGCTGTAGCCGATGGCGAAGACGAGCTCCCCGCGCAGGATCCGGGGCAGGAAGTACTCCCGCTGCTGCGGGGTCCCGTGCTTCATCAGCGTCGGTCCAACGGTGTTCAGCGTGACCATCGAGACCGGTGCACCTGCCCGGTACGCCTCGTCGAAGAAGACGAACTGTTCGTCGGGGCCGCGCCCCTGCCCGCCGTACTCCTCGGGCCAGCCGATCCCGAGCATTCCGTCGCGGCCGATCCGCCGCAGCAGGGCGCGTCGGGCGCCGGGATCACTGGGCGCTCCTTCCGGCATCACTTCACGGAAGTACGAGCGAAGTTCGGCGCGCAACCGCTGCTGGCGCCCGGTCGGTGCGAGGTGCACGGCGGAGTCCTCCAGCGGGTAGCCCGCGCGCACGGGAGACGTACGCGGCCCTGTCCCAGGGGAAGCGCGCAGACAGGGTTTCTGACTGTCCGTCAGATCGAGGCGCGCTGTCAAGGTCGCCGGCAGAAGCCGCCGTTCCGTCCGGCCGCAGAGCGTCCCTGTATGCGGAAATGCCTGCACGGCGGCGCCGAAGCACCGCCGTACAGGCAGTCGTTCCCCGCGGCACGGGCCCCGATGAGGCCGCGCGGACTACCAGAGCTCGGAGAAGTTGATCGCGACGTTCCTGTTGCCCTGGTTGATCGCCGTGAAGCCCGAGCCGTTCACGCTGGCGTTGTTGCTCTGGTTCGAGGCGCCGGCGCCGTTGGCGACCTGCTGAGTGGTAGTGGAGTTGCCGTTGTTCGTACCGCCCACGCCGCTTCCGCTGATGGTGGCGACGGCCGCATTGGAGCCGTCGTCCGCGAAGGAGCCGTTGTCGGCGGTGGCGACGCCCGTGAAGAGGGCGGCGGCGAGGGGCAGCGCGGCAACGGCGGCGATGATGCGGGCATTACGCATGGTCAATTCCTCCAGGAACTGTAATGAGCGCTTTTTCCGAGGCAGTTGGCCGACCGCCTCAGTGCTGGTGACGACGTCGCGACATCAGAATTGCCCACCGAATCCCCGGCGAACCACCCATCACGCCCCTATTCGCTCGCAAGCGTGAGGTTTTATCGATAAACCCATTTCCTCACCCCAAAGTAGCCAGCTGGGGGCCAAATAGCGCACAAGCCCAGTAATCACATAGGAGGAAGCGTTTCGGCAGATTTTCGGCCAAGTTGCCCCCACTTCCCTTATTCGAACGTTCGTACGACCATGGGGGTATGGCCACTCCAGACCGGCTCACCGCCACCCTGGCCCTCGCGCACGCCCTCTCCGCGGCGGAGCGCGGCCTCCCCGTGATCCCCCTGTCCCTCACCAAGCTCCCCGCACTGCGCTCCCCGCACCACGGCGAGCCGGCCCCCGAGGCCGGCGGCGATCGCCCTCCCTGCCGGGGGGAGTGCGGCCTGCCCGGCCACGGTGTGTACGACGCATCGACCGATCCGGCCGTCGTCCGCGCCCTGTTCGCCGCGGCCCCCAGGGCCACCGGCTACGGCATCGCCTGCGGCAGCCCTCCGCACCACCTCATCGGCATCGACCTCGACACCAAGCACGGGGACGACCCCGTCGCCGCCCTCGAACAGCTGGGCCGCGCGCACGACTTCGCCCTCCCGCCCACGGTCACCGTCGTCACGCCCTCGGGCGGACGGCACCTCTGGCTCACCGGCCCGTCGGACCTCGCCGTCCCCAACTCCGCGAGCCGACTGGCCCCCGGCATCGACATCCGCGGCGCCGGCGGCTACCTGGTCGGCCCGGGCTCGCTCACCCGCCACGGCGTCTACCGCCTGGCCCCCGGCACCGCCCAGCTACCGGCGGCTCTCTGCCCTCCCCCGCTGCTGGCCCTCCTGACCCGCCGCCCCCGCAGGCCTCCACCGGCCCCGCTGACCTGCGGGTACGCCAGAGGCCACGGCCTGGTGGAATTCGTCCGAGCCGCCCGCGAGGGCCAGCGCAACACCCGCCTCTTCTGGGCCGCCTGCCGCGCGTACGAGAACGGCCTCGGCGAAACCCTCGCCCCCGCCCTCACCGAAGCCGCCCTCCACTGCGGCCTCACCCTCACGGAAGCCCGCTCCACCCTCGCCTCAGCCGCGCGACTGACCACGGGCACGCGCGCGTAGAGCCACCGCCCCAGTGCCGGGCTGCGCCGCATACCGCTGCCGGTCTAGCCGGACACCGTGTCCCTCGTGCGTTCCCGGGCGTCAGGAAACATCAGCCGGCCGGCGAAACCCATCACGCCCAGGGACCCCCACACCAGGCCGTGACGCAGCCACCTCATGCCGCCCTCCCAGTCCTGCGGAGGACCGAAGGCCAGCCAGACCACTACAAGGGCACCCATCAGCAGGCTTGCGACGCCGGCCAAGAGACGTATTCCAGGACTCATGCGCCCAGGATCTCCCGTGGCCTCCACCGCCACAATCGAAAAAGCGGCGAGCACCACACAGTTCGGGCCGCACGCCCCGCTGTGCCCGCTGCGCTTGCTGTGCCCGCTGTGCCCGCCAACTCGGCACCGCCCGGGGGAGATCAGGCATCGGCGGGCGGCTGTCAGAAGGACGGCCCCTGACCGTCTTACCTGGTCAGGGGCCGTGCACCTGCGGTGGGTGTGGGATTTGAACCCACGGTGACATCGCTGCCACGACGGTTTTCAAGACCGTTCCCTTAGGCCGCTCGGGCAACCCACCTAAGCCCCGCCGACCTGCGGCGGAGCGGCTACAGCCTAGCGGTTGCGGCGGCCGGGGCGGGCCGCCCGGCCACTCTCGGCCCGTGGACGGGGAAATCCGCCCGCGGGAAGGCGCCCCCGGCGGACGGCCACGAGGTCGGCCAGACCTCACGGACCGCCCGTCGGCTGGGGCGGCCCGTGGGCTCGGACCGCCCGTCAGCTGGGACCGCTCGTGGGCTCGGACCGCCCGCCGGCTGGGACCGTGGGGTTCGGGTCGTCCGTCCGCCGGGTCTAGTCGTCGCCCTCGCGGGCCTGCAGAGTGACTTCCGCGGTGGACTGCTTGCCGTCACGGGTGTAGGTCAGCTTGACCTTGTCGCCGGGCTTGTGGGTCCAGATCTCGCTGATCAGGGTGGGGCCGCTGTCGATCACGCGGTCGTCCAGCTTGGTGATGACGTCACCCGCCTTGAGGCCCGCGGAGGCCGCCGGGCCGCCGGGGGAGACCGAGGGGGTGTTGCCCATGCCCTTTTCGGCGATCTTGGCGCCGTCGCTCTTCTGCTCCATCGAAACGGTCGCGCCGATCATCGGGTAGACCGGCTTGCCCGTCTTGATGAGCTGCTGGGCGACCGTTTTGGCCTGGTTGATCGGGATCGCGAAGCCCAGGCCGATGGAACCCGACTGTCCGCTTCCGCCGCCGAGGCCGCCGCTCGGGACGGACTGGATCGCGGAGTTGATGCCGATGACCGCGCCGCGCGAATCGAGCAGCGGGCCGCCGGAGTTGCCCGGGTTGATCGACGCGTCGGTCTGCAGGGCGCTCATGTACGAGGCCTTGCTGCCCTGGCCGTCACCCGAGGCGACCGGCCGGTCCTTGGCGCTGACGATGCCGGTGGTGACCGTGTTGGACAGGCCGAAGGGCGCACCGATGGCGATCGTCGGGTCGCCGACGACGACCTTGTCCGAGTCGCCCAGCGGGAGCGGGTTGAGATCGCCCGCGTTCTTGAGCTTGAGGACCGCGACGTCGTAGCCCTGAGCCCGGCCGACGACCTCGGCGGCGTACTTCTTGCCGTTCGAGAAGGTCACCGACAGCTCGCCGCCACCGGCCGCCGAGGCGACCACGTGGTTGTTGGTGAGGATGTGGCCCTGCTTGTCGTAGACGAAGCCGGTGCCCGTGCCGCCCTCGCCGCTGCCGCTCTGCGCGTCGATCGTGACGACGGAGGGAAGCGCCTTGCCCGCCACGCCCGCGACGCTTCCCGGGTCGCGCTTGAAGTCCTGCGGGTTGCCCGCCGCCGTAATGGTGGTGGAACCGCCGGGTCCGTTGTCGCTGCGGTTCGCCGCCCAGAAGCCGACACCGCTGCCCACGCCGCCCGCGACCAGCGCGGCGACCAGGACGGCGGCGATCAGCCCGCCGCGGCCCTTGCGCTTGCGCGGCTCGGCGGAGTCGGCGGTCACCGGCGCCCCCCAGGGGTCGCCACCGCCGCCGTGCCCGGAACCGTAACCACCGCTTCCACCGCCGTGTCCGGAACCGAAACCACCGCCTTGGTGGGCGTCGCCGCCACCGCCGTACGACGGGTGGGCGGGCGGCGGCGGAGGCGGCCAGGCAGCACCGGGGGCGGGGTGCCCTGCGGGCGGGGCCGGGGGCGGGCCGGGGGACGCGGCCGCCGCGGTCACCGGAAGCTCCGCGGTGGGCTGCGGGGCGTGCGGGGCGGGGTAGGAGGCGGGCGGGTGGGCCTCGTACGCCGGGGCAGGAGCCGCAGCCGACTGCGCGGACTCGTACGCCGGGCCAGGAGCCGAAGCCGAGGCCGACTGCGCGGACTCGTACGCCGGGGCCGGGCCGGAGGCCGCGGCTGGGGCCCCCGCGGCCGGAGCCGCACCCGCAGGCGCGGCATCCGCGGGCATGGCACCGGGCGTCGTGACCCCGGTCTGCGGAGCCCCCTCGGTCTGCTGGACCCCCTCGGTCTGCGGGGAATCGGCCGGCGCCCCCGGAACCGGCTTCTGGACGCCGGGCGTCCCCGCGGCCCGCGGTCCCTGTGCCTCGACCGGAGCAGGAGGCGGTGGCGGTGCGGACGGGGCGGCCGGTACCGCAGTGCCCTCGTTCTCGGTGCTCACAGCTCTCTCCTCGGTTCCACGTCGTCCTGGCTGTTGTTCCGCGTTGTACAAGTGTCGTGACTCAGCTTTTCCCACGGCACGTCAGAGCACTGTAAGCGGGACCTGTGCGTCTGCCCGTCATCCTTTATTCCGGACTAAACGGACGCATCCGCTGGCCCCCGCCCAGCGGCCGAACGGCCCCGCGATGCCCTCCCCGCAGGCCCCCGCCACGACACTTCGCGTACACCTGCCCCGTGTCGGTGACACCATGTCGCGGTGACCCACGCACGACAGCAGCACATCCAGGTAGTCGCCCACCGCGGAGCCTCCGAGGACGCTCCCGAGCACACCCTCGCCGCGTACCGCAAGGCGATCGAGGACGGGGCGGACGCCCTGGAGTGCGATGTCCGGCTGACCGCCGACGGCCATCTCGTCTGTGTGCACGACCGGCGGGTGAACCGTACGTCCAACGGGCGCGGCGCGGTCTCCGCCCTCGAACTGGCCGATCTGGCCGCCCTTGACTTCGGCTCCTGGAAGGGCCGTGACGAGAGCGCCGAGAGCCCCGACTGGGACCCGGAGCGGGGGAACGCGGGGGCGGCGGGCGAGTTCACCTCCGTACTGACGCTGGAGCGGCTCCTCGAACTGGTCGCGGACGCGGGTCGTCCGGTTCAGTTGGCCATCGAGACCAAGCACCCCACCCGGTGGGCCGGGCAGGTGGAGCAGAGACTGCTGGAGATGCTGCGGCGGTTCGGACTCGACGGCCCGCCGAAGGAGCCCGGCACGCCCGCGCCCGTGCGGATCATGAGCTTCTCGGCCCGCTCCCTGCACCGCGTCAGCCTCGTCGCTCCCGCCATTCCGACGGTCTACCTGATGCAGTTCGTCACGCCGCGGCTGCGCGACGGGCGGCTCCCGGCCGGCGCCCGGATCGCGGGTCCCGGCATGCGCATCGTGCGCAACCACCCCGGTTACATCGCCCGGCTGCACCGCGCGGGACACCAGGTGCACGTGTGGACGGTGAACGAGCCGGAGGACGTCGAACTGTGCGTCCGCCTCGGAGTGGAGGCAATCATCACCAACCGCCCCAAACAGGTTCTTGCCCAACTCGGACGCCTTTAGACCCGTTACAGGGAGTGCTCCGGCGCATCCGTACCGTATTCGATCGATACGAGTGCCCCACTGGCCGGGGCTTGGCCGGTTTCCGGTCCAGGCCATTGGGGAATTCACACCTCGCGTGGGGGCGAAGGAGGTCTCGGGGGTGGCGTTGATGGAGGCACAGGAGGTGCCCACGTCGTCATGCATGGCCATTCCGCATGGCCCTGCAGGCGTGGGGGCGGCCAGACACCAGATGCGTGCAGAGTTGCGCACAAAAGGGGTGTCCGAATCGGTCGTTGATGATGCAGTTCTGGTCCTTTCCGAACTACTGAGCAACGCCTGCCGACATGGCAGGCCACTGGGAGCGGCAGAGGTCGGCGACGGTGACGTCCGCGCCGCCTGGGGGGTCGATCCGGCGGGGCGGCTGACCGTGGAAGTGACGGACGGTGGCGGTCCGACCCGTCCGGTTCCGGCCACTCCCTCGGTCACCGCACGCGGCGGACGCGGGCTGAACATCATCAGCGCGCTCGCCAAGACCTGGGGCGTGCGGGACGACGGCGCGTCGGGCGAGGTGACGGTGTGGGTGGTGCTCGACGACAGCCCACGGCACAGCGATTTCGCTACGCGCGTCGCACCGCCGACGCTGGACTTCGCGGTCCCGTTCGACGATCTGGGCTGACCGTCACCGCGCCACGCGCGCGAAGCAACACTTCGCGCGCGTGGCGCGAGTGCCGTACCGCACGGCTGGTTCGAGGGCCGTATGCGCGCGGGGGACGAGTGCCCTACGCGCGCGTGGCGCGAGTGCACCCAGTCCACCCAGTCCAGCCAGTCCAGCCACCAGCCAGTCAACCCAGCGTGCCGCTGAGGAATGAGCGCCCTGCGCCCGCGCGGCGCGAAGGCCGTGAACGTCCCGGAAAGCCGGGCTCCCCATTGCGGCTAGGCTCGCGCCGACACCGCACTGCCGCAAGGGGAGAAGCACGCATGGCCAAGAAGCGCCCGCAGACCAAGTCCGCCAAGCCGCAGACCGCCAGCAACGAGCCCGTGCCGGTGGTCGGGGCGCGCGAGCCCTGCCCGTGCGGTTCCGGCCGCCGCTACAAGGCATGCCACGGGCGGGCCGCCTCGCACGCCGTCACCGAACTGACCCAACGCCCCTTCGAGGGCCTGACCGGCGAGTGCGACTGGGTCGCGCTGCGCGAGCTGGTCCCGGCGGCGACCGTCGCGCTCTCCCTCAAGGGCGGACTGCCCGACGGCGTTCCCTCGGTGACGCTGGCAACCGTACTGCCGATGGCGTGGCCCGCCCTGCGCCGCGAGGACGGCTCCGTACTCCTCGGCCTGCAGAACGACACTCCCTCCGGCGACCTGAGCCGGGACCTGGCCCACACCCTGCAGCGCGCCCTGAAGGCCGAGCCCGGCAACCCGGTCGCCGCCGAGCAGGCCCCCGCCGACGGCCCGCGCCTGCAGGATCTGCTGGATGCGGACGCGCCCTTCGAGCCGACCGTGCACACCGGTTTCGAGTTCTGGGTGCCGGACAGCGACAACGCCTCCGCCGAGGTCACCGCCTCGCTGGAGCGGGCCAACGCCGCCGCGATCCCGACCGTACGGCTGACCGGTGTGGACTGTGCGTACTGGTGCGAGACGCCGGAGAAGAACCACCTGCGGTGGGCCATGCCGCACCCCGAGGAGAAGCTCCTCGACGCGCTCGCCCGGCTGCAGGCGGCCGGCGAGGGCTCACTCGGTGAGGGCACCCGCCTGGTCGGCTCGTTCCGTGCGCACGGCATCGTCGTCCCGGTCTGGGACCTGCCGAGCGCGATGACGGCCGAGCAGTGCGAGAAGCCCGCCGCGGCGTTCGCCGAGCGGCTGGCCGGGGCACTCGCCTCGGACGCCCCGCTGACGGCCGAGGAGCGGCGCTCGCGCGGCGGCCTCACCAACCGCCAGGTCACCCTCAGCTGACATTCCGGCCGCGCTTTCGGTCGGCCCGACAGCCCTACCGGCGTTCTTCCAGCCACCCGTCGCGCCACCCGCCGGGCCACTCTTTCGGCTGGAAGGACGCCGAAGAACGGCTTGAAGAAGGGCCTTTCACCGGCCTCCGTTGCACAGTGCACAACGGGACGGAGGGGACATGGTGACTCCGGTCACAACTCCCCGTACTGGCTGGTAAATTGCTGTCTGAATACAGGAGATCGAATTTGCGAACAGCAGATCTCTTGTTACCGTTCTAGGAGCCCGGTCGCTGGTGCATCCCCCGTCGCCAGCGACCGGGTCTTTCCATTTCCCCGCCCGGTACGGCTGACGACACGCCGGTCAACGGGTGGCCGGGTCGGCCGAGTTGCTTCCGGACCGCAACAGCAGCGGACCGTCCTTGAGGCCCGCGAATTCCGAAACAGCCGTGTACTCCCCCGGCCGCCGGTGCTCCCCCGGCCGCCGGTGCTCCCCGCCGGACGCCTCTCCTCCGACGCCCGCCATGGCCTCGCGCGGGGTCTCGCACAGCCCCGGCTCGTCCTCGGCGCCCACCGCGCAGTGCATCCGTACGGCGCGCCCGGCCGGCCCCATCAGGGTGAGCACGGCGTCCACCTCCGCACCGGTCGCGTTCCGGTAGTACGTACGGGCCCAGGTGTCGCGCCCCTGCTTCAGGACACAGGTCTGCGCCTCGACTCCCTCGGGGGACACCACCTCGGGACCGCACCGCGCGTGCACGCGCCCCAGGGGCTGACCGGGATCACCGGCGGGCGTGTCCGCCGTCCGGCCCCCCGGTCCGCGCCCCGGCGCGGCCTCCGCTGCGGGGCCGGGCGCGGCCTCCGCAGGGTCCGTCGCGGCGCCCTTCGAATCCGCGGGGCCGGCCGCTGCACCCGCGAACGGCAGAAGAACGGTGAACACCACGACGGCGGAAAGCCCGATCATGCGGATATTCAAGGGGAGCGCCCACCTGCCGGCTGCCGGGAAATTCGTGACGGTGGACCGAAGATATCGACGGACGGCGCGCATCTTGTCGGTTGCGCGCCCAATTCCCCGGAACTCGCGCCGTCTCACACCCTTACGAGTGAGCGCCACTTGCCGGTTAACGCCCCAGGAGTGCGCCGAAGCCCCCGGAGCGCCCACCCGCACCATATGCGCGAGTGCACCTGTGTAAACCCCGGCCGGCGCACCCCGGGGGGAACCTGCTCCCGCCTGTGCAGACCCCGGGCCGACGCACCCGGGGGCCGGCTCAGTAGGTGAGCCTGCTCCCGCCGCCCGGTGCCCCGGTGCTCGCCACCACCAGGGCGTCCAGCACCGTCTCGACGTCCGGCAGCCACGGCAGAGCGTCCCGGCCCACGGCCGGCTCGCGCTCCCAGCGCACCGTTCCCGCGCCCGTCTGCGAAGTCGGCAGCACCAGATAGCCGCCGTCCCCGTGGAACCGCAGCGAGGAGGGCACCCGGTCCTTGGCGTACAGCAGCTCGCCGAGCCGCTCCAAGGAGTACGGGGCCACCAGGAGCGCCCACCGGGTGGGGGTCGCCACGACGGGGCCGAGCCGCACCCCCAGCCGGTCCAGCGCGACCAGCGCCCGCGCACCGGCCAGCGCCGGGAGGCTGAGCGCACAGGGCGCGTTGCCCCCGGTGGCCAGCAGCACCGGCGCCGCGGGGCGGGCCTCCCACCACCAGCGCACCATGCGCGGGTCGGTGGTGGCCGCGAGCAGCCCGGGGTCGTAGGGGTGCGCGCCGGGTACCACGCACTCGGGGTCGGGGCAGGCACAGCTCCGGTCCTCACCGGAGCGGCCGCCGGCCGTCGCCAGGCCGACGCCGGGAAGCACCGGCCACTTCCACACGGTGGCGCAGTTCAGCGCCGTACCGGGTGGGGCGGGCCGCTCGCTGCGCCGGAACCGGAGCCTGCGTCGCCTTCCGAGGATCTCGCGCATGAGCGCTCGTTCCTTTCCGTTGAACGCCGAGGTCCACATCGCACCATGTGTGCATCACTTCACTGCGCATACAAAAGCCGTGCCGAGCCACTGAGCAGAACGGACGAGCACCGAACAGGACAAGCACTGAACAGACTGCGGTACGGCAGCCTCTCGGGGCCGGGCGTGGAACGTGGCGGAGGGTGGCGCGCACGAGGCGCTTACCCGTCCCGCAGGACGTCGCCGGAGCTTGTGGTGGTGCTTGGTCCTACCCGTCGCACTTTCCCTGGTGCTTCCCCGCCGACTCGGGAACCGTGCCGGGCCCACAGCGGATAGGACGCCTGCGCCCGCCGCCGGGTTCCGGGTCGACGGCGGCGCGGCCGCAGTCCCCCGGTCATCACCGAGTCAGATACCCAGCACGGTCGATATGACGCGCTGTCGATCCCCCTCAGTCGACCGCAAATGCCCATCGAGGACCGCGTTTTCACGCCAAGTTGGCATTCCCCTGATTCCCCAGGGACACCACGAATCCCTCCAGGACAATGCTGGACATCGGCTCACATGTGCGTGTAGATGTGGACCCATTAATAGCGGCGCAGAATGACATGGGGGTTTGCGATGCTATTGAGTGAAACGCACCAGGTGGAAAGCCGGCTGACATGAGCGCCCCGAACGTGCCGAAAGTGGCTGGAATCGATCCTCTGGTTCCGTCTCCCGCGCAGACTCCCGCGCCTGCGGGAGCGGTGATCCAGGACCGGCTGGCCGGCTGGGTCTCCGACCTCACCACCCTGCACGAACTCACCGAACGCCTGGTGAGCACCGGTGCGCTGGACGAAGCGCTGCACGCGGTGGTGGAGGCCGGAGCCACCCTCGTCGGGGCCCGCCGCGGTCTCGCCGCCCTCGAACCCGCCGACGGGCTCGGCCCCGCGAGCACCGTCGGACTGGGCCTGACGCATGCCGAACTCGGCCACCTGGAGACGGTGCCGCGCCGGACGCCCGAGGACGGCGACCCCCAGGATCCGGCCCCGGGGCCGGATCTGTTCGCCTCCAGCCCCGATCTGCTGCACGAGGAGGACCTCGACCCGCTGCACCGCGAGGTCGCGGCCCGCGTGGGGTACGCCGCCAGCTATGCCCTGGACCTGACCGGCCCCTCGGGGACTCTCGGGTCGGTCGTCTGGCTGTACGACGACCCGGCCGAGCCCCCGGAGCGCCGCCGCCATCTGGTGGGGCTCTACGTCCGGTACGCGGCCGAACACCTGGCCCGTCTCGTCGAGCTGGAGCGGGCACGCGCGCGCGTGGCCGCGCTGACCGAGGAGCTGCTGCCCAGCCGGCTTCCCCGGGTGACCGGCGTACGGATGGCGGTGCGCCACCACGCCGGGCCGCACGGCGGCGGCGACTGGTACGACGCGCTGCCCCTGCCCGAAGGGGCACTCGGGCTGACCGTCGGCTCGGTCACCGGCTCGGGCCCCGGCGCGACGGCCGCCATGGGGCGGCTGCGGGCGAGCCTGCGGGCGTACGCCGTGATGGAGGGCGAGGACCCGGTCGCCGTCCTGTCCGACCTGGAGCTGCTGATGCGGCTGACCGAACCGGCCAGATCGGCCACTGCACTGCTGGCGTACTGCGAACCGGCCAAGCGGAAGATCCTCCTCTCCGGTGCGGGCCACTGCCCGCCGCTGATCGTCGGCGCGCGCAGGACCGAGTACGCGGAGACCACGCTGTCCGCACCGCTGGGCATGCTGTCCTGCTGGGAGGCGCCCAGCGCGGAGATCGCTCCGGAGCCCGGCGAGAGCGTGCTGCTCTACACCGAGGGACTGCTGCGCCGGACCCGCGATCCCATGGACCGGGCCTTCGCACGGCTGCACGCGGCTGCGGCGGGCGTGCCGAAGGCAGCCCGGGAGGACCCCGGGGCGATCGCCGACCACATCCTGCGGACGATGCTCCCGGACGGCCCGGACACCGGGGACCCGGCAGCGGACATCGTGCTGCTCGCGGCACGCTTCGACTGATTTCTCACAGTTGTCCACAGGCCGGGGACCCGTCGTGCGCACGGACATACGATGGAAGGCCAGGAGGCGGGAAACCCCTGGCCCTGTGTCGTATGAGGAGACGTGCCGTGTCTGAGGAGCTCAAGCCGGAGACCCCGGAAGCCGTGGATGCCGAGGCCGCCGAGGGTGCGGACGAGGAAACGCCCAAGCAGCGCAAGAACGGGCTGTACCCGGGCGTGTCCGACGAGCTCGCCGAGAACATGAAGTCCGGCTGGGCCGACACCGAGCTGCGCGACCTGAAGCCGATCGCGCAGGCCTCGCACACCGCGGCCCGCCGCGCCGCGCTCTCCGCCCGATTCCCCGGCGAGCGCCTGGTGATCCCCGCGGGCAACCTCAAGACCCGCTCGAACGACACCGAGTACGCCTTCCGCGCCTCCACCGAGTACGTGTACCTGACCGGCAACCAGACCGAGGACGGCGTCCTGGTCCTGGAGCCGACCGCGACCGGCCACGACGCGACGATCTACCTGCTGCCGCGCTCCAACCGGGAGAACGGCGAGTTCTGGCTCAGCGGCCAGGGCGAGCTGTGGGTGGGCCGCCGGCACTCCCTCGGCGAGGCCGAGCAGCTGCTCGGGCTGCCCGCCAAGGACGTCCGCGAGCTGCCCGGTGCGCTGCGCGAGGCCACGGGCCGCGTGCGCACCGTGCGCGGGCACGACGCGGGCATCGAGGCCGCTCTCACCGACAAGACCACCGCCGAGGCCGACGAGGAGCTGCGCGTCTACCTCTCCGAGGCACGCGTGGTGAAGGACGAGTTCGAGATCGGCGAGCTGCAGAAGGCCGTCGACTCCACCGTGCGCGGCTTCGAGGACGTCGTGAAGGTCCTCGACAAGGCCGAGGCGACCTCCGAGCGCTACCTGGAGGGCACGTTCTTCCTGCGCGCCCGCGTCGAGGGCAACGACATCGGCTACGGCTCGATCTGCGCCGCAGGACCCCACGCCACCACCCTGCACTGGGTGCGCAACGACGGCGACGTGCGCTCCGGCGACCTGCTGCTGCTCGACGCCGGCGTGGAGACCCACACCCTCTACACCGCCGACGTCACCCGCACGCTGCCGATCAACGGCACCTTCTCGCCGCTCCAGAAGAAGATCTACGACGCGGTGTACGAGGCCCAGGAGGCCGGCATCGCGGCGGTCAAGCCGGGTGCCGCGTACCGCGACTTCCACGATGCCTCGCAGCGCGTGCTCGCCGAGAAGCTCGTCGAGTGGGGCCTCGTCGAGGGCCCGGTCGACCGCGTCCTGGAGCTCGGCCTGCAGCGCCGCTGGACCCTGCACGGCACCGGCCACATGCTCGGCCTCGACGTGCACGACTGCGCCGCCGCGCGCACCGAGGCGTACGTCAACGGCACGCTGGAGCCGGGCGTCTGCCTGACCGTGGAGCCCGGTCTGTACTTCCAGGCCGACGACCTGACCGTGCCCGAGGAGTACCGGGGCATCGGCGTCCGGATCGAGGACGACATCCTGGTCACCGAGGACGGCAACCTGAACATGTCGGCCGCGCTGCCGCGCCGCTCCGACGAGGTCGAAGCGTGGATGGCCGCCACCAAGGCCGCCAAGTAGCACTGCGGAGCCGAGGCGTGGAGGGTGCGCCGCCCGGGGTCAGGTCGCCCGGAGCAGCGCGCCCTCGCGCCATTTCAGGATCTTGTCGAACGTGACCACCGCGCCGTGCCCCGGCCGCGGCCGGTTGCGGAAGTGGACGTGGTCGGCGAGCTGCTCGATCAGACAGAGGCCTCTGCCGCTCTCCCGGGTGTGGGCGGCACGGGGCACCGGAGTACCCCTGCGGCGTACGGCGGGGAAACCGGGCCCCGAGTCGGTGACCTCGATGCGGCACTTCTCGCCGTCCAGGTACGCCGTCACCTCGTACTCCGCGGAGTGCGGGCCCTCGGCGTCGTCCCCGCCGTGCTCCACCGCGTTCGCACAGGCCTCGCTGAGCGCGACCGACAGGTCGTAGGAGACGTCCGGGTCGACCCCGGCGGTCTCCATGGCGCCGAGCAGATGGCGGCGGGCGAGCGGAACGCTCGCGGCTTCGCGCCGCAAGTGGAGTGACCACCAGATGCTCATGCTCCAGCCTCCAGGCTGCGGCTCGACATACGACTACGTATTGCCGCTCGGGGCGGTGGGTAAGCCCGCAATCGGTGCGAGAGCGCCCATTCGGCGGATGTGCGCTCCCCGTGCGCCGGTGTAGGAGGGCCGGTTTCCCGTCTCCGTCACGGCCGGTGGAGCGGGCCGACTTCCGCGACGTATCGGACCATCGGGAGGTTGTGGACCTGCCGGGTCCCCGAGGGGGCCGCAGTGCGATGATGTCTGCGCCATGTCCCAGCCCGTCCTGCCGGTCGCCCCGCGCGACGCACGCACCCGAGCCGCCGCGCGGCTCGCGAGGGCCGCGGTCTTCACCGCGGTCTGCGTCGTGCTGTCCGCGACCGGGCACGTGCTGGGGTCGACGGCGACCGTGCCCGGGTGGACGCTCGCGGTGGCCTTCGCCGCGGTGTTCGCGCTGGCCGCGCCGCTGGCCGGGCGGATCCGCTCACTGCCCTCCATCACCTTCGCGCTGACCGCGGGACAGCTCGGGCTGCACGCCGTGTTCGGCCTCGGCCAGCAGCACGCGGGCACCGTGTCCGGCGGTGACCAGGGGGCGGTTGGCGCGCTCGCCGCCCAGCTGATGTGCGGCGGCGGTGCGGGGATGAGCGCCGCCGGCGCCCGGGACGTACTGGCCACAGCCGGTGCGGGCCCTTCGGCGAACGGCCACGGGGGGCACGCCCTGCCCTCCGGACCTCCGGCCTCTTCGTCGTACGACGTCTACGACGTCTGGGGTGCGGGCGGTGGACAGGACGGCGCCTCCGCGGCCGCCGACTGTCTGCATTCGCTGGTCCCCAGCCTCCCCATGCTGCTCGGTCATCTGCTCGCCGCGCTCGCCACCGGGTGGCTGCTGCGCCGCGGTGATCTCGCGCTGCGGCGGCTCGGCGTGCTCTCGGCGTTCCGCGCCCAGGAAGTCGCGGCGGGGGCGCTCATGGGGTCGCTGCGCGCCGCGCTCTCGCTCGTACGCGCCCTGCTCGCCGGACTTCCGGGGACGCCCGCGTGCGGCCCCCGGGCGGTGCCCGCCCCCTTCCTCGTTCCCGAGCGCACGGACGAGGACGGCCTCCAGCATTCGGTGATCAGGCGCGGCCCGCCCGCGTCGGCGTACTCCCTCGCCGCCTGACGCGACCCCCACCCCCGTACCCGTGTACGGAGACGGAGCGGGTCGCGGATCCGGTGCGCCCCGCCCTCGCGCGGCGCACCCCTCACCCAATTCGCTTCTGCCTCTGTGGGGTTCACAGTCATGAACGCTTCACGTATCGCCCGTACCTCCCCTGCCGCCCGTACGTCCCGCACCGCGCGGCTGTCCCGTATCGCCGCCGTCGGGGCGGCCTCCGCCGCCTCCGTGGCGCTGCTCGCCGGCCCCGCCTTCGCGCACGTCAGCGTGCAGCCCGTCGGCCCGGCCGCCAAGGGCGGTTACGCCACCGTCAACGTCAAGGTCCCCAACGAGCGCGACAACGCCTCGACCGTGAAGCTCGAAGTGACCTTCCCGGTGAAGGACCACCCGCTCACCTCCGTGATGCCGCAGCCCGTGCCCGGCTGGACCGCCGAGGTCACCAAGGCCAAGCTGGACAAGCCGCTGAAGGTGCACGGCAAGGAGATCAAGGAAGCCGTCGAGAAGATCACCTGGACCGGCGGCAAGATCGGCCCGGGTGAGTTCCAGCAGTTCCCGCTCTCGCTCGGCCAGCTTCCCGAGGACACCGACGAACTCGTACTGAAGGCGATCCAGAGCTACGACAACAAGGAAGTCGTGCGCTGGATCGAGACGCCCAAGGAGGGCGCGGAGGAGCCGCAGAACCCGGCTCCCGTCCTCAAGCTGACGGCACCGGCGGGCGACGGCCACGGTGCGGCCAAGGACACCGCAGCCAAGGACAAGCCTGCCGGGGCCGACGGCAAGGCCGCCTCGGACCAGGGCACGAAGACCGTCGCCGCGGCCGACAGCAGTGACACCACCGCCCGTGTCCTGGCCGTCGTAGGCATCATCGTGGGTGTCGCGGGTGTGGCTTTCGGCGTTCTCGCCGGCCGCCGCCGCGCCGCCTGACCCACCCCCTCGAAGCTCAGGATTTCCATGCGCAAGAAGAACGTGCTGGTCGCGGCGGCTCTCACCGCCGCGGCCGCGCTCACCCTGTCCGCGTGCGGCGGCGACACCGCCAAGGAGGGCGGCTCGGCCGCCGCGGTCTCCACGCCCACCAAGGCCAAGGCGGCGACGGTTCTCGACCGGCCGTACACAAAGCCGAACCTCGTCCTCACCGACACCCACGGCAAGAGCTACGACCTGCGGGAAGCCACCAAGGGCAAGCCGACGCTGATCTACTTCGGCTACACCAAGTGCCCCGACGTGTGCCCGCTGACCATGAGCAACATCGCCGTCGCGTACAAGAAGCTGCCGAAGGCCGACCAGGAGAAGCTCCAGGTCGTCTTCGTGACGACCGACCCGAAGCGGGACACTCCCAAGGAACTCGGCAAGTGGCTCAAGGGCGCGGGCAGCCCCGACTTCATCGGGCTGACCGGCGACTTCCCCACCATCCAGGCAGGCGCGCGCCAGATCGGCGTCAGCATCGAGCCGTCCACCACGGACAAGAAGGGCGTCGTCACGTCCATGCACAGCAAGCAGGTCATCGCGTTCTCGCCGAAGACCGACGCGGGCTACGTGCTGTACACCGACGAAGCCACCCCCGAGGACTACATCGCCGATCTCCCGAAGATCGTCAAGGGAGAAACCCCGTGAACCACCGCACCATCCGCACCACCCGCATCATCCGCGCTACCCGCATCACCTCACTCGCCGCCATAGCCCTCGCCGGCTCGCTCGCCCTCACCGGCTGCGGCGGCGACACGACCGGCAAGCCGGCGGTCGCGAAGACCACCGGGGCCGCCGACGCCGGCAACGGCAAGCCGCAGCTCGCCGTCACCGGGGCCTTCATTCCGGAACCCGCCATGGACGACATGGCCGGCGGCTTCCTCACCGTGAAGAACAGCGGCTCCGTCGCCGACAAGCTGACCTCCGTCACCGCCACCGCTTTCGCCGGCAAGGCGGAGATCCACGAGACGACGGGCGGCAAGATGCGGCAGGTGCAGTCCTTCGACGTCCCCGCGAACGGCACGCTCGCCCTCAAGCGCGGCGGGAACCACGTCATGTTCCTCGACGTGAAGAAGAAGCCGAAGAAGGGCGACCGGATCGCCGTCGAGCTGCACTTCGAGAAGTCCGGCACGGTCAAGGTCGACATGCCGGTCGAAGCCGCCACCCACAACCCGCAGCAGCACCACTGAGGGGCTGAGCGCACACCATGACGGACACCGCCCCGCACCTTCGGACTCCGGCCGCGCGCCACACGGCCGCACCGGGCCGGGTCACCACGGCCCAGGCCGCACGGGCCCGGGTCGCCACGGCCCGGGGCACCACGGCCCTGGGCACCACGGCCCTGGTACGGCCCGCCCGGGTCACGGCGGCCCCGGCCGTCGGGATTCCGGTCGCCCCGGCTCCGGCCGCGCGCGCCCTGCTCGCCGCCGCCGTGCTGCTCGGCGCGCTGCTCGCACTGCTCGCGGGGGCCACCCCCGCGGCCGCGCACGCCGCGCTCACCGACAGCAACCCGAAGGACGGGGCGGTGCTCGCCACCGCCCCCAAGAACGTCACCCTCAACTTCTCCGAGCAGATCGCGCTCGGCGACGACGCCATCCGGGTCCTGGACCCCAGCGGCAAGCGCGCGGACACCGGCGAGACGCTCGACCTGTGCAGCGGAAACGTCATCCAGTACGGCATCGCGCTGCACGGAGGCCTCCCCGACGGCACGTACACCGTCGCCTGGCAGGCCGTCTCCGCGGACAGCCACCCGATCTCGGGGGCTTTCACCTTCTCCATCGGCGCCCCGTCGAAGAGCAGCGTCGCGCTGCCTTCCCAGCAGGCCGGTCAGGGACCCGTCGGGGTGCTCTACGGCATCGCGCGATACGCCGCGTACGCCGGGTTCATCGTGCTGGTCGGCGGCGCCGCCTTCGTCCTGGCGTGCTGGCGGCGGGGCGCCGCCGAACGCCCGATGCAACGGCTGGTGGTGCGCGGCTGGCTGGTGCTGGCGGCGGCCACCCTCCTGATGCTGCTGCTCAGGGCTCCGTACACCGGCTCAGGACAACTGTCGGACCTCTTCGACCTGGCCGCGCTCAAGGCCGTGCTGACGACGAAGACCGGGGCCGCGCTGGTGTCGCGGCTGCTGCTCCTCGGGGCGGCCGCCCTCTTCGTGGCCGTGCTCTTCGGGGCGTACGCGCGCAAGGCCGCCGACGACGACGCTCCCACCGGAACCCGCGCCTACACCGACACCGAAGGTGAGCCCGACGACGAGGACTCCTCGCGCAAGGACCTCACCTTCGGCCTCGCCCTCGGCGGCGGGGTCGTCGCGGCGGGCATGGCCGCGACCTGGGCGATGTCCGAGCACGCCTCGACCGGCCTGCAGCCGGGCATCGCGATGCCCGTCGACGTGCTCCACATGCTGGCGGCGGCCGGCTGGCTCGGCGGGCTCGCCGCCCTGCTCGTCGCACTCCACCGCTCGCCGTCGCTGGAGCGCGCCGCGGTACGGAACTTCTCCCGCTTCGCCTTCGGCTGCGTCGCCGTGCTCGTGGTGACCGGCACCTACCAGTCCTGGCGACAGGTCGGCTCCTGGACCGCGCTCTTCGACACCGCCTACGGGCAGCTGCTGCTCGCGAAGATCGCGCTGGTCGCGGTCATGGTCGGCGCCGCCTGGTATTCGCGCCGGTGGACCGCACGGCTGGCGGAGGGATTGGCCGCGGAAGGACCCGCCGCGGAAGGACCGGCCGCGGAGAGCGAGGCCGCCGCCGTACGGGAGGCACGGGCCGCCGGTGACGCACCGCGGCCGGTCACCGTGCCCGAGGACCCGAAGCGGGCCGCGCAGCTGGCCCGGCAGCAGGCCGCCATGAACACCGCGCGCACCAAGCGCATCCGCGACGCCGACCCCCAGCGGACGGCACTGCGCCGCTCCGTCTTCCTGGAGGCCGGGGTCGCGGTGCTGCTGCTCGGCGTCACCACCGTCCTGACCAGCACCGAGCCGGGACGCACCGAGCTCAAGGAAGCGGGCCGGGGCAACTCCGCCGCACCCGCCGTGCCCGACCGGCCCGTGGATCTCAGCATCCCGTTCGACACCGGCGGCGAGAACGGCCAGGGCACCCTCCGCGTACAGCTCACACCCGGCCGCACCGGGAGCAACACTCTGCACGTGTGGGCCGAGTCGAGCGCGCGCAAGCCGGTGGACGCACCCGAGCTGAAGGTCGCCCTCACCAACGAGGAGAAGCAGATCGGCCCGCTGCCCGTCGTGCCCGACAAGCTGGCACCCGGACACTGGAGTGCGCGCGGAGTGCAGATCCCGATGGCCGGGACCTGGAAGCTCGACGTGACGATCCGCACCTCCGACATCGACCAAGTGACCGTGAACAAGAACGTGAAGATCGGCTGACCGGCGTGACCGAGACCTCTCCCTCCTCCTCTTCGTCCAAGGCGTCCCGGCCTTCCGGCCGTTCCTCGGGCAACGGCTCGGGTGCCGGTGCCCGCTCGGGTGCCGGTGCCCGCTCGGGTGCCGGTGCCCGCTCGGGTACCGGTGCCCGTCCGGGTGGCGACTCCCGGACGGGTGCCGGTACCGGTGGTGCGGATGGCTCCCCGGGGGCCTCGGAGATCTCGCGGCGCCGGCTGCTGGGCACGGCGGGTGCGGCCGGTGCCGCCGGGCTCGTCCTCGGTGCGGCGGGCGGGGCGGGGGGCTGGGCCGCGGTCTCCTCCGACGACGAGGGGCCCACCGCCCTGACAACAGTCGGCTCGACCTCGGCGATGTTTCACGGGAAACATCAGGCCGGGATCACCACGCCCCTCCAGGCCCGCGGCCACCTCATCGCCTTCGACCTGGCACCCGGATCCGGCCGCAAGGAGGCCATGACGCTGCTGCGCCGCTGGTCGAAGCTGGCCGAACAGCTGATGGCGGGCAGGCCGGCGGCCGGTACGGACACCGGCGTCGCGTACGACGCGGGCCCCTCCTCGCTCACCCTGACCTTCGGTTTCGGCCGGACCTTCTTCGACCGCACGGGCCTGGTGGCTCAGCGCCCGGAGGCCCTGGACCCCCTGCCTGACTTCTCCTCCGACCAGCTCGACGCCCGGCGCAGCAACGGGGATCTGTGGGTACAGATCGGCTCCGACGACGCGCTGGTCGCCTTCCACGCCCTGCGTGCCGTCCAGAAGGAGGCCGGCGAGGCGGCCAGGGTGCGCTGGCAGATGAACGGCTTCAACCGCTCACCCGGCGCGACGGCGTCGCCCATGACGGCGCGCAATCTGATGGGCCAGGTCGACGGCACCGGCAACCCGAAGCCTTCGGAGCCCGACTTCGACCGGCGGATCTTCGTCCCGGAGAGCGGTGACCCGGCGTGGATGGCGGGCGGCTCGTACGCGGTCGTACGGCGTATCCGCATGCTCCTCGACGACTGGGAGCAGCTGCCCCGGGACGAGCAGGAACAGGTCATCGGACGGCACAAGAAGGACGGCTCCCCGCTGACCGGCGGCAATGAGAACACCGAGCCGGCCCTCGACAAGGTCGGCCCGAACGGTCGGCTGGTCATCGCCGCCGACGCCCATGCCCGGATCTCGGCGCCCGAACAGAACAACGGGGCGGCGATGCTGCGCCGTCCGTTCTCGTACCACGACGGGATCTCCGCGGACGGCGTGCCGGACGCCGGGCTGCTGTTCATCTGCTGGCAGGCGGATCCGCTGCGCGGCTTCGTGCCTGTGCAGCGCAAGCTCGACCGGGGGGACGCGTTGTCGAAGTTCATCCGCCACGAGGCGAGCGGCCTGTTCGCGGTACCGGGCGGAGCCGAGAAGGGCGAGTACGTGGGACAGCGGCTGCTGGAGGGATAGTCCGCTGCCTGGGACGGCACCCGGGCCGGGCGGGCGCCCTGGCACCCTGGCCGGGCGGGGGCCTTGGGGAACCCGGGCCCGACGGGCGCCTTGGGGCACCCGGTGGTCCTGAGACACGGGGCGGGTCGCTCGTACGGTCCTGAGACACCGGGTGGGCCGCTCGTACGGGCTACTAGGGTGACCGTATGTCAGCCACGCGCTACGCCTATCTCGGCCCCGAAGGCACCTTCACCGAGGTCGCCCTCCGCACTCTTCCCGAAGCAGCCACTCGTGAGCTCGCCCCCATGGTGTCGGTGCCCGCCGCGCTGGACGCGGTACGCAGCGGGGAGGCGGCGGCGGCCCTGGTGCCGATCGAGAACTCCGTCGAGGGTGGCATCACCGCCACGCTCGACGCGCTGACCTCGGGCGAGCCGCTGATGATCTACCGCGAGGTGCTGCTGTCGATCCGCTTCGCGCTGCTGGTGCGGCCGGGCACCAAGCTGACCGACATCAAGACCGTCACCGCCCACCCGGCCGCCCAGCCGCAGGTCCGCAACTGGATGAAGACGAATCTGCCGGATGTGATGTGGGAGTCGTCCGCCTCCAACGCGGACGGGGCACGGCTGGTGCAGGAGGGGCGGTACGACGCCGCCTTCGCGGGCGAGTTCGCGGCGGCGACCTACGGCCTGGAGCCGCTGGTCACCGACATCCACGACGCGGTGAATGCGCAGACCCGCTTCGTCCTGGTGGGCCGCCCGGCCCGGCCGGCCGCGCCGACGGGGGCGGACAAGACGTCGGTGGTGATCTGGCTGGGCCCCGACCGTCCCGGCGCGCTGCTGGAGCTGCTTCAGGAGTTCGCGGTACGCGGGGTGAACCTGATGCTCATCCAGTCACGGCCGACCGGAGCGGGCATCGGGAACTACTGCTTCGCGGTGGACGCGGAGGGCCACATCGCGGACCGGCGGGTGGGCGAGGCGCTGATGGGACTGAAGCGGATCGCGCCGAAGGTGCGGTTTCTGGGGTCGTACCCGCGGGCCGGGGTGGCGGCCGAGGACGTGCCGGAACTGCGGCACGGGACGTCGGACCGGGAGTTCATGGAGGCGTCGGACTGGCTGGCGCGGTGTCAGGACGGGCGGGCCTGAGCCGCTGCCGCAAGCCGCCCCGGGTTTCCACAGAGTTATCCACAGGGTGCCGGTTCTGCTTGGGGACAAGTCGACAACACAATGCGACATGGTCGACAAATCGCCCCACTGGCTACCCATCCCTCCACAGGGCGACAGGCCGGGCCGTGTCAGCTCAATCACCTTGATCAACTCTTTCGAGAGGGCAATTCCCACTCGAACGAGTGCGTGAGGGTGGTTTGGCGAGCGATTACCCCGCCCTGCTTGCATCTTTCGGAATGATCCATTCCGGCATCCACAGTTCTTTCGCACACCCTGTGGATAACTTTTCCGAAGTGCGCCCCCCTGTGGACAACGTCTCTCAACTCCCGCCCGGCACAAGGGAGACGAGTCAAAGGAGCGCCTCCACGCTGCCCCGTTCCGGGGTATTGCGCCCCATTTGATTGACAGAACAATCCCGGGCGACGGGGTGCACGGCGTCCCACCCGCATCCGTCGCACCGTATTCCCAATTCCGGCAATACGGTCAACCGAGAGGTCGCCGCGATAACGGGTCGAGTGCCGGAAGCAGGCACCGGTAGCCTGGTGGGGTGATTGACCTTCGCCTGCTCCGTGAGGACCCCGACCGTGTTCGCGCCTCCCAGCGCGCCCGTGGAGAGGACGTCGCGCTCGTCGACGCCCTGCTCTCCGCCGACGAGCGGCGCAGGTCGTCCGCCGTCCGCTTCGACGAACTCCGCAACGAGCAGAAGACGCTCGGCAAGCTCATCCCCAAGGCCTCCGGCGACGAGAAGGCCGAGCTGCTCAAGCGCACCGGCGAACTCTCCGCCGCGGTGAAGGCCGCGGACGCCGAGCAGAACGAGGCCGCCGACGAAGCGCAGCGCCTGCTGCTCCAGCTCGGCAACATCGTGCACACCGAGGTGCCGGTGGGCGGCGAGGAGGACTTCGTCGTCCTGGAGACGCACGGCACGATCCGTGACTTCGCCGCCGAAGGCTTCGCACCCAAGGACCACCTGGAGCTCGGCGAGGCGCTGGGTGCCATCGACGTCGAGCGCGGCGCCAAGGTGTCGGGCTCGCGCTTCTACTACCTGACGGGCGTCGGCGCGCTGCTGGAGCTCGCCCTGGTCAACGCGGCGATCGCGCAGGCCACCGAGGCCGGCTTCATCCCCATGCTCACCCCCGCGCTGGTCCGCCCACGCGCCATGGAGGGCACCGGCTTCCTCGGCCAGGCCGCGGAGAACGTCTACCACCTGGAGAAGGACGACTACTACCTGGTCGGCACCTCCGAGGTCCCGCTCGCCGCGTACCACATGGACGAGATCATCGACGCGGACAAGCTGCCGCTGCGGTACGCGGGCTTCTCGCCGTGCTTCCGCCGCGAGGCCGGTACGTACGGCAAGGACACCCGGGGCATCTTCCGGGTGCACCAGTTCGACAAGGTCGAGATGTTCTCCTACGTGAACCCGGAGGACGCCGAGGCCGAGCACCGGCGTCTGCTGGAGTGGGAGAAGCAGTGGCTGACCGGTCTTGAGCTGCCGTTCCAGGTGATCGATGTGGCCACCGGCGACCTCGGCTCCTCGGCTTCGCGGAAGTTCGACTGCGAGGCGTGGATCCCGACGCAGGGCAAGTACCGCGAGCTGACGTCGGCGTCGAACTGCGACGGCTTCCAGGCCCGCCGCCTCTCGGTCCGGATGCGCGACGGCAAGAAGGTCCAGCCCCTGTCGACGCTGAACGGCACGCTGTGCGCGGTGCCGCGCACGATCGTGGCCATCCTGGAGAACCACCAGCTGCCCGACGGTTCGGTGCGCGTCCCCGACATGCTGCGTCCGTTCCTCGGCGGCCGTGAAGTGCTGGAGCCGATCGCCAAGTGAGCGCGACCGTCCCCGACGCCTCCGGCGCCCCCGAAGGCACGGACGCGCCCCCGGCGTTTCCGTACCGGCTGATCGCGACCGATCTCGACGGCACGCTGCTGCGCGGCGACGAGACCGTCTCCCGGCGCACGCGCGACGCACTCGACGCGGCCACCGCGGCGGGCGCCGCCCACATCGTGGTGACCGGGCGCTCCGTGGCCTGGACGAAGCACATCTTCGAAGACCTCGGCTACGAGGGACTCGCGGTGTGCGGGCAGGGCGCGCAGGTCTACCACGCGGGCGAGCGGCGGCTGCTGACCTCGGTCACGCTGGACCGCCAGCTGGCCGGCCTCGCACTGTCCAAGATCGAGGCCGAGATCGGCCCGCTGGCGCTGGCCGCCAGCCGGGACGGCCTGGACGGCGCGGTCCTGATCGGCCCCGGCTACCGGGTGCAGGAGGGGCCGCTGCCGTACGTGCCGTTCACCGACCCCGCCGAGGTATGGGCGGCACCGCTGACCAAGCTCTACATCCAGCACCCCGGACTCTCCGACGACGACCTCGCCAAGGTCTCCCGGCAGACGGTCGGCAGCCTGGTGGACGTGGTCATGGCCGGCGAAGGTGTCGTGGAACTCCTGCCACTGGGCCTGAGCAAGGCGACCGGGCTCTCGCTGGCGGCACGCCGGCTACGGATCAAGGCCGCGGAGACGATCGCTTTCGGTGACATGCCGAACGACCTCCCGATGTTCGCCTGGGCCGGCCACGGGGTGGCGATGGCGAACGCGCACGACTCCCTGAAGGCCGTCGCGGACGAGATCACCGCGTCCAACCAGGACGACGGCATCGCCGTGGTCCTGGAGAACCTGCTCACGCCCTGATCCCCCGGGATCAGGGGCAGTGAGGGTGGGGCCGCGCCGAAAGGTGCGGCCCCACCCCCATTTCGCCTGGCGGGCCCGTTTCGCTTGGCGGCCGGAATAGAGGCCGCGTACACCTATCTTCCGAGCAGTTGTAGGATGACTGGGCAACCGGGTGAATTCGTGCCCGGTCCAGACCCTCACGGAAGCGGAACCCTCTCCATGGCACTCCAGGCAGCAGGACGGAAATCCCTGGTGGACACCGTCGTGGAGCAGCTCCGCGACCAGCTCACGGAGGGCGAATGGTCCGTCGGCGACCGCATCCCCACCGAGCACGTCCTCGCCGACCAGCTCGGCGTCGGCCGTAATACGGTGCGCGAGGCGGTACGGGTACTGGTGCACGCAGGGCTGCTGGAGTCCCGGCAGGGCAACGGCACCTTCGTCCGCTCGACCGCCGACCCCGCGGCCGTGCTGCGCGGCATGCGGCACGCCGGCGCCCTGGACGTGCTGGAACTGCGAGTGGCCCTGGAGGCGGAGGCCGCCCGGCTGGCCGCCGTACGCCGGGACGAGGACGACCTGCGAGCCCTGCGCGCCGCGCTCGCCGCCCTGCACGAGCAGGGCGACCGGGCCGCCGACGCCGACCTCGACTTCCACCGCGGCGTCGTGGCGGCCACCCACAACGCGGCCTTCACCGAGGTCTACCGGTTCTTCTCCGCCCAGGTGCACGAGTCCCTGGTCACATCGCTCGGCGACCACGAGATGCCGCCCATCGACCTGGCGGCGCACTCCGCCCTGGTCGACGCGGTGGAGAGCGGCGATCCCGCGGCGGCGGAACAGGCCGCGCGGGCGCTCCTCCAGGTGCCGATCGATGTGATCCGCGCGCTTCTGGGCCGCTGACTCCGCGCTGCCCCCTCCGTTCGCGCCCCTGCGTTCGCTTCACCCCGTTCTCGTTCCCCCCCGTTCTCGTTCCTCCCCCCGTTCTCGTTCCTCCCCGTCGTTCCTCCCCCCAGTTCTCGTTCCCGTTTCGAAAGGTGCTTGCCTTGTCACGCCCGGATGCCGATCAACTCCTGCTGGACGCCGAGGCCGACGTCCGGCCCTCGCCCCAAGGAGTCGCCGCGCGGCGGGCGTTGCTGGCGCATCCCGTTCTGCTGATGGTCGGCATCGTGCTGGCCTCCCTCAACATGCGCGCGGCACTGGCGAGCGTCTCCCCGCTGGTCGGCGAGATCAGCGAGAGCTTCGGGCTGTCCTCCACGGCCACCAGCCTCGTGACGTCCGTGCCGGTGCTCTTTCTCGGTATCGGTGCGATGGTCGCCCCGTGGCTCGGCCGCCGCTTCGGCACCGAGCGGGTGCTGCTGTCCGCTCTGTTGCTGCTGGGAGTGGGCATCCTGGTGCGGGTCCTGCCCGCCGCGGCCGCACTGTACGGCGGCGGTCTGCTGATCGGTGTCGCGATATCCCTCCTCAATGTGCTGATGCCGGGGCTGATCAAGCGGGACTTCCCGGACCGGGCCGCGTCGATGACCTCCGTCTACACCGGCTCGATGATCACGGGCGCCACCCTCGTGGCCGCCACCTCAGTACCGCTGGAGAAGGCGTTCGGCGGGAGCTGGGAGGCATCGCTGGCGTTCTGGTCGCTGCTGGCCGCCGTGGCGGCGGTCGCCTGGCTGCCCCAGGTACTGATCACCCGCGGCCGGACCGGGCACGAGCACCGCGTCGCTCCTGCCACGGCGGCCGGCGGCACCACGCGCGTCTGGCGCTCGCGGCTGGCCTGGCAGGTCACCCTCTTCATGGGTCTTCAGTCGCTGTGGTCGTACGTCCTGATCGCCTGGATGCCGACGATCTTCACCGACCACGGGATGAGCCGCTCCACCGCTGGAGTGGTCTTCGCCTTCAACAACCTGATCCAGGTCGCGGGCGCCTTCGCCGTACCGCTGCTCGCGGGGCGGATGCGCAGTCAGCGTCCGCTGATCGTGCTGGTCACCTCCCTCGTCGCGGCCGGTTACGTCGGCCTGATGGTCGCCCCGGTGGCCGGGGCCTGGCTTTGGGCGGGCATCCTTGGCGTCGGCCAGGGCGGTGCCGTGGGGCTGGCGCTGACGCTGATCGTGCTGCGGTCCGGTGATGCGGTGACGGCGGCCCGGCTTTCCGGGATGGCGCAGACGATCGGCTACCTGCTGGCCGCGGCGGGTCCGCTGGCTGCGGGCGCCGTGTACCAGGTGACCGGCAGCTGGACGGTGCCGATCGCCCTGATGCTGGGCGTGTGCGCAACGGCTCTGGTGGTGGGCCTCTTCGCGGCCCGGGACCGCAAGGTCTGACTCCCCCCCGGCTCTGCCCTCCGGTGGTTCTCCCCTGTCCAGATATCAAGGTCCGAGGGCTCGGGGCCCGTTGACCCGAAGCACTGCCGATCCGGTCACCGGAAACGCTCGCGATCCGGTCGCCGGAAGAGCTCGCGATCCGCTCACCGGAAACAGAAGCGCCCCCGGTTCGTATGTGACATACGAACCGGGGGCGCTCCCTGTTCCCAAATGTGCCGCGAACGGCTATTCATCACCCGCAAGAGTGAGCGAACGCAGCTTCTGGCCCGCGTACCAGGTGGCCAGCCCGGTGACCGCGACCAGCAGGATCACCGCCATGGGCAGGGAGACCTCCGAGGTGATGGCACCGGGCGCACCGACCTTCTCGGCCAGCGACAGGGCCCACTGCTGGACGCTCAGCGTCCGCGCCCCCGGCACCAGGCTGCCGAACAGTGTCTCCCACACCAGCGCGTACACCAGGCCGAAGACGACCGCGTGCCGGGAGACCGTACCGAGGAGGAGGAAGAGCGCGCTGTACGCGATGGAGGCGACCAGAGCGGCGATCGTGTAGGCGATGGCGATCTGCCCGCCGTTGCCGTTGAGGATGAAGCCCGCGATGAGGGTGGGAATCGCGGAGAACGCCATGGTGACGGCGATGGCGACGATCAGCTTGGTGAAGATGATCGTGGGCCGCTTCACCGGCTTGGCCAGCAGATAGACGATGGAGCCGTCGTCGATCTCCGGGCCGATCGCTCCCGTGCCGGCGATGACGCCGATCAGCGGCACCATCGTGGCCAGCGCGAATCCGCCCAGCACCCCGTTGGCGACGCCGTCGTCCGCTCCGGCGAGCACCCGCACCGCGACGGCGATGAGGATGAGCAGCGCGGGCAGGACGAGGAGGATGGCGGCGCGGCGGCGGCCGAGGAGGGCCCGGTAGGTGAGCCGGGCGACTGTGGGTTCGTACATCGCAGCAAGCTCCTTTCAGGCCGTGACGAGGTAGGAGAAGACCGATTCGAGGGACTCGTCGGAGGGCTGCACCGTGAGCAGGCGGATGCCGTGCGCGCGGGCGACCTGCGGGAGCAGCTCGGTGAAGCGGCCGAAGTCGACGGCCTGGATGCGCAGGGCCCGTTCCGTGTAGTCCAGTTCGATGCCGGCGGTGGAGGCGTCGGCGATCAGCGCGGCGGCCAGCGCACGGTCGTCGCTGGAGCGCACGAGGTAGCGGTGCGGGCGGTCCGTCATCAGCCGGCGGATCTTGCGGAAGTCGCCGGAGGCCGCGTGCCGTCCGGCGACGATCACCTCGATGTGCGAGGCGAGCTGCTCGACCTCCTCCAGGATGTGCGAGGAGAACAGCACGGTGCGGCCCTCGGCGCCCATCCGGCGCAGCAGATCCATCAGCTGCATGCGCTGGCGTGGGTCCATGCCGTTGAACGGCTCGTCGAGCAGCAGCACCGACGGGTTGTGCACCAGGGCGGACGCCATCTTCACGCGCTGGCGCATGCCCTTGCTGTACGTGGCGATCTTGCGGTCCTGGGCGTACTCCATCTCGACTGTGGCGAGCGCGGTTTGCGCGGCGGCGTCGTCCAGGCCGTGCAACTCGGCGTTCGCGACGACGAATTCGCGCCCCGTGAGGAAGTCGTACATCGACTCCCGCTCGGGGACGACGCCGACCTCCCGGTAGATGCTCTCGTTGCGCCAGATCGGCTTGCCGTCGAGGGTGACGGTGCCGTTCGAAGGAGCGAGGAAGCCGCCCATCATGTTGATCAGGGTGGATTTGCCGGCGCCGTTGGGGCCGAGAAGGCCGGTCACGCCGGGGCCGATGCTCATGGTCACGTCGTTGACCGCGACCACGTTCCCGAACCAGCGGGAAGCCTTGGTGATGTCGATCGTGGTCACAGCCCGACCTTCCGGTAGCGGCGCATCAGGACGGCGTACGAACCGGCGATGAGCACGAGGACGACCAGCAGATAGACCGCGCCGGCCCCGGACCCGGGGCCGTGTGCCCCGGGGAAGGCGGAGGTGGCGCCGAGGAAGGCGGTCTGGACGCCGTCAATGAGGGTGATGGGCGAAAAGAGGCCGAGCCAGGAGACCGCGCCCTCCACACCCCGGTCCCAGGCGATGGCCTGGACGGTGGAGACCGCACCGTACGAAATGGTCAGCAGGGCGATAACGGCGGCGACACCAAAACCGCGGCGCGGGGTCAGCGCGGCCATCACCAGGCCGAGACCGGCGAACAGGACGGACAGCAGGGCCACGGACACCATCCCCTGTGCGAATCCCTTCGTCTGGGTGGCGAAGTCGAGTTCCGCGAGGAGCGAGCCGATGTAGAGGATCACGACCGGCACCCCGGTGAGGATGAAGAGCGCCGAGGCCATCGCCGCGTACTTCGCGAGCACGTAGTCCGTCCGCTCGATGGGGCGGGAGAAGTACAGCGGGACCGTCTTGAACCGCAGGTCGCGGGAGACGGACTGGGGTGCCTGCGCGGCGAGGTACAGCCCGATGATCGCCTGGGTGACGATCGCGTACCGGGTGTACTCGAGGGGGAGGTCCTTCATCTTGGTCGCGACGGCGACCGCGACGATGATGCCCGCGGGCAGGCACATCACCGCGAAGAGGATCATCGGCAGCACCTTGGACTTGGCGCTGCGGCCGAGGCCGAAGGCACCGCGCAGGGACTGCGAGTAGAGCGACCGGCGCGCGTAGGAGCGGCCGAGCCGCTGACCGTCGTACTTGCGGTAGCCGATGTTGTGGATGCGCGTCGGGTCGGCGCCCGGCGGAGTGAGCTCAGTTGCCATCGTGGCCGCCTCCCTTCTGCGGGACGAACTGGGATTCCTGGGGTTGGCCCTGCTGTGACTGTCCGAGCGGGGACTGGCCCTGCTGGGGCTGCTGCTGCGGCTGCTGTTCGGTGCGGAAGACCTCGGCGATGTGGTGGCGCCGCTGTTCCATCCGGACCAGGCCGATGCCGAGGTCGGCGACCGTGTCGCGCACCAGGTCGTACGTGGCCTCGCCCTCGCCCTCGACGAGGAGGATGTGACCGGCACCCGGCAGCCCCTGCTCCTCGGCTGCGTGCAGTTTCGCGCCGGCCACGGTGAGCGCCTCGCGCAACGCGCGTGTGCCGTCGGGGTGGGTCTCGGAGTCGGTGACCTCGACCGCGAGGGTCGTGGTGGTCTGGGTGAAGTCACTGGTCGAACTGGACCGCAGCAGCGCGCCGCCGTCGATGACGACGACGTGGTCGCAGGTGCGCTCCAGCTCGCCCAGGAGGTGCGAGGTGACCAGGACCGAGATCCCGAAGTCGGTGTACACCCGGCGGATCAGGCCGAGCATCTCGTCGCGGCCGACCGGGTCGAGGCCGTTGGTCGGTTCGTCGAGGAGGACCAGCTGCGGGTCGTGGACCAACGCCTGGGCCAACTTCACCCGCTGCTTCATACCGGTCGAGTAGCCGCCGATGGGGCGGTAGCGCTCCTCGTACAGACCGACGTGTCGCAGTGTGTCGGCCGTGCGCTCGCGGGCAGCGGTGGCGGGCAGCCCGGACATGCGCGCCATGTGGACGACGAATTCGGTGGCCGAGACATCCGGCGGCAAACAGTCGTGCTCGGGCATGTATCCCACGCGCTCGCGGATCTCGGCGCCGCTCGTGGCGACGTCGAGGCCGAGCACCGCGGCCCGGCCCTCCGTGGCGGGGGACAGGCCCAGCAGGATCTTGATCAAGGTTGACTTGCCGGCTCCGTTGGCACCCACGAGGCCGGTCACGCCGGGCCCGATGTCCAAGGAGAGCCGGTCAAGCGCGGTCACCCGGGGGAACCGCTTGCTGAGGCTTTCGCATGAAATTACGTCCTGCACCAGCGGTTCACCGGTAGCCTTTCTAGATGCCGATCGCTCCGGAGCATCTTCACCTCGCATACGAGGGCCCCT
>NZ_JBHXRV010000006.1:0-199193 GCF_042716745.1 Streptomyces sp. NPDC058663
CGCCCCCCCCGCGGGGGGGGCCCCCCCTTGCCCCCAACCAACACGGCCGGGGCTCGGGGCCCCCCCAACACGTGGGGGGGGGGCGGGGGGGCCCCGGCCCGCGGGCCTGCGCCGCCCGCGTCTCCCGTATCCCGTCCCGCCGAAGCACGCCGCGATGGCCGTTCGGCGGTACGGAACGGTCCGGCGCCGCTAGCTTCGGAGCCATGACACCTACGCCTTCCCAGTGGGACGTACTCGACGAAGCCCATCGCGCGCTGCGCGCGGCGGTCTCCCAAGTGCCCGCGGACGCCTGGAAGTCGCCCACCCCGTGCGCGGAGTGGAACGTGGCCCAGGTGCTCCAGCACGCGGCCGGCGACCAGCTCGCGTACGCGGCCAAACTGACCGGCGGCGCGGGGCCGGACTACGACCCGTTCGCTCCCACGGGCACCTTCGCCGAGTCCGGGGGCGGCACCCCCCAAGCGCTTCTGGAGGACGCGCTCAGCCGCACCGCGGAGGCCTTCGCGGTCGTCGCACCGGCTGACGAGAGCGTCCCCGTGCCGCTGCCGCCCTTCCAGCTCCCCGCCGCGCAGGCGGCAGCTGCCGCCGCGCTCGACGCCGCCGTGCACGCCTGGGACATCGCGGTGGCCACCGGAGGCCCGTCCCCGCTCGCCCCGGCACTGGCCCGCACCCTGCGCCCGGTCGCGGACGCCCTCGTCGAACCCCTCCGCGGCTTCGCGTTCGCCGCCGCGCTGCGCCCGCGGCCCGGCGCCGACGAGGCGACCGCCCTTCTCAACCACCTGGGCCGCGACGCCCACTGGGCCCCACCGGCGCACTGACCCGGCGGAAACCCGCACGGCCCTCGGCCCGTTCCCCGAAACCGGAAGGGCCGCCGTCCCCGAGCGGGGGGACGACGGCCCTTCAGCCGTACTCAGAGGCGAACCGGGGGATCAGAGAACGCGCACCGCGCCGGTCGGCGGGTCGTAGGAGAGCGGACGCTCCACCACACCGGTGCTGGAGTTCTGCGCGCCGACGAAGTTGCCGCCGCCGACGTACACGCCCACGTGGTAGGCGCTGCCCGCGGCACCCCAGTAAAGGATGTCGCCGGGCTGGAGGTTGTCGAGGCCGACCTGCGTGCCCGCGGTCGACTGACCCTGGGAGACGCGCGGCAGGTCCACGCCGATGGAGCCGAACGCGGCCTGCATGAGGCCCGAGCAGTCCCACGCGTTCGGGCCCGTGCTGCCCATGACGTACGCGTCGCCGACCTGGGCGCGCGCGAACGCGATGACGGCGGCGGCGCTGCCGGTGGCGTTGGAGGTGGACTTGGCGGAGCTGCCGGAGCCCTCGGAGCTCCTGGAGGTGCCCGTGGAGGCGGAGGTGGCGGTGAGCGTGGTGCGCTCGGTGGAACGCGAGGCACGCTCCTGCTGGGCCTGCTCCTCGGCCTTCTGACGGGCCTCCTCGGCCTTCTTCTTGGCCTCGGCCTTGCGGTCCGCCTCGGCCAGGGCCTGACGGGCGTCCTTCATGGCGTCGTCCGCGGCCGCCTGCTGGCGGGCCTCGCGGTCGTACTCGAAAGCGATCTGCTGGGTGGCCTCGGCACTGGCCGAGGCCGGAGCGGTGGTCGTCGTGGCAGCAGCGGGGGCCGCGGCGAGCGCGGGCATCTCGATGGTCTCGTGCACCGGCTCGGCGTATGCCGGAGCGGCCGCACCAGCCACCGCGATGGTGCTGAGGACGCCACCGGCAACTCCGGCACGGAGCGCCATCTTCGAGGCGCTGCGGCGGGGCTTCCGGTGGCTGGGTATGTGAGCGGTGTGGGACATGAGAACAACCGCTATCAGAGGTAACGAGTCGGCATCAAGAAACGTGGTGTCCGCCACAGTTGCCAACGCGCGGCCCGAATTCGGCGTCCGCGCGCCCTTATTGACGCCGTAAAGGGCAAATCGGGCAGGACTGTTCAACCCTGTGATCATGGGTTTTCCGCGATACGCCCGAATTGCCCTGACGCCTACCATCCGTTCACACGCATGGCCAAGCCCGGCTTTCTGACGGATCATCGACTGTGATGCAGGTCACAGCTCGGGGGTCACTCGCCGACCCGTCGCCGGTCCGTCACCGGCTCGTGAACGCGTGCACGTGTCCACCCGTCGCCGCGAACCCCCTCGCGAGAGTGAGTGGCGGGATCGCGCGGGCCACTATCACCGGATCGCGTCCAGCTCCAATTTGCTTGTAGCGGCCACCCCTTGATAGAGCAACACGCCTCCGACCAGGGATGACGCGGCCGAATGTCACGTCTGGTGATCACTCGCGCGCTTCCGGTACGTAGATCACCGTGCATCCGGCTTCATGATCCTTCGTCAGGTGGTGGAGATCACAAAGCAGTTGTCGCACCCCGTGTCGCAGATCACAGACCGGCAGGCATAGGATGCGGGGCAGTCAGGCTTGTGAACTGCCTCACATATCCGCGATCTTCATATCGTCCTCGCGGCGAGGCGCACCGGCCCCCCGCGACGGGGTTATGCACGAGCCCGGCGCGGTCCAACGGTCAAGGACGACTGGAAGGAGCGAGGAGGGTGAATGCTTACGCGCCCATCCTTGTGCTCGGCGCCCTCGGGGCAGGGTTTGCGATCTTCTCCGTGGTCATGGCCACGCTTATCGGCCCCAAGCGCTACAACCGGGCAAAGCAAGAAGCGTACGAGTGCGGCATCGAGCCCACTCCCACGCCGGCCGGCGGCGGCCGCTTTCCCATCAAGTACTACCTGACGGCGATGTTGTTCATCATTTTCGACATCGAGATCGTCTTCCTCTACCCCTGGGCGGTCTCCTTCGACGCCCTCGGGATCTTCGGGCTCGTCGAGATGCTGCTCTTCGTGCTCACCGTTTTTGTCGCGTACGCGTACGTATGGCGTCGCGGCGGCCTGGAATGGGACTGAGGGGCTGAGGGAACACCCATGGGACTCGAAGAGAAACTGCCGAGCGGCTTTCTGCTGACGACGGTCGAACAGGCGGCGGGCTGGGTGCGGAAGTCCTCCGTCTTCCCCGCCACGTTCGGCCTCGCCTGCTGCGCCATCGAGATGATGACGACGGGAGCGGGCCGGTACGACCTGGCCCGCTTCGGCATGGAGGTCTTCCGCGGCTCACCGCGGCAGGCGGACCTGATGATCGTGGCGGGCCGGGTCAGCCAGAAGATGGCGCCCGTCCTGCGGCAGGTCTACGACCAGATGCCCAACCCCAAGTGGGTCATTTCCATGGGGGTCTGCGCCTCCTCGGGCGGCATGTTCAACAACTACGCGATCGTCCAGGGCGTCGACCACATCGTCCCCGTGGACATCTACCTCCCGGGCTGCCCGCCCCGCCCCGAGATGCTGATCGACGCGATCCTCAAGCTCCACCAGAAGATCCAGGGCTCCAAGCTCGGCGTGAACGCGGAGGAAGCGGCCCGCGAGGCGGAGGAAGCGGCCCTCAAGGCGCTCCCCACCATCGAGATGAAGGGCCTGCTCCGGTGAGCGACAGCCAAGTCAACGGCAAGCATCAGGACGAGAGCGCCCCGCAGGGCGTCCCCGCCCAGCGCGACGAGAACGGCGAGGTGCTGCGCGTCCGCAAGGGCATGTTCGGCGCCAACGACGGCGGGGACACCACGGGTTACGGCGGCCTCGTCCGCACCTTCACCTTCCCGGGCGCCTCCGCACGACCCTACGGCGGCTGGTTCGACGAGGTCGCCGACGAGCTGGAGGGCGCCCTGGAGGAGCAGGACCTGCTCCCCTCGCACGTCATCGAGAAGACGGTCGTCGACCGGGGCGAGCTCACCTTCCACATCGCCCGCGAGCACCTGCTCACCGTCGCCCGCACCCTGCGCGACGACCCGGCGCTGCGCTTCGAGCTGTGCACCGGCGTCAGCGGCGTGCACTACCTCGAGGACAAGGGCCGGGAGCTGCACGCGGTCTACCACCTGCGCTCGCTCACCCACGGCAGGCTGATCCGCCTCGAAGTCAGCGCCCCCGACGCCGACCCGCACGTCCCCTCGCTGGTGCCGGTCTACCCGACCAACGACTGGCACGAGCGCGAGGCGTACGACTTCTTCGGCCTGGTCTTCGACGGCCACCCCGCCCTGACCCGGATCATGATGCCGGACGACTGGCAGGGCTTCCCGCAGCGCAAGGACTACCCCCTCGGCGGCATCGCCGTCGAGTACAAGGGCGCCCAGATCCCGGCTCCGGACCAGCGGAGGTCGTACTCGTGACCACTCCCCCCACTTCCCCCTCCTCCGCCTCGGCCCGCGAGACCACCGAGGGCACCGTCTACACGGTCACCGGCGGCGACTGGGACGAGGTCGTCCAGGCCGCCACGAAGGCCGACGACGAGCGCATCGTCGTCAACATGGGCCCCCAGCACCCGTCCACGCACGGCGTGCTCCGCCTCATCCTGGAGATCGACGGCGAGACCGTCACCGAGGCCCGCTGCGGCATCGGCTACCTCCACACCGGCATCGAGAAGAACCTCGAATTCCGGAACTGGACGCAGGGCACCACCTTCGTCACGCGCATGGACTACCTGACGCCGTTCTTCAACGAGACGGCGTACTGCCTGGGCGTCGAGAAGCTGCTCGGCATCACCGACCAGATCCCCGACCGGGCCAGCGTCATCCGGGTGCTCCTGATGGAGCTCAACCGGCTCTCCTCGCACCTGGTGTGCATCGCCACCGGCGGCATGGAGCTCGGCGCGACCACGATCATGATCTACGGCTTCCGGGACCGCGAACTCATCCTGGACGTCTTCGAGCTGATCACCGGACTGCGGATGAACCACGCGTTCGTCCGCCCCGGCGGCCTCGCCCAGGACCTGCCGCCGGGCGCCCTGGACAAGCTCGGCGAGCTCCTGAAGACGATGCGCAAGAACCTGCCGGAGTACGACAAGCTCGCCACCGGCAACCCCATCTTCAAGGCCCGCATGCAGGACGTCGGCTACCTCGACCTCACCGGCTGCATGGCGCTGGGGGCCACCGGGCCCGTGCTCCGCTCGGCCGGTCTGCCGCACGACCTGCGCAAGACCGACCCGTACTGCGGCTACGAGACGTACGACTTCGAGGTCCCCACCGCCGACACCTGCGACTCCTACGGCCGGTTCCTCATCCGGCTCGAAGAGATGCGCCAGTCACTCGACATCGTCGAGCAGTGCCTGGCCCGCCTCAAGGAGCCGGGACCGGTCATGGTCGCCGACAAGAAGATCGCCTGGCCCGCCCAGCTGGCCATCGGCGCCGACGGCCTCGGCAACTCCCTCGACCACATCCGCAAGATCATGGGCACCTCCATGGAGGCCCTGATCCACCACTTCAAGCTGGTGACGGAGGGCTTCCGGGTGCCGACGGGGCAGGCGTACGCGGCGGTCGAGTCGCCCAAGGGCGAACTCGGCGTGCACGTCGTCTCCGACGGCGGCACCCGCCCCTACCGGGTCCACTTCCGCGACCCGTCCTTCACCAACCTCCAGGCCATGGCGGCGATGTGCGAGGGCGGCCAGGTCGCCGACGTCATCGTCGCCGTCGCGTCCATCGACCCCGTGATGGGAGGCGTAGACCGATGACCGATGTGTCACTGGGCATGCCCCAACTGCCCGCCCCCGCCTACCCGGACGAGGTCCGGGCCCGCCTCGAAGCGGACGCGAAGGAGGTGATCGCCCGCTACCCCGACAGCCGCTCCGCGCTGCTGCCGCTGCTGCACCTCGTGCAGTCCGAGGAGGGATACGTCTCCCGCACCGGCATGCGCTTCTGCGCCGAGGTGCTCGGCCTGACCACCGCCGAGGTCACCGCGGTCGCCACCTTCTACACCATGTACCGGCGCAAGGCCTCCGGCGACTACCAGGTCGGCGTCTGCACCAACACGCTGTGCGCGGTGATGGGCGGCGACGCCATCTTCGACGAGCTCAAGGCGTACCTGGGGGTCGGCAACAACGAGACCACCGGCGACGGCAAGGTCACCCTCGAACACATCGAGTGCAACGCGGCCTGCGACTACGCCCCCGTGGTGATGGTCAACTGGGAGTTCTTCGACAACCAGACCCCGGAGTCGGCCAAGCAGCTCGTCGACGACCTGCGCGCGGGGCGCCCCGTCGAGCCCACCCGCGGCGCCCCGCTCTGCACGTACAAGGAGACCGCCCGCATCCTGGCCGGCTTCCCCGACGAGCGCCCCGGGGCCGTCGAGGCGTCCGGCGGTGCGGGCCACGCCTCACTGCTCGGACTCAAGCTGGCCAAGGGCGAGGCGCCGGGCCTGGCCCGCGTCGTGGCCCCGCGCGGCGAGGCCCAGCAGGAGAGCAAGCAGCAGGAGAGCAAGCAGCAGGACGCCCCGCAGGACGCCGAGCAGGACACGCCGCAGGGCGGCTCCCAGCACCTCAGCTCGCACGACGCACCGCAGGAGACCTCGGCCTCCGACCCGGCTGCCGCTCCCGAGCAGCACCCGGCAGGACCTTCGTCCGAGGAGGGGGAGTGATGACCGTGACCACGGAGATCAGTGGCGGCGGCAGCAACGGGGACAGCCCCGAGAAGCTGCTCTCGCCCGTCCTGTCCGCCTTCTGGGACGACCCGAAGTCGTGGACGCTGGAGACCTACCGCAGGCACGAGGGGTACGAGGGCCTGCGCAAGGCCCTCGCCATGACCCCGGACGACCTCATCGCGTACGTCAAGGACTCCGGTCTGCGCGGCCGCGGCGGCGCCGGATTCCCCACCGGAATGAAGTGGCAGTTCATTCCGCAGGGCGACGGCAAGCCCCACTACCTGGTCGTCAACGCCGACGAGTCGGAACCGGGCACCTGCAAGGACATCCCGCTCCTCTTCGCGAACCCGCACAGCCTCATCGAGGGCATCGTCATCGCGTGCTACGCGATCCGGTCCAGCCACGCGTTCATCTACCTGCGCGGGGAGACCGTCCCCGTGCTGCGCAGGCTGCACGAGGCCGTGCGTGAGGCGTACGAGGCGGGCTACCTCGGCAAGGACGTCCTCGGCAGCGGACTCGACCTCGAACTCACGGTGCACGCGGGGGCGGGTGCGTACATCTGCGGAGAAGAGACCGCGCTGCTGGACTCGCTCGAAGGCCGCCGCGGCCAGCCCCGGCTGCGTCCTCCCTTCCCCGCGGTCGCCGGTCTTTACGCCTGTCCCACTGTCGTGAACAACGTCGAATCGATCGCATCGGTTCCCGCGATCCTGAACCGGGGCAAGGAGTGGTTCCGCTCGATGGGCAGCGAGAAGTCCCCGGGCTTCACGCTGTACTCGCTGAGCGGCCACGTCGCCAACCCCGGCCAGTTCGAGGCCCCGCTGGGCATCACCCTGCGCCAGCTGCTCGACATGAGCGGCGGCATGCGGCCCGGACACCGGCTCAAGTTCTGGACCCCGGGCGGCTCCTCCACCCCCATGTTCACCGACGAGCACCTCGACGTACCCCTGGACTACGAGGGCGTCGGCGCCGCCGGCTCCATGCTCGGCACCAAGGCGCTCCAGTGCTTCGACGAGACGACCTGCGTCGTCCGCGCGGTCACCCGCTGGACCGAGTTCTACGCCCACGAGTCCTGCGGAAAGTGCACCCCCTGCCGCGAGGGCACCTACTGGCTCGTCCAGCTGCTCCGCGACATCGAGGCCGGCAAGGGACAGCTGTCCGACCTCGACAAGCTCAATGACATCGCAGACAACATCAACGGCAAGTCCTTCTGCGCGCTCGGGGACGGAGCGGCCTCGCCGATCTTCTCCTCGCTCAAGTACTTCCGCGAGGAGTACGAGCAGCACATCACCGGCAAGGGCTGCCCCTTCGACCCCGCCAAGTCGACCCTCTGGGCCGACCGGCACGCCGGCAACACGGAGGTGAACGCATGACCGTCACGACTAACAGTGCTCCCTCCGGGGGCGGCGAGGCGGCGGTCCCGTCCGAGGATCTCGTGTCCCTGACGATCGACGGCATCGACATCAGCGTCCCCAAGGGCACCCTGGTGATCCGCGCCGCCGAACTCCTCGGCATCGAGATCCCCCGGTTCTGCGACCACCCCCTCCTCGACCCGGCCGGCGCCTGCCGCCAGTGCATCGTCGAGGTCGAGGGCCAGCGCAAGCCGATGGCCTCCTGCACCATCACCTGCACCGACGGCATGGTGGTGAAGTCCCAGCTCACCTCGCCCGTCGCCGACAAGGCACAGCGCGGCGTGATGGAACTCCTCCTCATCAACCACCCGCTGGACTGCCCGGTCTGCGACAAGGGCGGCGAGTGCCCGCTGCAGAACCAGGCCATGTCGCACGGCGACGCCGACTCCCGCTTCGAGGGCAAGAAGCGGACGTACGAGAAGCCCGTCCCGATCTCCACCCAGGTGCTCCTGGACCGTGAGCGGTGCGTGCTGTGTGCACGCTGCACCCGGTTCTCCAACCAGGTGGCGGGCGACCCGATGATCGAGCTGATCGAGCGCGGCGCGCTCCAGCAGGTCGGCACCGGCGAGGGCGACCCCTTCGAGTCGTACTTCTCCGGCAACACCATCCAGATCTGCCCGGTCGGCGCGCTCACCTCGGCGGCGTACCGCTTCCGTTCCCGGCCCTTCGACCTGGTGTCCTCGCCGTCCGTGTGCGAGCACTGCGCCGGCGGCTGCGCCACCCGCACCGACCACCGGCGCGGCAAGGTCATGCGGCGCATGGCGGCCGAGGACCCGGAGGTCAACGAGGAGTGGCTGTGCGACAAGGGGCGCTTCGGCTTCCGCTACGCCCAGCGCCCCGACCGGCTCACCACCCCGCTCGTACGGAACGCGGAGAGCGGTGAACTGGAGCCCGCGAGCTGGCCGGAGGCCCTGGAAGCCGCGGCCGAGGGGCTGTCCGCGGCACGCGGGCGTGCCGGAGTGCTCACCGGCGGCCGGCTGACCGTCGAGGACGCGTACGCGTACAGCAAGTTCGCCCGCGTCGCACTCGACACCAACGACATCGACTTCCGCGCGCGCGTGCACAGCAGCGAGGAGGCCGACTTCCTGGCCGCCCGGGTCGCCGGACGCGGCCGCGATCTCGACGGCACGGGACTCACGTACACGGCCCTGGAGAAGGCGCCGGTCGTACTCCTCGCGGGGTTCGAGTCCGAGGAGGAGGCGCCCGGCGTCTTCCTGCGGTTGCGCAAGGCCCACCGCAAGCACGGCCAGCGCACCTTCGCCCTCGCCTCGCACGGCACCCGGGGCCTGGAGAAGGCGGGCGGCACCCTGCTCCCCGCCGCCCCGGGCACCGAGACCGAATGGCTCGACGCCCTCACGGCCCGCACGGGTCTGGACGGCGACGGGGCCGCGGCGGCGGAAGCCCTGCGCGAGCCGGGCGCCGTCATCGTGGTCGGTGAGCGGCTGGCCGGTGCGCCCGGCGCCCTCACCGCCGCGGTGCGGGCCGCCGCGGCGACCGGCGCCGAACTGGTGTGGATTCCGCGCCGGGCCGGTGAGCGCGGCGCCGTCGAAGCCGGGGCGCTCCCCTCGCTGCTGCCCGGCGGACGCCCCGCGACCGACCCACGCGCGCGTGAAGAGGTCGCGAGCGCCTGGCGGGTGGCCGAACTGCCGCACCGCTACGGGCGCGACACCGGCCAGATCGTCGAGGCCGCGGCCACCGGCGAACTCCTGGCCCTGGTGGTCGCCGGCGTCGACCCGGCCGACCTGCCGGACCCGGCACGCGCACGGGAGGCGCTCGACGAGGTGCGCTTCCTGGTCTCCCTCGAGCTGCGGCCCAGTGAGGTCACCGCGAAGGCGGACGTCGTCCTCCCGGTGGCGGCCGTCGCAGAGAAGCCGGGCACCTTCCTCAACTGGGAGGGCCGGGCGCGGATGTTCGAGGCCGCGCTGAAGCCGGAGCAGATGACACGCACGCTCCCCCCGGGCGACGCGCGCGTGCTGCACATGCTGGCCGACGCGCTGAACGTGCACTTCGCGCTGCCGGACCTGAAGGCCGTACGGCTGGAGCTGGAGCGGCTCGGCGGCTGGGACGGCCCCTACGCCTCCGCACCGCTGGAGACCGCGGGCCCGCTGCCCCGCGCGGGAGCGGGCGAGGCCGTGCTCGCGGGGCACCGCCTGCTGCTCGACCAGGGCAGGCTCCAGGACGGCGACGAGGCGCTGGCCGGCACCCGGCACGCCGCCGTGGCCAGGCTCTCCGCAGCCACCGCCGCCGAGACGGGCGTCAAGCACGGTGACGTACTCGCCGTGACCGGTCCCGCGGGCACCGTCGAACTGCCGCTGGAGGTCAGCGAGATGCCCGACCGGGTGGTCTGGCTGCCGATGAACTCGACCGGCGGCGGCGTCCTCTCCGACACCGGCGCCCGCCCCGGCCGGCTCGTCACCCTGGCCCCCGCAACGACCCCGCCAAGCGCTCCGACGGAGGTGACGGCATGACGTCGTACCCACTCGCCGCGGAAGACCTGTCCATGTTCGGCACGGACCCCTGGTGGCTCGTCGCGATCAAGGCGGTCTTCTGCTTCGCCTTCCTGATGATCACCGTGCTCTTCTCCATCGTGTGGGAGCGCAAGGTCGTCGCCTGGATGCAGCTGCGCATCGGCCCCAACCGGCACGGCCCCTGGGGCATGCTCCAGTCGCTCGCCGACGGCATCAAGCTGATGCTGAAGGAAGACGTCGTCGTCAAGCGGGCCGACAAGGTCGTCTACATCCTCGCGCCGATCGTCGCGGCCATCCCGGCCTTCATGGCGATCGCGGTCATCCCCTTCGGGCCGGCCGGCAACGAGGTGTCGATCTTCGGCCACCGCACCACGATGCAGCTCACCGACCTGCCCATCGCGATGCTGTACGTCCTGGCCTGCGCGTCGGTCGGCATCTACGGCATCGTGCTGGCGGGCTGGTCGTCGGGTTCGACGTACCCGCTGCTCGGCGGTCTGCGCTCCTGCGCGCAGATGATCAGCTACGAGATCGCCATGGGTGCGGCGTTCGCCTCGGTCTTCCTCTACTCCGGGTCGATGTCGACCTCGGCGATCGTGGAGGCGCAGGCGGACCGGTGGTTCATCATCCTGCTGCCGGTGTCGTTCATCATCTACGTCGTCACCATGGTCGGTGAGACCAACCGGGCCCCGTTCGACATGCCGGAGTCCGAGGGCGACCTGGTCGGCGGCTTCAACACCGAGTACTCGTCCATCAAGTTCGCGCTGTTCATGCTGGCCGAGTACGTCAACATGGTCACCGTCTCGGCGGTCTCGGTCACCCTCTTCCTGGGCGGCTGGCGGGCCCCGTACCCGATCAGCGGCTTCTGGGAGGGCGCGAACCACGGCTGGTGGCCGATGCTCTGGTTCGTGCTCAAGGTGCAGCTGCTGCTGTTCTTCTTCATCTGGCTGCGCGGCACGCTTCCCCGGGTCCGCTACGACCAGCTGATGAAGCTGGGCTGGAAGGTCCTGATCCCGGTCTCCGTGGTCTGGCTGATGCTCGTGGCGACCGTACGGGCGTTGCGCAACGCACAGGTCGAGTACCAGCAGATCGTGCTGTACGTCGCCGGGGGTGTGATCGCCGTGCTGCTGCTGTCGTTCCTGTGGGACTTCTTCCGGCGCGGCAAGGACGAAGAGCCGCACCGGACACCCGAGTTCGACCCGATGGCCGGTGGATTCCCGGTGCCGCCGCTGCCCGGACAGACCCTGCCACCGGTACCGCGCAGGCGTTCGCGCCACGAGCGGGAGCTCGTTGTCAGTGGCGGCGGCAATACTGGCAAGACTGCTACTGAGAGTGACGGAAAGGAGGCGGACGGTGTCTGAGGCATCTTCCCGGGGCGAGGACCCCCGGACCCCCTGGCAGAATCCCGTGGCCGGCTTCGGCGTGACCTTCAAGGCCATGTTCAAGAAGCGGCTGACCGAGCAGTACCCGGAAACGCCGAAGGTGACCGCGCCGCGCTTCCACGGCCGCCACCAGCTCAACCGGCACCCGGACGGCCTGGAGAAGTGCATCGGGTGCGAATTGTGCGCCTGGGCGTGCCCGGCCGACGCGATCTACGTCGAGGGCGCGGACAACACCGAGGAGGAGCGCTACTCCCCGGGTGAGCGGTACGGCCGCGTCTACCAGATCAACTACGCCCGCTGCATCCTGTGCGGGCTGTGCATCGAGGCGTGCCCCACCCGGGCGCTCACGATGACCAACGAGTTCGAACTGGCCGACAGCAGCCGCGAGAACCTCATCTACACCAAGGAGCAGCTTCTCGCCGGGCTGACCGAGGGCATGGTCGAGGCGCCGCACTCCGTTTTCCCCGGCACCGACGAGCAGGACTACTACCGGGGCCTGGTCACCGAGGCCGCCCCGGACACCGTGCGCCAGGTGGCGCTCAGCAAGGGGGAGCGGCCCCAGGAGGGCGCGTCCACCTTCGGTGCGGACGAGCCCGCTTCGAAGAAGGTGGTGGGGGCATGAGCGCACTCGCCGCCGCCGGTTCGGCCGCCTCCACCGGGGAGGCCGTGCAGTTCTGGATCCTCGGCACGGTCGCCGTCATCGGCGCACTGTGCACCATCCTGATGAAGAGGGCCGTGCACAGCGCGCTGTGCCTCGCCGGGACCATGATCATCCTGGCGGTCTTCTACCTCGCCAACGGCGCGTACTTCCTGGGCGTCGTCCAGATCGTCGTCTACACCGGCGCGATCATGATGCTCTTCCTCTTCGTGGTCATGCTCGTCGGCGTCACCGCGGCGGACTCCCTCAAGGAGACGCTGAAGGGGCAGCGCTGGCTGGCCCTCGCCTGCGGGCTCGGCTTCGGCATCCTGCTCATCGCCGGCATCCGGCACGCCCAGCTGGGCGAGTTCACCGGCCTCGGCAAGGCCAACGCCGCAGGAAACGTCCAGGGCCTGGCGGAGCTGATCTTCACCAAGTACGTCTTCGCCTTCGAGATCACCGGCGCCCTGCTGATCACCGCCACCGTCGGCGCGATGGTCCTCACCAACCGTGAGCGCACCGAGCGCGCCAAGACCCAGCGCGAGCTGGCCGAGCAGCGCGTCCGCGAGGGGAAGCACCTGCCGCCGCTGCCCGCCCCCGGCGTCTACGCCCGGCACAACGCGGTGGACATCGCCGGTCTGCTTCCCGACGGCACCCCCTCCGAGCTGACCGTCATGAAGACCCTGCGCGAGCGCGGTCAGATCCGCGACGTGTCGACTCAGGCGCTCAATGACCTGAAGGCCCTGGAGCAGCGCTCCGAGGAGCGCCTGGGCCGGGACACCGACAGCCACCCCGACCGCGGTCGAGCAGAGGAGGCAGCCAAGTGAGCCCGGTCAACTACCTCTATCTCGCCGCACTGCTGTTCACCATCGGCGCGGCGGGCGTGCTGATCCGGCGCAACGCCATCGTCGTGTTCATGTGCGTGGAGCTGATGCTCAACGCCTGCAACCTGACGCTCGTGGCGTTCTCCCGGATGCACGGCAATCTCGACGGCCAGATCATCGCCTTCTTCACGATGGTCGTCGCCGCCGCCGAGGTCGTGGTCGGCCTGGCGATCATCGTGTCGCTGTTCCGGTCCCGCCACTCGGCCTCGGTCGACGACGCCAGCCTGATGAAGCTGTAAGGGGCGTTAAGAAAAGTGGAGAACCTGATCGCGCTGCTCGTCGCGGCGCCACTGCTCGGAGCGGCCGTACTGCTGTGCAGCGGGCGCCGGCTGGACAAGACCGGACACTGGCTGGGCACTGCGCTCGCCGCCGGGTCGTTCGTCATCGGCGCCGTGCTCTTCGTCGACATGCTCGGCAAGGGCGCGGAGAGCCGCACCCTGCACCAGAAGCTGTTCAGCTGGGTCCCGGTCGCGGACTTCCAGGCGGACATCGCCTTCCAGCTCGACCAGCTGTCGATGACCTTCGTCCTGCTGATCACCGGCGTGGGCACCCTGATCCACGTCTACTCGATCGGTTACATGGAGCACGACGAGCGCCGCCGGCGCTTCTTCGGCTACCTGAACCTCTTCCTCGCGGCGATGCTCCTGCTCGTCATCGCCGACAACTACCTCCTGCTGTACTTCGGCTGGGAGGGCGTCGGCCTCGCCTCGTACCTGCTCATCGGGTTCTGGCAGCACAAGCCCAGTGCGGCGACGGCGGCCAAGAAGGCCTTCCTCGTCAACCGGGTCGGCGACATCGGCCTGTCCATCGCGATCATGCTGATGTTCACCACGTTCGGCACCTTCGCCTTCGGTCCCGTGCTCGGGGCGGCGGAGGGCGCGAGCGAGGGCAAGCTCACCGCGATCGGCCTGATGCTGCTGCTCGCCGCGTGCGGCAAGTCGGCGCAGGTGCCGCTCCAGTCGTGGCTCGGCGACGCGATGGAGGGCCCGACCCCGGTCTCGGCCCTGATCCACGCGGCGACCATGGTGACGGCGGGCGTGTACTTGATCGTCCGGTCCGGCGCGATCTTCGACGCCGCCCCTGACGCCCAGCTGGTGGTCACCGTCGTCGGAGCGGTCACGCTGCTGTTCGGTGCGATCGTCGGTTGCGCCAAGGACGACATCAAGAAGGCGCTCGCCGGATCGACCATGTCGCAGATCGGCTACATGATCCTCGCGGCCGGACTCGGTCCGATCGGCTACGCCTTCGCGATCATGCACCTGGTGACGCACGGCTTCTTCAAGGCCGGTCTCTTCCTCGGTGCGGGTTCCGTCATGCACGGCATGAACGACGAGGTCGACATGCGCAAGTACGGCGGCCTGCGGAAGTACATGCCGGTCACCTTCATCACCTTCGGCCTCGGCTACCTCGCGCTGATCGGCTTCCCCGGCCTGTCCGGCTTCTTCTCCAAGGACAAGATCATCGAGGCGGCCTTCTCGGCGGGCGGCGCCCAGGGGTGGGTCCTCGGCGGAGCCACCCTGCTGGGCGCAGGACTCACCGCGTTCTACATGACGCGCGTGATGCTGATGACCTTCTTCGGCGAGAAGCGCTGGCAGCCCGACGCAGAAGGCAACAAGCCGCAGCCGCACGAGTCCCCGAAGTCGATGACGATCCCGATGATCGTGCTGGCCTTCGGGTCGGTCTTCGCGGGCGGCTTCTTCGGCATCGGCGACCGGTTCGTCAACTGGCTGGCCCCGGTCACCAAGTTCGAGCACCCGCACCCGCCGATCAGCATCCCGGTGATCACCGGAGCGACGATCGTGGTCCTGCTGCTCGGCGTGGTCGCCGCGTACTTCCAGTACGGCCGCAAGCCCGTGCCCGTCGTCGCCCCGCGCGGCTCGCTGCTCACCCGGGCCGCCCGCCGCGACCTCCTCCAGGACGACTTCAACCACGTGGTCCTGGTCCGCGGCGGCGAGCACCTCACCCGCTCGCTGGTCTACCTGGACCACTCGGTGGTCGACGGCGTGGTCAACGGCACCGCCGCCTCGGTCGGCGGGCTCTCGGGCCGGCTGCGCAAGCTCCAGAACGGCTACGCCCGCTCGTACGCGGTCTCGATGTTCGGCGGTACGGCGATCCTCATCGCCGTGACCCTGCTGATGAGGGCGGTCTGATCACGATGTCCTTTCCCCTGCTCACCGCGACGGCGGTCCTCCCGGCGGCCGGTGCCATCCTCACCGCCGCTGTCCCGGCCGCCCGTCGCACGGTCGCCAAGTGGCTGGCGCTGCTGGTCTCGCTCTGCACGCTGGTGCTGGCCGCGATCGTCGTCGTACGGTTCGAACCGGGCGGCGACCGCTACCAGCTGACCGAGTCGCACTCCTGGATCAAGGACTTCGGCGTCCGCTACGAACTCGGCGTGGACGGCATCGGGGTGGTGCTGGTCGCCCTGACCGCGCTGCTGATCCCGTTCGTGATCATTGCCGGCTGGAACGACGCCGACCCCCTCGAATCCAAGGACAACAGGCGCTGGCGCCCCACCCAGGGCTTCTTCGCGCTGATCCTGATGGTCGAGGCGATGGTGATCCTCTCCTTCGAGGCCACCGACGTCTTCCTCTTCTACATCTTCTTCGAAGCCATGCTCATCCCGATGTACTTCCTCATCGGCGGCTTCGGCGACCGGGCGCACGCGGGCACGGACGAGGCGGCGGCGACCCAGCGGTCGTACGCGGCCGTCAAGTTCCTGCTCTACAACCTGGTCGGCGGGCTCATCATGCTGGCCGCCGTCATCGGGCTCTACACGGTCACCGGGACGTTCTCGCTCTCGGAGATCGCCGAGATGCGGGCGGCCGGCACGCTGGAGATGTCGACGAACCTGGAGCGGCTGCTGTTCCTCGGGTTCTTCTTCGCCTTCGCGGTGAAGGCCCCGCTGTGGCCGCTGCACACCTGGCTGCCCAACGCGATGGGCGAGGCGACCACCCCGGTCGCCGTCCTCATCACGGCCGTGGTGGACAAGGTCGGCACCTTCGCGATGCTGCGCTTCTGCCTCCAGCTCTTCCCGGAGGCCAGCAAGTGGGCGACGCCCGTCGTCCTCGTACTGGCGCTGATCAGCATCGTGTACGGAGCGCTGCTCGCGGTCGGCCAGCGGGACATCAAGCGGCTGATCGCGTACGCCTCCATCTCGCACTTCGGCTTCATCATCCTGGGCATCTTCGCGATGACCAGCCAGGGCCAGTCCGGCGCGACGCTCTACATGGTCAACCACGGACTCTCGACGGCCGCGCTGATGCTGGTCGCGGGCTTCCTGATCACCCGGCGCGGCTCGCGGCTCATCGCGGACTACGGGGGGGTGCAGAAGGTGGCCCCGGTGCTGGCCGGCACCTTCCTGATCGGCGGTCTGGCCACGCTGTCACTGCCGGGGCTCGCGCCGTTCGTCAGCGAATTCCTGGTCCTGGTCGGGGTGTTCGCCGCCTACCCGGTGGTCGGGATCATCGCCACCTCCGGCATCGTCCTCGCCGCGCTCTACGTCCTGGTGCTGTACCAGCGCACCATGACCGGCCCGGTGAAGGCCGAGATCTCCGGCATGCCGGACCTCAAGGCGAGGGAACTGGTGGTGGTCGTTCCGCTGATCGCGATGCTGATCGGGTTCGGGGTCTACCCCAAGCCGCTGACCGACATCGTCAACCCGGCCGTCACCCACACCATGCAAGACGTGAACAAGCAGGACCCGAAGCCCGAAGTGGAGGCCGCGAAGTGAGCGCAGTGTCTGTCCACAGCCTGTGGACGAATCTGGCGGCGGCCGCTCCGACGGTGCCGGGGGAGACCTTCGAGGCCCCCACCATCGAGTACGCCCAGCTCGCGCCGATCCTGATCGTCGTGGGGGCGGCCGTCATCGGCGTCCTCGCGGAGGCGTTCGTACCGCGCAAGGGGCGCTACTACGCCCAGCTGTTCATCGCCGTGGTCGCCATCGCCGCCGCTTTCGCCGCCGTCGTCGGACTCGCCGCCAGCGGGTTCGCCACCACCAAGGCGCAGATCTCGGCGATGGGCGCCATCGCCGTCGACGGGCCCGCGCTGTTCCTCCAGGGCACGATCCTGCTGGCCTCGCTGGTCGCCGTCTTCACCTTCGCCGAGCGCCGCCTCGACCCGGTCGAACACGGCAACCGCAGCGACTCGTTCGCCGCGGACGCCGCCGCCGTACCGGGCAGCGACGCGGAGAAGGCCGCGGTCAAGGCCGGGTTCACCACCACCGAGGTCTTCCCGCTCGCCATGTTCGCGGTGGCGGGACTGCTCGCCTTCCCGGCGGCCAACGACCTGCTGACCCTGTTCATCGCGCTCGAAGTCTTCTCACTGCCGCTCTACCTCCTGTGCGCCGTCGCCCGCCGCAAGCGGCTGATGTCGCAGGAGGCGGCCGTGAAGTACTTCCTGCTCGGCGCCTTCTCCTCCGCGTTCCTGCTGTTCGGCATCGCCCTGCTGTACGGGTACGCGGGCTCGGTCTCCTACGCGCGCATCGCCGACATCGTCGACGGCACCGCCCAGCGGATCGACCCGGCGCTCGCCGGCACCATGGGCAACGACGCGCTGCTGCTCATCGGCATGGCGATGATCCTCATGGGCCTGCTCTTCAAGGTCGGCGCCGTCCCCTTCCACATGTGGACCCCGGACGTCTACCAGGGCGCCCCGACCCCGGTCACCGGCTTCATGGCGGCGGCCACCAAGGTCGCGGCGTTCGGTGCGCTGCTCCGGCTCCTGTACGTGGTGCTGCCGGGCCTCACCTGGGACTGGCGTCCTGTCATGTGGGGCGTCGCGATCGTCACGATGCTGGGCGGTGCGATCGTCGCGATCACCCAGACCGACATCAAGCGGCTCCTCGCGTACTCCTCGATCGCGCACGGCGGGTTCATCCTGGCCGGTGTCATCGCGGCCACCCCGGCCGGGATCTCCTCCGTCCTCTTCTACCTGCTCGCGTACTCCTTCGTGACGATCGGTGCCTTCGCCGTCGTCACGCTGGTGCGCGACGCGGGCGGCGAGGCCACCCACCTGTCCAAGTGGGCCGGACTCGGCCGGCGCTCGCCGCTGGTCGCCGCGGTCTTCGCGGTGTTCCTCCTCGCCTTCGCGGGCATCCCGCTGACCTCCGGGTTCTCCGGCAAGTTCGCGGTCTTCAAGGCGGCGGCCGAGGGCGGTGCCGGGGTGCTGGTCGTGGTCGGTGTGCTGTCCTCGGCCATCGCCGCGTTCTTCTACATCCGGGTCATCGTGCTGATGTTCTTCAGCGAGCCGAAGGCGGACGGCCCCACCGTCGCCGTGCCGTCGCCGCTGACCATGACGGCGATCGGCGTGGGTGTCGCCGTGACGCTGGTGCTCGGCGTCGCCCCGCAGTACTTCCTGGACCTGGCGGGGCAGGCGGGCACCTTCGTCCGCTAGCCGTCCGCGCGGTGTGCGACCGCGTGGTGTGAGTACGCACGGTGGGCGTCCGCTGCCCGGCATCCCTTCTTCGGGGTGCCGGGCAGCGGCTTTTGGTCGGGGTTGTCGGTGGGTGCCTCTACCGTGGGTGGTGGGTGTGAAACGAGCACGGGGACCAGGGACCACTGCGGGGGACGGCGCGATGAACGGGACGAGCGGTATGGACGCAATGACGGTGACCGGCGGGGCGGAATCGGAGAGCGAAGCGCTCCGGACACTGCACCGGGTCTTCGGGTACGACGCCTTCCGGGGCGAGCAGGCCGAGATCATCGAGCAGGTGGTGAGCGGCGGTGACGCCGTCGTGCTGATGCCCACCGGCGGCGGAAAGTCGCTCTGCTACCAGATCCCCTCCCTGGTCAGGCCCGGCGTCGGCGTGGTGATCTCACCGCTGATCGCCCTCATGCAGGACCAGGTCGACGCGCTGCGGGCACTCGGGGTGCGCGCCGGGTTCATGAACTCCACGCAGGACTTCGACGAGCGGCGGACGGTCGAGGCCGAGTTCCTGGCGGGCGAGATCGACCTGCTCTACCTGGCGCCCGAGCGGCTGCGGCTCGACTCGACGCTGAACCTACTGGGCCGGGGCAAGGTCTCCGTCTTCGCCATCGACGAGGCGCACTGCGTGGCCTCCTGGGGCCACGACTTCCGCCCCGACTACCTGGCCCTCTCGGTACTGGGCGAGCGCTGGCCCGACGTACCGCGCATCGCCCTGACGGCGACCGCCACGGCGGCCACCCACAAGGAGATCACCGAGCGGCTCGGCATGCCGGACGCCAAGCACTTCGTCGCCAGCTTCGACCGGCCCAACATCCAGTACCGCATCGTCCCCAAGCTCGAACCGAAGAAGCAACTGCTCGCCTTCCTGAAGGAGGAGCACGCCGGGGACGCGGGCATCGTCTACTGCCTCTCGCGGAAGTCGGTGGACGCGACGGCCGCGTACCTCCAGGGGCAGGGCATCGAGGCCGTGCCGTACCACGCGGGGCTCGACGGGCCGACCCGGGCGCGCAACCAGGCGCGCTTCCTGCGCGAGGACGGCCTGGTGGTCGTCGCGACCATCGCCTTCGGCATGGGCATCGACAAGCCGGACGTGCGCTTCGTCGCGCACCTGGACCTCCCGAAGTCGGTCGAGGGCTACTACCAGGAGACCGGCCGGGCCGGCCGGGACGGTGCGCCGTCCACGGCCTGGATGGCGTACGGACTCCAGGACGTCGTCCAGCAGCGCAAGATGATCCAGAGCAGTGAGGGCGACGAGGCGTTCCGGCGCCGGGCCGCCGCCCATCTGGACGCGATGCTGGCGCTCTGCGAGACCGCCGAGTGCCGGCGTGGCCAGCTGCTCGCGTACTTCGGGCAGGAGCAGGGGGCCGCCGGGTGCGGCAACTGCGACACCTGCCTGAGCCCGCCGGAGACGCTGGACGGCACCGTGGCGGCGCAGAAGGTGCTGTCGACGGTGGTGCGGCTCAAGCGGGAGCGGAACCAGAAGTTCGGGGCCGGGCAGATCATCGACATCCTGCTCGGGAAGAAGTCCGCCAAGGTCATCCAGTTCGACCACGACCAGCTGTCCGTCTTCGGCGTGGGCGAGGAGTTCACCGAGGGTGAATGGCGGGGCGTGGTGCGCCAGTTGCTCGCGCAGGGCCTGCTGGCGGTCGAGGGCGAGTACGGGACGCTGGTCGTGACGGACGCGAGCGCGGAGGTGCTCGGCGGCCGGCGCGAGGTGCGGCTGCGCAAGGAGCCGAAGCGGGCCGCCGCGGCACGCGGCGGATCCGGGGCGCGCGGCGAGAAGAAGCCGAAGGCGGCGGCGGTGGACCTGCCGGCGGAGGTGGTACCGGTCTTCGAGGCGCTGCGGGAGTGGCGGACGGCGCTGGCCAAGGAACAGGGCGTGCCGCCGTATGTGATCTTCCACAACGCGACGTTGCAGGAGATCGCGACGGTCCGGCCCGGGTCGATGGAGGAACTGGGGCGGATCGGCGGGCTCGGGGAGAAGAAGCTGGCGACGTACGGGGAGGGCGTGCTGGGTGTCCTGGCGGAGCTGGGCGAAGGGGGAACGGCGGACGCGGCGCCTGCTCCTGTCCCGCCGACCACGACCGCAGCCACGACCGTGACCGCAGCCACGACCACGACCACGACCTCGGCTCCGGCTCCGGCCAAGGTGCGGGAGTCGGGGTCCGAACCCGAGTGGGACTGGGACGCGGAGCCGGACTGGGGAATGGAGCCGCCGCCGGAGGACTGAGGGGCGAGGGAAGGCAGGGCTGCGGGGCGGACGGGGAGGGCCTGCTGGGCGAACGAAGGGCGGGCCTGCAGGGGTGCCGGGCGGGAGAGGGGACACCCGCCAGTGCGGGGACACCTGGCGGGGCCGGCAGGGTGGCGGGCGTGAGTCCGGAGGGTCAGCCCCCACCACCACTGGCCGCCGCCTCGTCGTTCTGGACCTCCTTGCGGACCGCCTTCGCGGTCCACTCGCGCCGCGCGAACTCCCGCATGCGGGCGCGCGGCTCCCGCCCCGCGCGCCCCGGGAAGAGGCGTCCGGCGAGCCCGGTCGCGTAGAGGAAGGCGCACAGCAGCTGGTCGCGGTGCTCGGGGAAGCCCGACTTCGCCGCGACGGCGAGCCGGTCGCGCAGCGCCGTCGGCCAGTCCTCGCCCGCCACCGGGTACCGGACCACCGGGAAGACGCCCCACACCTTCTTCGCCTCCTGCCGCAGCAGGCCCCGTTCGACCAGACGCTCCAGACAGCGGTCCATGACGGTCTGCCGGGAGCGCCGCACGAAGTGCGAGGTGCGGACCCCGCCGTGCCGCCCCTTCCCCGGCTCGCCCAGCCGCTCCAGAGCCGCCACCGCCACCGGGTCCGCGGTGGGCCCCGACAGCAGCCGGGCCGGCGGGATCGGGTTGCGGACGTGCACCCTGCCCCGTTCCTGCACGACGCAGCCCGCCAGGTCGAGTTCGGCGAGTACGGCGCCGGCGACGCCGTACTCCACGTAACTTCTGCTGACCCGGGTCGAGCCCCGGTCCGGGCGCAGGCCCAGGAGGAGAAGTTCTTCCGCCAGGGAAAGGTGCGGCAGCGGTTTCTTCACGGCGTCGGCCTCCTCGGAGGCAGGGAAGCCTCCAGAACTCCAGGATTCCCCGACGGTCGTTCAGTCACGCCCCGCGATGCGCCCGGTCACCTCGCCGAGTCCCACCTTCGTTCCGTGGGGCCCCGGTGCCCACGCCGTCAGCGTGACCTCGTCGCCGTCCTCCAGGAACGTCCGCTTGCCGGAGGGCAGTTCGAGCGGTTCGCTGCCGTTCCAGGTGAGCTCCAGCAGGGAGCCCCGCTGCCCGGCCTCCGCGCCGCTCACGGTCCCCGACCCGTACAGGTCGCCGGTCCGCAGTGACGCCCCGTTGACCGTCATGTGCGCCAGCATCTGCGCCGCCGACCAGTACATGGTCGAGAACGGCGGTTCGGAGACGACGTGCCCGTTGACGGCCACCGAGATGCGCAGGTCGAAACCCCCGCCCTCCTCCTCGTCGGAGTCGTCCAGGTACGGCAGCACCGGGACGTCGCGCGCGGGGAGTGCGACCCGCGCCTCCTCCAGGGCCTCCAGCGGAGTCACCCACGCGGACACCGACGTTGCGAAGGATTTGCCGAGGAAGGGACCCAGCGGCACGTACTCCCACGCCTGGAGGTCCCGCGCCGACCAGTCGTTGAGGAGACAGAGGCCGAAGACGTGGTCGCGGAACTCCCCCAGCGCGACCGGCTCGCCCAGCTCCGAGGGCGTGCCGACGACGAAGCCGACCTCCGCCTCGATGTCGAGCTTCACCGAGGGGCCGAAGACCGGAGCGGCATCCGCCGGGGCCTTCCGCTGGCCCGAGGGGCGTACCACGTCCGTCCCGGAGACCACGACGGTGCCGGACCGGCCGTGGTAACCGATCGGCAGGTGCTTCCAGTTGGGGGTGAGCGCGTCGCCGTCCGGGCGGAAGATCCTCCCGACGTTCGTGGCGTGGTTCTCGCTCGCGTAGAAGTCGACGTAGTCGCCCACCTCGTACGGCAGGTGCAGCGTCACCGCGCCCAGCGGGTGCAGCAGCGGCTCTATGTCGTCGCGGTGCGCGGGGCTCGTGACCCACGCGGTGAGCGCGCGGCGCACGTCGCGCCAGGCGGTGCGGCCCGCCGCGAGCAGCGGGTTCAACGAGGGCTGCGCGAGGAGCTGGGCGTACGGGGAGCCGAGCGCCAGCGCGGCGGCGCCCGCGTCCAGCACATGGTCTCCGATACGGACGCCGACGCGGCGGCGCTCCGGCGCGTCCGCGGTGGAGAAGACGCCGTAGGGGAGGTTGTGCGGACCGAAGGGGTCGCCTTCGGGGACGTCGAGCGCGGACGTGAGCGGGGACTGCTCGGGCATGGGGTGCTGCCTCGCTTTCCAGGTCGTTGGCACACACGTTACGTGGGGGAGGCCGGAGACGGCAGTGGCCAAAGCCTGCCCGGCCTCCGACAGCACGCCCGCACCCCGGCATCCCCCAGCACGCCCGCACGTCGGCACGCCCGTACGGCCGCACGCCCAGCGAGCCCCGCACCCAGGGGCCCCCACGCCCAGCGAGCCCCATGCCCGGCGCCCCCGCGCCCAGCGGCCCCCGCGCCCAGCGGCCCCCGCGCCTAGCGCAGACCGCGGAAGAACTCCCGTACGTCCTGTGTCAGCAGCCCCGGCTCCTCCAGTGCGGCGAAGTGGCCGCCGCGGTCCTCCACGTCCGTCCACCGGATCACGGTGTGCTCCCGCTCCGCGTACCGCCGGATGCCCACGTCGTGCGCCAACGTCAGCACGCCCGTCGGCACGCCCGAGTTCTCCGCGGTGACGCCCCAGCCCTGGTTCTGGGCGTAACCGACATAGGCGGCCGAACCCGCCGTCCCCGTCAGCCAGTACAGCATCACGTTGGTGAGGAGCCGGTCCCGGTCGATCACCGTGTCCGGCAGCGCGGCACGCGGGTGCGTCCACTCGCGGAACTTGTCCATGATCCAGGCGAGCTGGCCGACCGGAGAGTCCACCAGCCCGTACGCCAGCGTCTGCGGACGCGTCGACTGGATCGCGATGTACCCGAACTCCTCCTGCATGAAGGCCTCGATCCGTGCGACCCGGCCCCGTTCCAGCTCCGTCAGTGCGGCGGACTCCTCCTCGGAGAGCGGAAGGCCGGGCATCGGCCCGGGGTCGCCGTTGACGTGGATGCCGACCACGCGCTCGGGTGCCACCCGCCCCAGCTCGGGGGCGATCGCCGCCCCGAGGTCGCCGCCCTGGGCCCCGTACCGCTCGTAGCCGAGCCGGTTCATCAGCTCCGTCCAGGCGCGTGCGATCCGCGTCGAGTCCCAGCCGCCCTCGGAGAGCGGGCCGGAGAAGCCGAAGCCAGGAAGCGAGGGAATCACCAGGTGGAAGGCATCGGCGGGGTTTCCGCCGTGGGCACGCGGGTCTGTCAGCGGGCCGATCACGTCGAGGAATTCGACCACCGATCCGGGCCACCCATGGGTGAGGACCAGCGGCAGCGCGTCGGGCTCGGGGGAGCGGACGTGCAGGAAGTGGATGTTCTGGCCGTCGATCTCGGTGCGGAACTGCGGGTACGCGTTCAGCTCGCGCTCCGCCGCCCGCCAGTCGTACTTCTCCCGCCAGTACGAGGTCAGCTCGCGCAGCCATCCGGTCGGAACCCCAGTGTCCCAGTCGTCGCCCGGCAGCGGTGCGGGCAGGCGGGCGGCGTCCAGCTTCGCGTGCAGCGCGTCGATCTCGTGCTGCGGGATCTCGATGCGGAACGGAGTGATCAGGGGGCTGGGGGCCTGCTCGTTTCGGCTCATGAATCCAAGGTATCGACCACCTAGGACAACTACTGTCCTAGGCAACTGGCAGACTGCACCAGCATGTTGGAAACCTCCGCACGCCTCCTCAGACTCCTCTCGCTGCTCCAGACCCCGCGCGACTGGCCGGGCTCCGACCTCGCGGCACGCCTCGACGTCGACATCCGTACCGTCCGCCGGGACGTCGAGAAGCTGCGCGCCCTCGGCTACCCCGTGCACGCCACTCCCGGCCTCCCCGGCTACCGGCTCGGCGCCGGGGCGGACATGCCGCCCCTCCTGCTGGACGACGACGAGGCGGTCGCCGTGGCGGTGGGGCTGCGGACGGCGGTCGGGGGAGGCGTGGCGGGCGTGGAGGAGAACGCGCTCAGCGCCCTGACCAAGATCCAGCAGGTGCTGCCCTCCCGGCTGCGGCACCGCATCGGCGTGCTGGAACCGGTGACGGTCACCCTCGTGCCGGACGGCGGCCCGGGGGGTCGACCCCGACATGCTCACCGCGGTCGCCGCCGCCTGCCGTGCCCACCAGCAGCTGCGCTTCGACTACCGCGGACACGGCGGCGAGACCTCCGTGCGCCGCACCGAACCGCACCGCCTCGTGCACGCCGGTCACCGCTGGTACCTGGTCGCCTGGGACCTCGACCGGGACGACTGGCGCACCTTCAGGGTCGACCGGCTCACCCCCCGCGTTCCGACGGGACCGCGTTTCTCCCCGCGTGAACTGACCGACGAGGACGTGGCCGCCCGCACGTCGTACGGAGTGTCGAACGCCGTCTACCGTTACCGCGCACGGGTCACCCTGCGCGTGCCGCTCGCCGAGGCGGCGGCCGAGATCCCGCCCACGGTCGGGGTGCTCGAGGACATCGACGGCCATTCCTGCACCCTGCGCGCAGGCTCGGACTCCCTCGGTGAACTCGCTCTCCACCTCGGGCTGTTCGGCTTTCCCTTTGAGGTGCACGAGCCCCCGGAGCTGGTGCGCAGGGTCGGTGAACTCGCCGCACTGCTCGCAGCGGCGGTGCCGCCCGGTGAGTAGTCCTGGTCCGCCACGGCTCAGCCCGCCGTCCGGGGGATGCTGCGTTCCCAGACGCGGTGGAAGACGACCTCGCCGCCGTCCCTGCACGTCACCTCGTTGAACGTGTGGAAGTCCCTGGCGTCGCAGGTGATCTCCGAGCGGGTGACGATCTCCACGTCCCATGCCATCTCCGGCCGCCGGAGCCGGATCGTCCAGTCCGAGCGGGTGCGCGCCGACAGCGGGTCCCGCTCGTCGGTCGTGTACGTCTCCAGGGCGTCCTCGGTGAATTCGAGTCCGTCCGGGTAGACGCGGGTGCCGCCGTAGCGCGGGTCCACCTCCAGCCGCCATTCGCCCTTGGCCACGTCCCGTACGACCAGCCGTTCCGGACGCCGATCGGCGGCGGCGGCGGGAAACTCCACGCCGAGCGGAGCCGACTGTTCCGGCTCCTCGAAGGTGATCTCGGGGTGCTCGCTGTGCGCCCGCACCGGGAGTTCGAGCGCCGAGCCCGCAGGGTCCAGTACGAAACCTGACGCGTCCGCCTGCGGCCAGATCCACGGCCAGTACGCCGAGGAGACCGCGAGCCGGATCCGGTGTCCCGGCGGGAAGGTGTGCCCGCTGCCGTTCAGCTCGAACTCCACTTCCTCCGTCGCTCCCGCCGGCCACGCCTGCGCCCGGTCCCGGCCGTGCCGTGAGGAGAGGTTGAGGACACCCCGGGTGACCAGCGTGGACGAACCGTCCGGCGCCACGTCGCAGAGCCGTGCGACGGCCTGGCCCGCGGGGGCGTCCATGGTCAGCCGCAGCCGCAGCCGGACCCGCGCCCGGCCGAGGATCTCGATGGGGGTCCCGGTGACCGGGAAGTCGAAGGCGGCCGACTTGGCGTCCTCGTCGCGCTGGTCCGGCGGCAGGTCCGCGTCGTTGCCGAAGGGGAAGAAGCGGCCGGCGTCGAGCCCGGTGTGCAGGGGCGAGTCGACCACGACGGGCAGTCCCTGGAGCCCGTACGTCACGGGCGTGACCCGCGGGGACGGCCAGGCCGTGTCGCCGACCCAGCGCCCCGGCAGTTCGCGGTAGGCCGTGGCGGGCGGGTGGGACCCGCTGATCCAGGAGCGCAGCAGCGGCTCCTCCATGACACCCGTCGGCTCGTCCTTGAGGTGGTGGTCCCACCAGCGCAGGGTCTCCTGGAGGAAGCCGATCGCGGGCCCCGGCGGAAGCCCCCGGTCCGGGTACTGGTGCGACCACGGGCCGATGATCCCCCGTACCCGTGCCGGGTCCAGGTGCTCGACCAGCCGCAGCACGGTGTCCCGGTACGGGTCGTGCCAGCCGCCCACCGCCAGCACCGCCGCGCCGATCGCCGCGTAGTCCTCGCAGACGCTGCCGTGCTTCCAGTAGTCGTCGCGGGTCTGGTGGGCCAGCCAGGTGTGGATGAGCGGGTCGACCGCCGCCAGCCGCTTGCGCCACATGTCCTTCCACACGTCGCCCACCTGCGCCGGGTCGGGCGGCCTGGACACGAAGGCGAGCATGGTCGCCGCCCAGGCGTGCATGTCCACGGCCAGTACGGAGCCGCCCATGTAGTGGACGTCGTTGTCGTAGCGGTCGTCGGCCGAGCAGACGGTGACGACGGCCTTGAGCGGCTCGGGGGCCAGTGCGGCGATCTGGAGCGAGTTGAAGCCGCCCCAGGAGATGCCGAACATGCCGACCCTGCCGGTGCACCAGGGCTGCTCGGCCAGCCAGTGGACGACCGCGACGCCGTCGGCGAGCTCCTGTGCGTCGTACTCGTCGCCGGGCAGGCCCTCGCTGTTGCCGTGGCCACGCACGTCGACCCGTACCGAGGCGTAGCCGTGACCGGCGTACCAGGGATGGCGCTGGAAGTCCCGGGGCGCGGTCCAGTCGCTCAGCCGGTACGGCAGGTACTCCAGCAGCGCCGGGACGGGTTCCCCGGTGACAGGACGCCAGATCCGGGCGTACAGGCGGGTGCCGTCGGGGAGCGGGATGCGGACGTCCTCGCAGGTCGTCTCATGGGGGAAGGTGTGCCGGATGATCATTGCGTGACCTCAGTGGACGGGGTGCATGGTGCGCTTGAGCCAGGCGCCGGCGCCGATCACGGCGAGGCCGACCGTGACCGCGAGGGCGCCGTTGACGCCGAAGTACGCGGGGTCGGAGACCTTGCCGTACAGCTTCACGGTCTGCGCCTGGATGCCGTTGGCCAGCGCGAGGGACAGGAACCACAGGGCCATCGTCTGGCTGGAGAAGGCCTTCGGCGCGAGCTTGGTGGTGGCCGACATGCCGGAGGTCTGGAGGATCACATCGCCGAGACCCAGCAGCAGGTACGAGCCGACGATCCACCAGGCGGCCATCTTGTACGCGTCGCCCTCGTGCCCGCTGGTGGGCAGGACGAGCAGCAGGAAGGACAGTCCGCCGAGGATCACCCCGATCGCGATCTTGCGGGAGGCGTGCGGCTGCCGGTGGCCCATCCGCAGCCACAGACCCGCCACCACCGGAGCGAGCAGCACCTCGAAGGCGCCGAGCGCGGAGGCGTACCAGCCCGTGGGGAAGGTGAAGCCGAGGATCCGGGTCTGGGCGTTGGCCGCCGCGAGAAGCATCATCGTCGAGTACGCCTGGAAGAGGATGAAGTTGAACGCCACGGACGCCAGGAACAGCACCACGTAGCCGCGAAGCCGGCGCTTCTCGTCGGGTTCCACCCGGGGGCTGCGGAACATCACGTAGAAGTAGACGACCGGGGCGATCACCGAGATGAGCGTCAGTACGTCGACGAAGCGGTCCATGGTGAGCCAGCCGGCCCACACCAGGAGCACCGCCAGTACCGCCGCCGCGACCAGTCCGGCGAGGATCGCGCGGACCGTGCCGCGCATCTTCTGCGGCGGCAGCGCGAACTCGGCGGCGGCCCTGCGCCCCGCCAGGTGCCGGCGCCCGCCGACGTACTGGATCAGGCCCAGTGTCATGCCGACGGCGGCGGCCGAGAAGCCCCAGTGCCAGCCCTTGTGGTCGGCCAGCCAGGCGGTGACCAGCGGGCCGAGGAAGGCGCCGATGTTGATCGCCATGTAGTAGAGCGCGAAACCGGCGTCCCGGCGCTCGTCCTCGGTGCGGTAGAGCTTGCCGACCATGTTGGCGACGTTGGGCTTGAGGAGGCCGGTGCCCGCGCTGATCAGGCCGAGGCCCGCCCAGGTCGAGGCGTCGACCGGGACCGCCATCGCGTAGTGGCCGCAGGCGATCAGGACACCGCCCCACAGCACAGCGCGGTACGAGCCGAGGATGCGGTCGGCCAGCCAGCCGCCCGCCACCGAGACCAGATAGACGAGCGTGCCGTACGCGGCTCCGACGGAGGCGGCCGTTCCGGCGGCCATGCCCATGCCGCCGTCAGCGACCTCGGCCGCGAAGTAGAGCACCAGGATCGCCTGCATGCCCAGGAACGAGAACCGCTCCCAGACCTCCAGGCCCGAAAGTGTCAGGAGTCCCTTGGGCTGGCCGAAGAACGCGGTGTCGTCACCGGGCGGCGGCTGCGTCGATTCCGCCGCGAGGGTGGCGCCCGGCGGACCGGTGGGATCGGGGTGGGGCTCCATGTCTGACAAAGGGCTCACTCCTGGTCGAATCAGCTCAAAATGAACATACCGGTATGCTTCCGGCCGTGCTCAGGGGGAAGACGTAGACGGGGACAGGGCCGGCGGTGGTGGGGGGAAGGGGCGGCGGCCGGGCGGGGAACCGGCGTGGTGCGGGCGCGGGGCGGGGAGACGGAGGGCACGGACGGGGGGCTCGGTGATCGAAAGTCGACGGGATAGGCTGACTTGTTGAGTGATGCCAGCGACAGATCGACAATCCGTTTGATCGTCAGCAGACAGGAGTAACCCTCGTGACCGTCGTCGGGCCGTTCGGACTGAGCGTGCGGGACCAGGCTCTTGAGACCGATGTCCAGACCGGACTGGCAGCCGTCGAGGAGGGACTGCTCGACGCGACCAAGAGTGACGTCCCCTTCATCACGGAGGCCGCGCAGCACCTGGTCCGCGCAGGTGGCAAGCGTTTCCGGCCGCTCCTCGTCATGCTGGCGTCGCAGTTCGGCGACCCCCACGCGCCGGGCGTCGTGCCCTCCGCCGTGGTCGTGGAGCTGACCCACCTGGCGACGCTGTACCACGACGACGTGATGGACGAGGCGGACGTGCGCCGGGGGGTGCCGAGCGCCAATTCCCGCTGGGACAACTCCGTCGCGGTGCTCACCGGTGACTTCCTCTTCGCCCGTGCGTCGCACATCCTTGCGGATCTGGGCCCCGAAGCGGTGCGCATTCAGGCCGAGGCGTTCGAACGCCTCGTCACCGGCCAGATCCTGGAGACGGCGGGCGCCGGCGACGGCCGCGACCCGATCGCCCACTACCTGGACGTCATGTCCGGGAAGACCGGCTCGCTGGTCGCCGTCTCCTGCCGTTTCGGCGCGATGATCGCCGGCGCGGACGACGCGGCCGTGGACATCCTCACGCAGTACGGCGAGCGCCTGGGCACCGCCTTCCAGCTCGCCGACGACGTGCTCGACATCGCCAGCGACAGCCACGAGTCCGGCAAGACCCCCGGCACCGACCTGCGCGAGGGCATCCCCACGCTGCCGGTGCTGCACCTGCGGGCGATGGCCGAGGCGCACGGCCGCCCGGAGGACATCGAGCTCTGCGCGATGCTCGACGGCGACCTGTCGGGCGACGAGGAACTGGCCGAGGTGCTGCGGCGGCTGCGGGTGCACCCCGCGCTGGAGCAGGCGCGCCGGGACACCGTGCGGTACGCGGAGGAAGCCAGGGCAACCCTGACACCGCTGCCGGACTGCTACGCGAAGTCCGCGCTGGCCGAACTGTGCGACGCCGTGGTGCACAGGGCCGGTTGAGACGGTGCCGCACCTGGCCGGATGACGTGGTGCACCTGGCCGGATGGCAGGGTGCACCTGTCCGAATGGCACGGCGCACCGGGCCGGATGGCACGGCGCACCGGGCCGGATGGCACGGCGCACCGGGCCGGTCAGGGCCGGTGACGGACGCCTGAGGTTAGATCGCTGTAGGAGCCACCTGTTTTCTGCCCCACCGACGGGGGAGAAGCGGGTGGCTTCTGTCATCCCGTGGGTGTAGGCGAGGTTGCTCCCGGGGGTTGACGCTTTCCGCCGCCCAATTTGGTCTGATTGACCTCACCACTCCTCACCAATTCGGGCGAGAATGGCGGCGCGGGAGTGGGACGAGTGCATGGATGACGGCCGCCAACCACGGAGGTAGAGCACACATGGCACCCAACGGCAACGCACCACTGAGCACCGAGGGCGCGGACACCGCGGGCACCGTCCCGGTACGCCGCCGCAAGGCAGCGCGGTACATCGTCCCGGTCGCGGTGGCGGGGGTGGCCGCGGCGACCATCGGCCTCGTTCCGGCACTCGCCAATTCCGGCGACCCCGACCTCCCCAAGATCAGCGCCCAGCAGCTGATCGAGAAGATCGCCGCCTCGGAGACCCAGCAGCTGTCGGGCACGGTCAAGATCAGCACCGACCTGGGCCTGCCCTCGCTCGACGGCCTGGCCGGCAGCCTCGGCGGCGCCAAGGGCGGCCCGGGGGGCGGCTCCTCCGCCGACCCGAAGTCCAAGCTGATGGAGCTCGCCTCCGGCACCCACACGCTGCGCATCGCGGCCGACGGCCCGGACCGGCAGCGGGTCTCCCTGCTCGACGACGCCGCCGAGTACAGCCTGATCCACAACGGTGACGAGGTCTGGGCGTACGACAGCGCCTCCAACGAGGCGTTCCACGCGAAGGCCCCCAAGGACGCGGGCAAGGGCCACGGCGCGGACAAGGGCGGCGTGGAGAAGGGACAGGGCGCGGGCAAGCACGGGAAGCTGCCGGATTCCCTGCCCACCACCCCCAAGGCCTTCGCCGAGCAGGCGCTGAAGGCCGCCGAGAAGGACACCTCGGTGACCGTCGGCGGCACCGCCCAGGTGGCAGGCCGGGACGCGTACCAGCTGGTCATCAAGCCCAAGCAGACCGGCTCCACGGTCGGTGAGATCCGCGTCGCGGTGGACTCGCTGACCGGTACGCCGCTGAAGTTCACGCTCACCTCCAGCAGCGGCGGGAAGGCCGTGGTCGACGCGGGCTTCACCAAGGTCGACTTCGCCAAGCCGGCCGCGGACACCTTCAAGTTCAGCCCGCCCAAGGGTGCGAAGGTCACCGAGGCCGACGACCTGAAGGCCCAGGAAGGCCACCAGGGCGACAAGGGCAAGGACTTCGGCGGACCGCTCGGCAAGGACTTCGGCAAGGACCTGGAGAAGCAGTTCGGCAAGGGCGGGCCCGAGGGCAACGCCAAGGTCATCGGCGAGGGCTGGACCTCGGTCCTGCACGTGTCCTCCGGCGCGGAGGCCGGCCAGAAGGCCCCTGGCGCGGCGGCGAAGAAGGACGGGATGCCGGCCGAGGCCCAGGGGCTCCTGGACTCGCTCGGCGACAAGGTCAGCGGCAAGTTCGGCGAGGGCCGGGTCTTCTCGACCCGTCTGGTCAACGCCCTGATGACGGACGACGGCCAGGTGTTCGTCGGCGCCGTCACCAAGGACGCCCTGGTGCAGGCCGCCAACGAGGCCAAGTAACCCCTTCGGGCCGACGCCCCGCCGGGCGTCGGCCCGAGCGGCATGCGTGCACCCTGCGGCACGTACGAAGCGGGTGGCACCAGCGGTGCGGGTGGCACCAGCGGTGCGAGGGGCACGCTTGCGTGAACGGCACGAGCGCGTGAACGGTACGCGTGCGGATCGAGCGGTACGGACGTGACGAAAGGCCGGGTGACGGATGGGGGACGGGCTGTCCAGCGCGGAGGGAGCGGGAGGACCCGCACAGGGGTCGGCGGCGCGTGCGCCGGTGATCGACACCCGGGGTCTCACCAAGCGGTTCCGCGGCGGACAACTCGCCGTCGACGGGCTCGACCTGTCCGTCCCGGCGGGCAGCGTGTTCGGCTTCCTCGGGCCCAACGGCTCGGGGAAGACCACCACCATCCGGATGCTGATGGGCCTCATCGAACCGACCTCGGGCACCGCCCGGGTGCTCGGCAGCCCGATGCCGCACGCCGCCCGCGCCGTACTGCCGAAGGTCGGTGCCCTCATCGAGGGCCCCGCGCTGTACGGGTTCCTCTCCGGCCGCGACAACCTGCTGCGGTACGACTCCGCCGACCCGACCGCCGACCCGCGCACCCGCCGTGCGCGGGTCTCCGCCGCTCTGGACCGGGTCGGGCTGACTCCCGCCGGAGCGAAGAAGGCGCGTGCGTACTCGCTCGGCATGAAGCAGCGGCTGGGCCTGGCGGCCGCCCTCCTCCAGCCCCGCGAACTGCTCGTCCTCGACGAACCGACCAACGGCCTCGACCCGCAGGGCATGCGGGAAATCCGTTCCCTGGTACGGGAGCTGGCGGCCGACGGCACCACCGTCTTCCTCTCCTCGCACCTCCTCGACGAGATCGAGCAGGTGTGCACGCACGCCGCCGTGATGGCCCGCGGCCGGCTGCTCACCCAGGGCCCCGTCGCCGCACTGGCGGCGGGCGTACGGGGCAGGCTCGTCGTCACCACCGCGGACACGGGCGACGCGGCCGGGGTGCTGAAGGAGCACGGGGTGACGGACCTGGAGGTGGGGGAGGGGCGGGTCAGCGGGACCGTACCGCCGGACGCCGAGGGCGCGGGCCCGGCTCCTGCCCTGGCCGACCTCAACGCCGCGCTGGTGCGCGCGGGGGTCCGGGTCAGCGGCTTCGCAATGGAACGGGCCTCGCTGGAGGACGCGTTCGTGGCGCTGACGGGGGAGGGGTTCGATGTCGCGGGCTGAGGCGGGAGCGGGGCGGGGACCGGAACAGGGGTCGGAGCGGGGGTCGGAACAGGGGGCGGGGCGAGGGTCGGAACAGGGGTCGGTGCAGGCGCAGGGGCCGGGGCAGGGGCAGGGGGCTCCCGCGCGTCCACCCGTGCGGTCCGTGAGTCCTGAGCGTCCCGTGCGGCCGATGCGCCCCGTGAGTCCCCTGTGGACCCTGGGACTTTTGAGGTCCGAGCTCACCGTCACCTTCCGGCGCTGGCGGACCCTGGCGCTCCTCGTGGTCCTTGCCGGGGTGCCCGTACTGATCGGCATTGCCGTGAAGATCGAGACCAGCGGCGATCCCGCCGGGGGCGGACCCGGGGGCGGCGGTCCCGCCTTCCTTTCCCAGATCACCCAGAACGGCCTGTTCCTGGTCTTCGCCGCCCTCGCCGTCACCCTCCCGGTCTTCCTGCCGATGGCCGTGGGTGTCGTCGCGGGCGACTCCGTCGCCGGTGAGGCGCACAGCGGTACCCTGCGCTATCTGCTGGTCGCCCCCGCCGGACGTACTCGCCTGCTGCTCGCCAAGTACGCCACCACGCTCGTCTTCTGCCTGGTCGCGACCCTGGTCGTGGCGGCGTCCGCGCTGGCGGTGGGGGCGCTGCTGTTCCCTGTCGGGGAGGTCATGACGATCTCCGGCGTGCCGATCGGCTTCGGCGAGGGGCTGCTCCGTGCACTGGCCGTCGCCGTCGTCGTGGCCGCCTCGCTCATCGGATTCGCGGCACTGGGGCTCTTCGTCTCGACCCTCACCCACAGCGGTATCGCCGCGATGGCGACGACCGTCGGACTGCTGATCACGGTGCAGATCCTGGACACGATCCCGCAGCTCGACGGAATCCAGCCCTATCTCTTCCCGCACTACTGGCTGTCCTTCGCCGACCTGCTGCGCGAGCCCGTCTACTGGGACGAGCTGTGGAAGAACCTCGGCCTGCAAGGGGTGTACGCGGCGGTGTTCTGCTCGGCGGCCTGGGCGCGCTTCACGACGCGCGACATCACGGCGTAGGCACGAGGCGCGACCGTATGGCACGAGCGCACGGCGCGACTGTATGGCACGACCGCATGGCACGAGCGGGACGGTCCGGGGTCGTGTCGAGCCGTCCCCCCACGCAGCTCGACACGACACGGATCGTTCCCCCCAGGTTGGCTATTCTTGGAGGCTGCCGTTCCGCTGTCAACACGTTACGTATCGTCGCCCCGGCTAGACTCCGTTCGTGAGCGCGACGCCGAACCCGCAGCGACGCAGCGAGAAGTCCCGGCAGGCGATCCTCGCGGCCTCCATCGACCTGTGCAACCAGAAGGGGTACGGGGGCGTGACCATGGAGGCGATCGCTGCCGGAGCGGGCGTCAGCAAGAAGACGATCTACCGCTGGTGGCCGTCGAAGGGCGCCGTACTCCTGGAAGCGCTCGGCCAGCAGACGGACAGCACGGCGCCGTTTCCGGACACCGGGGACCTCGCGGCCGATCTGTACGCGCAGATGACCGGGGTGGTGGGGTTCCTCACCACTCCGCCGTTCGGCCCCGCGTACATCGGGATCCTCTCCGAGCTGCACCACGACGAGGACCTGACCCGGGCCGTCCACACCCAGGTCATCACCCCGCGCTTCACGGCGGCTGTGGAACGACTCGGGAGCGCCCAGCGCCAGGGCCGGCTGCCGCCGGATGCCGATCTGGAGCTCGCCGTCGAGCTGCTGTACGGACCGCTCTACTACCGGTACGCGCTGCGCAAGCCGCCGCACACCCCCGAGGAGATCGCGAAGCTGGTCGGGCACGTGCTGCGCTCACTGGACTGCCGCCCCTGACGCGGGAGTTATCGCGCGTCGGGGGCGGCAGGTTCTGGAGGGCCGCACGGGGCCGGCCCGCCCGGCCCGGTCCGGCTGTGCTCGGGCCGGTCCGGTGCGGCTGTGCTCGGGCCGGTGCGGCTGTGCTTGGGCCCGGCCGGTCTGGTGCGGTCCGGTTCTCTTGGGTCTGCTCGGCTAGAAGGTGAGCTTCCAGCTGGTCAGCGTGCCGGTGTCCTGGCTCGCCACGTCCTGCACGCGCAGCTTCCACGTGCCGTTGGCGACCTCGCTCGACGCGTTCACCGTGTAGGTCTGCACGATGTTGTCGGCCGAGTCCCCGCTGCTGGAGTTCTTCAGCCGGTACGCGGTCCCGTCCGGGGCCAACAGGTCGATGACCACGTCACCGCGCCAGGTGTGCTGCACGTTCACCGCCACCTGGAGCGTGGCGGGCGCGTTGCCCGTCCGCCCCGAGACGGTGATCGGCGAGGTGACGGCGGCACCCGCGTCGGGGATCGCGAGGGGCGTGGTGTTCTCGTAGTCGTCGCCGGTCGGAGGCGTCGTACCACCCGCGGACAGCGTCCAGACGGCGTGCGCGACCGCGTCGCTGTTGCGGTCCAGGGCGGTGTCGTTGATGTTCGAGGTGGTGTCGCAGGAGGAGTGGTAGCAGCGGTCGAAGGCGACGCCGGACGTGCCGCCCCACTTCTGCGCCTGGGCAGCCGACTTGGTGCGGCTGGCGCCGGTGAACAGGCCTCCGACCGGTATGCCGACGTTCTTGAAGCTCGCGTGGTCGGAGCGTCCGTCGCCCTCGGTCTCGATCTCGGTGGGGACGCCGAGACCGGTGTAGAAGTCCTTGAAGGTCTTCTCGATGGCGGGGTCGTCGTCGTAGACGAAGTAGCCGGGGTTCGGCGAGCCGATCATGTCGAAGTTGAGGTAGCCCGCGAACTTGGCGCGCTCGGTGGACGGCAGGCTGTTCACGTACGCCTTCGAGCCGATCAGGCCCAGCTCCTCCGCGCCCCACCAGCCGAACCGCAGGTGCTTGTCCGGCTTCAGCTGTGCGCGGGAGACGGCGAGCGCGGTCTCCAGGACGGCGGCGGAACCGGACGCGTTGTCGTTGATCCCCGCTCCGGAGGACACGGAGTCCAGGTGGGCGCCGGCCATCAGGACCTTGTTCGGGTCGCCTCCGGGCCAGTCGGCGATCAGGTTGTAGCCGGTGGCACCGCTCGCGGTGAAGGTCTGCAGCGAGGTGGTGAACCCGGCGGCGTCCAGCTTGGCCTTCACGTAGTCGATGGAGGCCTTGTAACCGGCCCGGCCGTGGGCGCGGTTGCCGCCGTTGGCGGCGGCTATGTTCGAGAACTGCGTGAGGTGCGCCTTGACGTTGGCCAGGGGTATGTCGGGGGCGGCGGCAACGGCGGTCGCGCGAGCGGGGACGGCGGTCGCGGTACTCGAGGCGACCGGGGCGAGCAGTCCTGCTACGGCGAGCGCGGCGACCGCCGCGACTCTGCGGGACGATATACGGGCGGGGACGAGCGTCATGTGGGGGCTCCGGATTCCGAACGGGGACGGGACGGAAGTGCGGGAACGCGCTGTGCTGGTAAGGCGGTTGAGCACTGAGCATGAGCACTGAGCCACGAGCGCTGTGCAGCACTGAGCTGTGAGCGCTGTGCGTGCCTGATGTTCAGCGAGAGTTTGACCGGACGTCAAGGGCCTAATCCGGTCACGGCCGCCCGCATATCGAACACCCGCATATCGAACACCCTCTGGCCCGCTCTACGCCCCGACTCCGGGGCCGATCACCCGCCCCGCCCTCAACTCCACCCGTCCCCCCACGAACCCCCTGCGGAACCGCCGGTCGTGCGACACCGCCACCACCGCCCCGAGATACCCCCTCAACGCCTCCTCCAGCTCCTCCACCAGAGCCGGGGAGACATGGTTCGTCGGCTCGTCCAGGACGAGCAGATCCGCCGGCCTGGACACCAGCCTCGCCAGTTCGAGCCTCCGCCGCTGCCCCACGGACAGTGCCGCCACCGGCACCCCGAGGTCCTCCTCCCGGAACAGCCCGAGCGCGAGCAACTCGTCCGCGTACTCCTCCGGGAAACCGGGCCGCCCGGCCGCGTACGCGGCAAGCAGACCGGACGCACTCCCCGCACTTCCCGCAATCCCCGCACGGGCCGCGCCGCCCCCGCCCAGCGGCTCGGCCGACTCCTGCGGCAGGTACCCCACGTGCCCCGGCCGTACGACCTCCCCGGTGTCCGGTGTCAGAGCACCGGCCAGCACCCGCAGCAGCGTGGATTTGCCCGCCCCGTTCGCCCCCGAGACGAGCAACCGTTCTCCGGCCTTGATCCGCAACTCCGGTACGGACAGCCGTCCACCCACCGAGACGCCGCGCAACTCGGCCAGCGCTCCGCCCTGTTCGTGTCCTGGCTGCACCCCGGCTGTGTCGAGTTTCACGTGAAACCGAAGCGGAACCGGAGGTGCCGGCACAGGTGCGGCCCGCAGTACCTCCAGCCGCTGCCCGGCCGCCCGCACCCGCCCGGACAGCTTGGCCTCGCTGGAGCGCCGGTGCTTGCCGAAGCCCTGCCGCGGATCCTTGCCGGTGGCGGCGAGCCGTTGCCCGGACGCCTCGACCAACGCCTCCGTACGGGCCAACTCGTCCACCCACTCCTGATGGTCCTGCGCCCAGCGGGCCCGGGCGGCGGCCCTGGCGGTGCGGTACCCGTCCCAGCCGTCGCCGTACCGGCGCACGGTGCGCAGATCGCGGTCGACCTCCAGGACCGTGTCCGCGACCCGCTCCAGGAAGTCACGGTCGTGCGTCACGGCGACGACCGTCCCGCGGTGTGCGCGCAACTGCTTCTCCAGCCAGGTGGTGGCCCGCAGATCGAGGTGGTTCGTCGGCTCGTCGAGCAGCAGGAGTTCGGGCGCGGACGCCAGTACGCAGGCGAGTGCGAGCCGCGACCGCTCGCCGCCGGAGAGCGAACCGAGGGTCCGTCCACGGGCGATCCCGGCCAGCCCGAGCCCATGGAGGGCGCTGCCGACGCGGGCGTCGGCCTCGTAACCGCCCCGGTCCTGGTAGGCGGTGAGCAGTTCGCCGTACGCGTCGAGCGCCGCCTCGGTGGGTTGGTCGCCGAGCTCCGCCCCGGCGTCCCGGATCGCGGCCTCCAGCGCGCGCAGCTCGGCGAGCGCGGTGTCGACCGCGTGCTGGACGGTGAGGTGGGGGGCGAGGCCCAGAGTCTGGGTGAGATGGCCGACACCGCCGGGGAAGGCGACGGTGACCTCGCCCTCGTCGGGCGGCAGTGCCGCGGCCATCAATCGCAGCAGGGTGGACTTCCCGGACCCGTTCTCCCCGACGACACCGGCCTTCTCACCGGGGCGCACGGAGAGCGAGACCCGGTCGAGGACGACGCGGTCGCCGAAGGAGAGCGAGACATTGCGCAACGAGAGCTGGGCGCGAGGGCGCATGGGAATTCCTCAGGGGGTACGTCAGCGGTCTGTGGCCCGAGAGCGCGCGGACGGCAGCGGCGGAGGCGAGGGCTCAGCCGCTCGCGGTCACGCCGCGTCCACGCGAGGAATCACAGAAAGAGAAAGTACGTACCCATGCATCGACCCTAACCCTGCCCGGGTCGGCCCGTCCTGCCCTTTACCGCGGCACGGCCCCGCTGGGCGGCACGGCCCCGCTGGGCGATACGGCCCCGCTGGGCGATACGGCCGCGTGCGGAGGCAGGGGCTCGTCCGGCGGCACGGCCGCGTCCGTCCCCGTGACCACGTCCGCCGCTTCCGGGGGCAGTGCCGCCGCCGCGATCAGCGCGTTCCGCCGCCCCTTGCGCGCGGTGCGCAGCACATCCCACGTCAGCAGGATCAGCGCGAGCCACACCAGGGCGAACCCGGCCCACCGCTCCGGTGGCATCGCCTCGTGGAAGTACACGACCCCCAGCACGAACTGGAACACCGGCGCCAGATACTGCAGCAGCCCCAGCGTGGACAGCGGCACCCGGATCGCCGCCGCGCCGAAGCACACCAGCGGCACCGCCGTCACCAGCCCGGTCGCGGCGAGCAGCGCCGCGTGGCCCGCCCCGTGCGCCCCGAAGGCCGGGGAGCCCGCAGTGCCCAGCCACACCAGGTACGCCAGCGCGGGCAGGAACTGGATCGCCGTCTCGGCGGCGAGCGATTCGAGACCGCCCAGGTTGACCTTCTTCTTCAGCAGCCCGTACGTCGCGAACGAGAACGCCAGCACCAGCGAGATCCACGGCGGTTGCCCGTACCCCACCGCCAGCACCACGACCGCGGCCGCGGCGATGCCCACCGCGGCCCACTGCACCGGCCGCATCCGCTCACCGAGCAACAGCACGCCCATGGCGATGGTGACCAGCGGGTTGATGAAGTAGCCGAGCGAAGCCTCCACGACATGGCCGGAGTTGACCGACCAGATGTAGAGCCCCCAGTTGACGCTGATGACGATCGCGGCCAGGGCTATCATCCCGAGCTTCCGCGGCTGGCCGAGCAGCTCCCGCACCCATCCCCAGCGGCGTACCACCAGCAGGGCGATCCCCACCACGGCCAGCGACCACACCATCCGGTGGGCCAGGATCTCCACCGCGCCGGCGGGCTCCAGCAGGGGCCAGAAGAGGGGAACCGCGCCCCACATGCCGTAGGCCCCGATGCCGTACAGCAGCCCCGCCCGCTGCTCCTTCTTGGTCTCCACCGGTCCGGCCTCCCGCCCTGGAACATGCACCCTGCACACACCCGTCGCCGACGACGGTAAGCCCCGCCGGCCCCGCATGTCATGTCCGTTCCGCAATACGGTCATGACGCCCGGGGGAGTAAGGAAGCACGAAAGGGGCGCCCGGCCGTGGAAGGTCGGGCGCCCCTTTTCGCACAGGGCGTGGTCGGGCTCAGCCGACCACAGGGCGTGGTGGGACTGAGCCGACCACAGGGCGTGGTCGGCTCAGCCGACGACGGTCCAGGTGTCCTTGCCCGCGAGCAGTGCCCCCAGGTCGCCCTTGCCGTCCCGCTCGATCGCAGTGTCCAGCTGGTCGGCCATGAGCGTGTCGTACACCGGTCGTTCGACCGAGCGGAAGACCCCGATCGGAGTGTGGTGCAGGGTGTCCGGGTCGGCGAGCCGGGACAGCGCGAACGCCGTGGTGGGCGAGGCGTTGTGCGCGTCGTGGACGAGGATCTGCGACTGGTTCTCCTCGGTCACCGCGACCACCTTCAGATCACCGGTCTGCTGGTCCCGCACGACGCCCTTCGCGCCGTCGGCCCCGAAGCGGATCGGCTCGCCGTGGGTGAGGCGGATGACCGCTTCCTCGGCCCGGTCCTTGTCCTTGAGGGCATCGAAGGCGCCGTCGTTGAAGATGTTGCAGTTCTGGTAGATCTCCACCAGCGCCGTGCCCGGGTGGTCGGCGGCCTGGCGCAGCACCTCGGTGAGGTGCTTGCGGTCGGAGTCGACGGTGCGGGCGACGAAGGACGCTTCCGCGCCGATGGCGAGGGAGACCGGGTTGAAGGGTGCGTCCAGGGATCCCATCGGCGTCGACTTGGTGATCTTGCCGACTTCGGAGGTGGGGCTGTACTGGCCCTTGGTGAGCCCGTAGATCCGGTTGTTGAACAGGAGGATCTTGAGGTTCACATTGCGACGCAGGGCGTGGATGAGGTGATTGCCGCCGATGGAGAGTGCGTCGCCGTCACCGGTGACCACCCAGACGCTCAGGTCGCGCCGGGACGAGGCGAGCCCGGTCGCGATGGCCGGGGCGCGGCCGTGGATGGAGTGCATCCCGTAGGTGTTCATGTAGTACGGGAAACGGGAGGAACAGCCGATTCCGGAGACGAAGACGATGTTCTCCTTCGCCAGCCCGAGGTCGGGCATGAAGCCCTGCACCGCGGCGAGCACGGCGTAGTCGCCGCAGCCCGGGCACCAGCGCACTTCCTGGTCGGACTTGAAGTCCTTCATGGACTGCTTCGTCTCGGCCCGCGGGACCAGGGACAGAAGCGTCCTCCCGGTCTGCGGCCCGGTCGTCGTCTCAGTCATCAATGGCCTCCTTGAGGGCCGTGGCCAGCTGCTCGGCCTTGAACGGCATACCGTTGACCTGGTTGTACGAAATCGCGTCCACGAGGTACTTCGCCCGGATCAGCGTGGCGAGCTGCCCCAGGTTCATCTCCGGGACGACCACCTTGTCGTAACGCCCCAGCACCTCCCCGAGATTCCTCGGGAAGGGGTTGAGGTGGCGCAGGTGCGCCTGGGCGATCTGCACGCCGTCGGTGCGCAGCCGCCGGACCGCTGCCGTGATCGGGCCGTACGTGGAGCCCCAGCCGAGCACCAGGGTGCGCGCGCCTGTGGGGCCTCCCCTGCTCGAACGAAGTTGAGAGCTTGGGGAAGGGTCGTCGACCTCCAGGTCCGGGACCGCGATGCCGTCGATCTTGGCCTGGCGGGTGCGGACCATGAAGTCGTGGTTGGCCGGGTCGTAGGAGATGTTGCCCGTGCCGTCCTGCTTCTCGATGCCGCCGATCCGGTGCTCCAGGCCCGGGGTGCCGGGCACCGCCCAGGGGCGGGCCAGGGTCTGCGGGTCCCGCTTGTACGGCCAGAACACCTCGGTGCCGTCCGCCAGCTCATGGTTCGGTCCGGTCGCGAACTGCACGCGCAGGTCCGGGAGTTCGTCGACGTCCGGGACGCGCCACGGCTCGCTGCCGTTGGCCAGGTAGCCGTCGGAGAGCAGGAAGACCGGGGTGCGGTACGTCAGCGCGATGCGAGCCGCGTCCAGGGCTGCGTCGAAGCAGTCGGCGGGCGTCCGCGGGGCGACGACCGGCACCGGCGCCTCGCCGTTGCGGCCGTACATCGCCTGCAGCAGGTCGGCCTGCTCGGTCTTGGTCGGCAGCCCGGTGGAGGGGCCGCCGCGCTGGATCGCCACGATCAGCAGCGGCAGCTCCAGCGAGACCGCGAGGCCGATCGTCTCCGACTTGAGCGCCACCCCGGGGCCCGAGGTGGTGGTCACCGCGAGCTGCCCGCCGAACGCCGCCCCCAGCGCCGCCCCGATGGCCGCGATCTCGTCCTCGGCCTGGAAGGTCCGCACACCGAAGTTCTTGTGCTTGGAGAGCTCGTGCAGGATGTCGGAGGCCGGGGTGATCGGGTACGAGCCGAGGTAGAGCGGCAGGTCCGCCTGCTGGCCGGCCGCGACCAGGCCGTAGGACAGGGCCAGGTTCCCGGAGATGTTCCGGTACGTGCCCGGGGCGAACGCGGTCGTGGCCGGGGCCACCTCGTAGCTGACCGCGAAGTCCTCGGTGGTCTCGCCGAAGTTCCAGCCCGCCCGGAAGGCGGCCACGTTCGCCTCGGCGATGTCCGGCTTCTTGGCGAACTTCTGCCGCAGGAACGCCTCCGTGCCCTCGGTGGGCCGGTGGTACATCCAGCTGAGCAGGCCCAGCGCGAACATGTTCTTGGACCGGCCGGCGTCCTTGCGGGACAGCCCGAAGTCCTTGAGCGCCTCCACCGTCAGGGTGGTCAGCGGCACCGGGTGCACGCTGTAGGCGTCCAGCGAACCGTCCTCGAGCGGGGACGTCTCATATCCCACTTTGGCCATCGGCCGCTTCGTGAACTCGTCCGTGTTGATGATGATCTCGGCGCCGCGCGGCACATCGTCGATGTTCGCCTTGAGTGCGGCCGGGTTCATCGCCACCAGCACGTTCGGGGCGTCTCCCGGGGTGAGGATGTCGTGGTCGGCGAAGTGCAGCTGGAAGCTGGAGACACCCGGCAGTGTCCCGGCGGGGGCGCGGATCTCGGCCGGGAAGTTCGGCAGCGTCGACAGGTCGTTGCCGAACGACGCCGTCTCCGATGTGAAGCGGTCGCCAGTGAGCTGCATGCCGTCACCGGAGTCGCCCGCGAAGCGGATGATCACCCGGTCCAGGCGGCGGACCTCTTTCTCCGGGGCCTGCGAAGTGCCCTCCGCGACGTGTCCGCGCTGCTCACCGACGACGGAGTCGTGGGCTCCGTCGGCGCCATTGGCTCCGTCGGCCTGCTCGGCCGGGCTACTGACCTGGCTGGTCACTGAACTGGACCTCCCTCAGAGGCGGCTGCTCCGGGACGGCCGGTCGCCCGGCCATTCCGTGGCCACCCTACGTCGGTAAGGGTGGCCTTCCTCGGCCTGCTCACATGATGGACCTGCTGATGAGACACTCCTGTGTCTCGATTCGTCATGATTTATCCGCCCCCCGGCGCGTTGTCGAAGACGCTCCGCCCTCATCCTTTGGTCCTGGTCCTCCCGTCCTGGCCGAAACCCTCCCGACCTTGCTACCTGACGGAGTGTCAGGCCGCCAGTGGGGAGGGTCCGGCCGCCCACCCGGGCCACCGGCCGCGCGGTGTCCCGCCGGCCGTGCCGATCTCCGTCAGGCTTCACACGCTGTTCACGAATTCAGGTACGTCAGCACCGCCAGCACCCGCCGGTGGTCCCCGACGCTCGGCGAGAGCCCGAGCTTCAGGAAGATGTTGCTGACGTGCTTCTCGACCGCCCCGTCGCTCACCACCAGCTGCTTGGCGACCGCCGAATTGGTGCGCCCCTCCGCCATGAGTCCCAGGACCTCCCGCTCACGGGGGGTGAGCCCGGCGAGCACGTCCTGCTTGCGGCTTCGCCCGAGCAGCTGTGCCACCACCTCGGGGTCCAGGGCGGTCCCGCCCCTGGCCACCCGTACGACGGCATCCACGAACTCCCGGACCTCCGCCACCCGGTCCTTGAGCAGATAACCCACCCCCGTGCTGGACCCGGCCAGCAACTCGGTCGCGTACTGCTCCTCCACGTACTGCGAGAGCACGAGTACCCCGATTCCGGGATGTTCCCGCCGCAGCCGCACCGCGGCCCGCACGCCTTCGTCGGTGTGGGTCGGCGGCATCCGTACGTCCGCCACCACCACGTCCGGCAGCTCCCCCTGCGCGGCCAGGTCGCCGACCGTCTTGACCAGCGCCTCCCCGTCCCCGACGCCCGCCACCACATCGTGTCCGAGATCGGTCAGCAGCCGGGTCAGGCCCTCCCGAAGAAGTACCGAATCCTCGGCGATGACCACGCGCACCCTGTCTCCCACGACTTTCCCTGCCCCCAGCTCCGGTGTGTACCGCATCTACTGCCCCCCAGCATCCCAGCATCCGGACCGGGGCGTGCCCGGATGACGGGAAAGAGAGGGGTCGGCACTCCGGAGCCGGACGTGACGGGCGGCTGTCCGCGGCCCGTCACGCCTCTGCTCGGATCAGCCTCGCCAGGGGAGCTCCGCGGTGATCGTCGTGGGACCACCGACGGGGGAGTTCACGACCAGGACTCCGTCCACGGCATCCAGCCGCTCCATGAGGCCCGCCAGACCCGAACCGCCGCTCGTGCTCGCACCGCCCCGGCCGTCGTCGGTGACCTGGAGCATCAGCCGGCCGTCCGTCTCCCACACGTCGACCGAGGCCCGCGAGGCCCTGGCGTGCTTGCTGACGTTCTGCAGGAGCTCGGAGACGGTGAAGTACGCGATGCCCTCGATGGCAGCCGCCGGCCGGGCCGGCAGGTCCACCTCGACCTGCACCGGCACCGTGCACCGGGAGGCGATCGCGGAGAGCGCCGCGTCCAGGCCCCGGTCGGTGAGCACCGCGGGGTGGATGCCACGGGCCAGGTCCCGCAGCTCCTGCAACGCCACCTTCACCTCACCGTGCGCCTCGTCCACCATGAGGGCCGCCGCCTGCGGGTCGTCGGCCAGCTTCTCCTTCGCCAGCCCCAGGTCCATGGCCAGCGCCACCAGCCGGGCCTGCGCCCCGTCATGCAGGTCCCGTTCGATGCGGCGCAGGTCGGCGGCGGCCGTGTCGACCACCACGCCGCGGTCCGACTCCAGCTCGACGACCCGGTTGTCCAGGGCCGAAGGACCGAGCAGCCCGGCCACCATCAGCCGGTCCACCGACACCAGTGCCCGGGTGATCCAGGGGCAGGCCAGCACGACGAGCAGGCCGATCACGCTGACGAGGGCTATCTCGGGAGGCGAGTCGAGATAGATCTGGTGGTCGGCGTCGCCGTAGAACTGCACGCCGTTGCTGCCGTCGGCGGCGCTGAACGTCCACTGGTACAGCGGGTAGGTCAAGGCCGCCAGACCGTACATCCAGAAGGTCACCGAGACACCGAAGGCGAAGATCGCCCACGGCATGTGCAGCAGCCCGTACAGCAGGTGCCGCCAGGACACCCCGCTCTTGAGCACGGACCCGACCCAGCCCATCAGCCCCGGCTTGGCGCCCCGCAGCGGCCGGGGCGAGGGCACGTCCAGACCGAGCAGGAGTCGGGCGCGGGTCCGCTCCATCGCGCCGAAGCCGCGAGACAGGGCGAGGCCGGCCGCCAGCACCGGTATGCCGAGGAAGGTTACCAGCAGTCCGGCACCCAGCGACAGCGTCAGGATTGCACTGACGAAGATCATGATGCTGATCGGCAGGCTGAGCAGCACGTAACCGAATTCGCGCCAGGCGCGGGGCTCGAACGGCGCGCGCAGTACCGCCGGGAGCCGGTGTTCCCGGATCCGAGGTGCGTAGTCCGTGGCCATGGGTGCCGTCCGTTTCTTCTGCATAAGGGTCTTATGAGGGTCTGACGAAGTCTGTTGGTGTCCTCCAAGACTGCCGGTCGGGGACACCCCGGGACCATGCGGTAAGTCGCAGTCTTTTCCTGGGGTTTTCCCCACCCCCCGCCCTGCGGTCCACCACGCCCCGCCGTGTGGTCCACCACGCCCCGCCGTGTGGTTGACCACGCCCCGCCGTGTGGTCCACCACGCCCCGGAGCGGCGCGCGGGCCTACCGGGGCACCCGGATACTGGCCGGTACCCGCTCCCGCCACGGGAGTTCCGCCGTCACCGTCGTCCCCGCCCCGCTCGGCGAGTCCACCGTGAACAGGCCGTCCACCGCGCCCAGCCGGTCCGCCAGCCCGGACATTCCGGTGCCTCCGTCCAGCCGCGCACCGCCGCGCCCGTCGTCCCGTACCTGAATCAGCAGCCGGTCCCCGGAGCGCCACACATCCACCGACGCCGCCCGCGCACCGCTGTGCTTGCTGACGTTCTGCAAGAGCTCGGAGACCGTGAAGTACGCGATGCCCTCGATTGCCTCGGTCGGCCGCTCGCTCAGCTCCGCCGTCACCGTCACCGGCACCGTGCACCGGGAGGCGATCGCGGAGAGCGCCGCGTCCAGGCCCCGGTCGGTGAGCACCGCGGGGTGGATGCCACGGGCCAGGTCCCGCAGCTCCTGCAGGGCCAGCTTCACCTCGCCGTGCGCCTCGCCGACCATCTGCGCCGCCGCCTCCGGATCGTCGAGCAGCTTTTCCTTCGCCAGCCCGAGCCCCATGGCCAGCGCGACGAGCCGGGCCTGTGCCCCGTCGTGCAGGTCCCGTTCGATGCGGCGCAGGTCGGCGGCGGCCGTGTCGACGACCACGCCCCGGTCCGACTCCAGCTCCGCGATCCGCCGCTCCAACTCGCCCGAAGGCGACAGCAGCCCGCGCACCATCGCCCGGTCCACATTGCTCAGCCCCCGGGTCACGTAACCCAGCACCGGCCACAGCACAATCAGACTCACCAGCGTCAGCGCGAAGGTCAGCACCCCCCACGGCAGCCGGATCACCGAGTACAGCACCGACCGCCAGCCCACCGGATCCTTGAGCGCAGTCCACAGCCACGGGAAGAAACCCTCCTGCGCCTGGGCGGCCCGCAGCGGACTCGGCTCCTCCACCCGCACGCCGAGCAGTGCACGCGCGCGTGCCCGCTCCGAACGCCCGATCAGCCGCGCCCCGCCGAGCCCCGCGGCCAGCAGCGGCAGCCCGACCACCGTCACGGCCAGACCACTGCCCAGCACGATGACGATCACCGTGGCCAGAAAGCCGAAGAGCGCCGCCGGGAAGTCGAGCAGCAGATGCGCGGCCTCCTTCCAGGTGTGCCGGCCGAAGGCGAAGCTGTGGGGAGGGGGCAGGTCGGAGCCGGGCTTGTGCGCACCGGAGCTGGCGGTCATGCGCTCCAGCCTGCCGCGCCGCACACCCCGGCGCCATGGGGTGGGCCAGCGACCAGGGGTGGGGACAGCCCCACCCCTGCGCGTGGTCCGCCGGGACACGGTGCCGCGGCCCGGCTCACCCGGGTCACCGGCTGCGCTCGAACAGGAGGGATCCCACCCAGGCCCTAGACTCCCGTGCGTACAGATCGACGACCGACCGCGGCCGATACCGACGAGCGACTGCGGTCGTACCACGAAACACACCACAGGGCGCCGAAAGGCCGGGGAGCGAGGGACGGGACGTGCCGGATTGGACCGTGCCGATCGAATGGGCCGCCGCGCAACCGGCGACCGCGCAGACGGCACCAGCGCACTTGGCGGCGGACTACTTCCAGAGCTACTCGGTGGTCGGCCTGCTCGCCGTCATCGGCGTGCTCTTCGTCGCCGTGGCCTTCGGCGCAGGACGCCTGCTGCGCCCGGTGGTGCCGACACCCGAGAAGCTCCTGACGTACGAGTGCGGAGTCGACCCCGTCGGCGAGGGCTGGGCGCACACCCAGGTCCGCTACTACGTCTACGCGTTCCTGTACGTGATCTTCGCCGTCGACTCGATCTTCCTCTTCCCGTGGGCGACGGTTTTCGCGGCCGCCGGGTACGGCGCCACGACGCTCATCGAAATGTTCATCTTCCTCGGCTTCCTGACCGTGGGCCTGCTCTACGCATACAAGAAGGGCGTCCTCGAATGGACGTGACCCCCGCTCCCCGGGCGGCCGCTCAGGAGACCGCCCCGGCGGGCGCTCCGGTGGACCTGCCCACCCCCCAGCGCCTCGGTGTCCTCTCCCGCCTGGCGCCCGAGTCGATGAAGGTGGTCCTCAACTGGGGCCGCCGCTACAGCCTCTGGGTGTTCAACTTCGGCCTGGCCTGCTGCGCCATCGAGTTCATCGCGGCCTCGATGGCCCGGCACGACTTCATCCGGCTCGGCGTGATCCCCTTCGCCCCCGGCCCGCGCCAGGCGGACCTGATGATCGTGTCCGGCACGGTCACGGACAAGATGGCCCCGGCCGTGAAGCGTCTGTACGAGCAGATGCCGGAGCCCAAGTACGTGATCTCCTTCGGCGCCTGCTCCAACTGCGGCGGCCCGTACTGGGACTCGTACTCCGTCACCAAGGGCGTCGACCAGATCATCCCCGTCGACGTGTACGTACCGGGCTGCCCACCCCGCCCCGAAGCGCTCCTCCAGGGCATCCTCAAGCTCCAGGAGAAGATCGCCCGCGAATCGCTGGCCGACCGGTACGGGAACTCCGGGCCCCGCCCGTCCGTTTCCTCGTTGCAGAGCGGTCTGGTCACGCCCCCGCCCGCCCCGGGAGCCGACCGGTGACCGCCTACGACGCCCTGCCCGACCACGTCACCGAGATCTTCGGCGAAGAGGCCACCGCGGAGCGGACGTACGACCTGCTCACGGTCGACGTGCCCCCCGGCTCGTGGATCACCGCGCTGCAGATCAGCCGTGACGAGTTGGGCTGCACCTACTTCGACTGGCTGAGCGCGGTCGACGAGCCCGGCACCGGTTTCCGCGTGTCCGCACACGTCGTCTCCCTCGAAGGCCGTACGGTGCGACGCCTGATGGTCCGTACGACGGTTCCGCACGAGGCCCCCGTGCTCCCGACGGCCGTCGACGTCTACGCCGGTGCCTCCTGGCACGAGCGCGAGACGCACGAGATGTTCGGCATCGAGTTCGCCGACCACCCCCACCTCGTGCCCCTCCTGCTGCCCGACACCTTCGAAGGCCACCCGCTGCGCAAGGACTTCGTCCTCGCCGCCCGCGTGGCCAAGGCCTGGCCCGGCGCCAAGGAGCCCGGTGAGTCGGAGCACGGCGGCCCCAAGCGCCGCCAGATGCTGCCCCCCGGCGTCCCCGACCCGAACGAATGGGGCCCCCTCAAGGGCCAGCTCCCGCCCGCCCCGGCCCGCCCGGCCAGGGGCGCCCGCGCGGCGGGCGCCGCCGGGGCGGGGGCGGACCGCCCGGCCAGGGGCGCGCGTGCGGCGGGTGCCGCCGGAGCCGCGGGCGCAGCGGGCGCCGCAGGTGCTGCCGACCGGCCGCCCCGCCGCAGCCGCAGTGTGAGCGAGGGCTCGGCGTCCCAGACCCCGGAGCCGACCCCGACGCCGGTGAGTCCTGTGGTCGCCCCGGGGACCCCGGCCGTACCGGGGACCCCGGCCACCCCAGCCACCCCAGCCACCCCAGGGACCCCAGCCACCCCAGGGACCCCGGCGGCACCGGAGGCCTCCGGTGCCCCGGCCGCCCCTGCGCTCCCTGCGGAACCGGAAGCCACCGCCGCGTCCGCCGCACCCGGGGACTCCGCAGAGGCGACGGCTCGGCCCGCCAGTCCGCGCCGCTCGCGCAGCGCGGCAGACGGCTCGGTCGGCCAGACGCCGACTCAGGCGTCCCCCGCGGCCCCGGAAGCGACCGCCGCACCCGGTGCCTCTGCCGCCCCCGTGCCCCCGGAAGCAGACAGCGGTACGGCCAAGCCGCCCCGGCCCGCACGCGCAGCCTCCTCGGACGCCCCGTGGCACGACCCGAAACCCGCCTTCGGAGCCGACCCGGAGCCCGAGCGGGCCCCGGCCGGGACACCTGAGTCCGCCCCGGACGCGGCACCCGAGCCGTCCCCAGCTGCGAATCCCGAGCAGAATCCGGCCGCAGCGCCCGAGCAGGACCCTGCGCCCGAGCGGGACCCTGCCCCCGAGCGGGACCCTGCGCCTGAGCGGGACCCTGCGCCTGAGCGGGACCCTGCGCCTGAGCGGGACCCTGCGCCTGAGCGGGACCCTGCCCCCGAGCGGGACCCTGCCCCCAAGCAGGACCCTGCGCCTGAGCGGGACCCTGCGCCTGAGCGGGACCCTGCCCCCGAGCAGGACCCTGCCCCCGAGCCGTCCGCCCGTGACGAAGACCCCGACCACCCCACCCCCGCCGGAGGCGATACCGCGTGAACGACGTACTCGACGTCGCCCTCCGGCTGGTCCTCGTCTTCGTCCTCTTCCTGGTCCTGCCCCTCGTGGTCGGCCAGGCCGAGCACAAGGTGATGGCGCACATGCAGGGCCGGCTCGGCCCGATGTACGCGGGCGGCTTCCACGGCTGGGCGCAGCTCGTCGCCGACGGCGTGAAGTTCGCGCAGAAGGAAGACGTGGTTCCGGGCGGTGCCGACCGCCGGATCTTCCAGCTGGCGCCTGCCGTCGCCCTCCTCCCGTACCTCCTGGTCCTGCTCGTCATCCCGATCGGCCCGAGCGAGACCGCGGTCGGCCAGGCCATCGACGCGGGCATCTTCTACGTGCTCGCCGTCATGGGCGTCGGCGTCCTCGGCTCCCTCATGGCGGGCTGGGCCTCGGCCAACAAGTTCTCGCTGCTCGGCGGCCTGCGCACGGCCGCCCAGCTCCTCGCGTACGAGCTGCCCATGCTGCTGGCCGCCGCCTCGGTCGCCATGGCCGCGGGCACGGTCTCGCTCGGCGGCATCCTGAACGCGTGGGAGTGGTGGTGGCTGCCCTGGCAGATCATCGGCGCCCTCGTCTTCTTCACGGCCGGGCTCGCGGAGCTGCAACGCCCGCCGTTCGACGCCCCGATCGCCGACTCGGAGATCATCTTCGGCGCGTACACCGAGTACACGGGACTGCGCTTCGCGCTGTTCCTGCTCGCCGAGTACGCGGGCATCGTCATCGTCTGCGGCCTGACCACCGTCCTGTTCCTCGGCGGCTGGCACGGCCCGTGGGGCGCGGACGGTCTCGGCTGGGTCTGGACACTGCTGAAGACCGCGGTACTCGCCTTCGTCGTGATCTGGCTCCGGGTCAGCTATCCGCGACTGCGCGAGGACCAGTTGCAGAAGCTGTCCTGGACCGTACTCATCCCGCTCGCTCTCGCGCAGATCGCGCTCACCGGCATCGTGAAGGTGGCGATCCAGTAGTCATGGCACCCATCCCAGGGAGTGGCCTCGCCAAGGGCCTCGCCGTCACCCTCCGCACGATGACGAAGAAGACCGTCACCGCGCAGTATCCCGACACGCAGCCCGAGCTCCCGCCCCGTACGCGCGGCGTGATCGGCCTCTTCGAGGAGAACTGCACGGTCTGCATGCTGTGCGCCCGCGAGTGCCCCGACTGGTGCATCTACATCGACTCCCACAAGGAGACGGTGCCGGCCGCCACCCCCGGCGGCCGCGAGCGCAGCAGGAACGTCCTCGACCGCTTCGCCATCGACTTCTCGCTGTGCATGTACTGCGGGATCTGCATCGAGGTGTGCCCCTTCGACGCCCTCTTCTGGTCGCCGGAGTTCGAGTACGCGGAGACCGACATCCACGAACTCACCCACGAGCGGGACAAGCTCCGCGAGTGGATGTGGACGGTGCCGGAACCGCCCGCTCTCGACCCGGGCGCGGAGGAGCCGAAGGAGGTCGCGGCAGCCCGCAAGGCCGCCGAGAAGCTCGAAGCAGCCCAGCAGGCAGCCGCGGCGGAAGCGGAGGCCGCAGCGGCAGCCGCTGCGGCCCCGGAAGCCACCGGAGCTGCAGAAACCACCGGGGCCGCCGGCGCTGCAGAAACCACCGGAGCCATTGAGGCCACCGGAGCCACCGGAGCCGCCGGAGCTGCGCGGGCCGACGCGCCCGCCGAGGCAGCGCCGGTCCGCCCCGACCGGCCCGCCCAGGCCGATCAGCCCACCCGGCCCGACCAGCAGGAGGGCCCGGCATGATCGCGACCGCCACAGCGGCCGCCACGGCGACCGTCACAGCGATGGCCACGACGACAGCGACTACGGCTACGGCGACGACGGCCGCGAGCGCCTCGGCGAAGGCCACCTCGTCCCTCGCCGCGGTCAGCCACGGTTTCCTCTCGCCGACCGGCGTGGAGATCGCCTTCCTGCTGGTCGGCATCGTCACCCTCGGCGCGGCCGTCATCACGGTCACGACCAAGCAGCTGGTGCACGCCGCCCTCTGGCTGGTCGTCGCCCTCGGCGGCCTCGCCGTCGAGTACCTGCTGCTCACCGCCGAGTTCATCGCCTGGGTCCAGGTGTTGATCTACGTCGGCTCGGTCGTCGTGCTCCTCCTCTTCGGGCTCATGCTCACCAGGGCCCCCATCGGCCGTTCCCCGGACGCCGACTCGGGCAACCGGCCGGTCGCCCTCGCCGTGGCCGTCGCGGCGGCGGCCGCCCTGGTCTGGGTGGTCGTTGACGCGTTCCGCACGACCTGGATCGACCTGGACGGGCCGGTCCAGGGCTCCACCAAGCTCACCGGCGAGTTCCTCTTCCAGCACTGGGTCCTTCCCTTCGAAGCCCTCTCGGTGCTGCTGCTGGCTGCCCTGGTCGGTGCCATCGTGCTCTCCCGCAAGGACGCGGACCCGGACGCCCCCGAAGCCCGCCCGGCCAAGCGGAAGCCCCCGCAGAAGCCGAAGCCGCAGGCAGCCACCCGCGGCGCGACCCCGGAGGCCACCCGCGGCGGGACCCCGGAGGCCACCCGCGGCGGGACCCCGGAGGCCACCCGCGGCGGGACGCCGCAGGCCCCCCGCAACGCGACCCGCGAAACCACCCGCAGCGAGACCCCCGGGGCCACCCACGGCGAGACCCGTGACGGCGGCGACGCCGGCAAGTCGAAGGAGCAGAGCTGATGCACCTCGCCTATCCCGCCGTGCTCGCCGCCCTCCTCTTCTGCGTCGGCCTCTACGGAGTCCTCGCCCGCCGCAACGCGATCCTGGTTCTGATGTCCGTCGAGCTGATGCTCAACGCCGTCAACCTCAACCTGGTCGCCTTCGACGTCTGGCTCCGCGACACCCTGCACACCGGCCAGGCCCTGACCCTCTTCACCATCGCCATCGCCGCCGCCGAGATCGGCATCGGCCTGGCGATCGTCCTGATGGTCTACCGCAACCGCGGCACCTCGGACATCGACAAGCTCCGTGACACCGCCGAGACGGCCGCCGACGACGGGCCCGAACCCCCCGCGTCCGGCAACGGCCCGGCACAGAAGGCAGAGGCCGCCGCGTGACCACCACGACCCTCGCCGTCCTCGTCCCCCTCCTGCCGTTCCTGGGCGCGGCCGCCGGGCTGCTGCTCGGCAGAACCGCCCCCGGCTTCGTACGCCCGCTGGCGCTGCTGCCCACCGTGGCCGCCCTCGCGCTGGCGATCACCGTGGCGGTACGGCAGGGCGGGGAAGAGGCCGTCGACGCCGCCACCCGGCTCACCCCGACCGGCTCGGTCCCCATCGACCTGGCCCTGCACATCGACGGCTTCGCCGCCCTGGTCGCCGTCCTGGTGACCGTCGTCGCGACCTGTGTCCAGGCCTACTCGACGGCCTACCTCCGCGACGACCCGCGCTACGGCTCGTACGCCGCTCTCGTCTCCCTCTTCACCTCCGCCATGCTGCTCGTCGTCTACTCCGGCGACCTGATGGTGCTGCTGGTCGGCTGGGAGATCATGGGCATCTGCTCGTACTTCCTGGTCGGCCACTACTGGGAGACGCCCGAAGCCCGCGCCGCCTCCCTCAAGGCCTTCCTGGTCACCAAGCTCGGCGACGTCCCCTTCCTGTTCGGCCTGTTCGCGCTCGCCGCCGACACCGGTACGTTCCGGATCACCGGCATCCTCGAATCGGTCGCCATCGGCGGCCTCGACCACCCCACCCTCATCGCCCTCCTCCTGGTCGTCGGCGTGGCGGGCAAGTCGGCCCAGTTCCCGCTGCACACCTGGCTACCGGACGCGATGGCCGGCCCGACCCCCGTCTCCGCGCTGATCCACGCCGCGACGATGGTCGCCGCCGGCATCTACTTCGTGGCCCGCCTCCTGCCCGTCTTCGCGGCCTCCGCCGCCGCCCTGACCGTGCTCGCCGTGATGGCCGCCGTCACGATGGTCGGATCCGCACTCGCCGCCCTCGCCCAGGACGACATCAAGCGGGTCCTCGCCTACTCGACCATCGGCCAGCTCGGCTACATGACCGGCGCCCTCGCCGTCGGCGACGCCGGAGCCGCCGTCTTCCACCTCCTGTCCCACGGCGCGTTCAAGGCGCTCCTCTTCCTCGGCGCCGGCGTGATCATCCACGCCGCCGGCACCAACTCCCTCGCCGCCATGTCCCGCATGGGCGGCCTGGCCAGGCAGATCCCGGACGCGTACTGGACGATGACGATCGCGCTCCTCGCGCTCGCCGCCATGCCCCCGTTCGCCGGCTTCTTCTCCAAGGAAGCCGTCCTGGTCGCCGCCGAGCACACCGCCCTCGGCGACTCCGCCACCGCCCCCGCGGGCGCCGGCTGGATCGTCCTGGTCTCCGGCCTGCTCACCGCCCTCCTCACCGCCGCCTACGCCACCCGCCTCTGGCTCCTCGCCTTCCGCGGCCGTGGCCCCGCCGCCCCCGCCCACGGCAGGCAGCCGCTCGTCATGAGCGTCACCCTCTGGGTGCTCGCCGTCCCCTCGCTCGCCCTGGGCCTGGCCGTCGGGCAGCTCGCGGGCTGGTTCGACGTCCACTCCCTGACCCCGACCGTCACCACCGCCGTCCTCGGCACCGGTGTCGCCGCCGTCGGCGGGATCATGACGTACGCCGCCTGGCGCGCCCTGCGCTACCGGGCCGGCAGCGACATCCCCCTCGGCGCGGTCGCCGCCCACCCGGACGCAGACCCCGCCACCTCCGAGGAAGAAGCCATCGCCACGCACTCCGCGGTGTACGGCGACATCGCCTCCGCCCAGGACCCCGGCGACCCGGGGCGCCTCCTGCTCGGCCCCCTGCACCGCCACGCGGCCGCCGGCTTCCACCTGGACGCCCTCTACCGCACCCTCTTCGTCCGCCCCGTCCAGGCGGGCGCCGAGCTGGTCCGCTTCCTCGACCGCGAGGTCGTCGACACGTACGTACGCGCCGCCGGCACCCTCCCGCGCTGGCTGGGCAACGCCGTCCGCCTCACCCAGACCGGCAACGTGCAGACCTATCTGGCCGCGCTGCTCGCCGGTTCGGTCGTCCTGGCGATCGCCGCCGTCCTCGTCGCCGCCGCCGGAGCGTGAGCCATGATCGATATCAGCGAATCCGTGATGCAGTTCCTTCTCGCACTGATCGTCGCCGGCCCGCTCATCGGCGCCGCCGCGGCCCTCCTGCCGGCCCCGCCCGGACTGAAGGGGAAGTCCCCCGGCCAGGCCGTGCTCCGCCACGGGATCGTCGTCACCGGCGTGATCCTGCTGGCCACCCTCGTCCTCGCGGCCGGCTTCGACCACAGCCGCCCGGCGAAGATGCAGGCAAGCACCGACATCGCCTGGATCCCGGCACTCGACATCCGGATCCATCTCGGCATCGACGGCATCTCGCTCCCCCTCCTCGTCCTGACCGCGCTGCTGACCTTCCTCTGCGCGCTCTACAGCTACTTCAAGATGCCCGCGGGCCCGTCCCCGAAGGCGTTCGTCGCGCTCCTGCTCGTCCTGGAGTCCGGCACCCTCGCCACCTTCGCCGTCCTCGACCTGATCCTGTTCTTCCTGGCCTTCGAGATGGTCCTCATCCCGATGTACTTCCTCATCGCACGGTGGGGCGGCGCCCAGAGGACCCGGGCGGCCTGGAAGTTCATCCTCTACACCCTGCTCGGCTCCGTCGTGATGCTGCTCGGCCTCCTCCTCATCGGTATGAAATCCGGCACATTCGACATGGTGGCACTCGCCACTGACAACGGCCGCGGGCTGACCACGTCCGTGCAGGTCACGGCCGTATTGGCGATCGCGCTCGGCCTCGCGGTGAAGACCCCGATGTGGCCCCTGCACAGCTGGCTCCCGGACGCCCACACCGCCGCCCCCACCGTCGGCTCGGTGCTCCTGGCCGGAGTCCTGCTGAAGATGGGCACGTACGGGTTCGTCCGCATCGCGCTGCCGATCGCCCCCGAAGGCATGCACACCTTCGCCCCGTACCTCGCGGCCTTCGCCGTCGTCGGCATCATCTACGGATCCCTGGCCTGCCTCTCGCTGGCCCGCAAGGGCAACAAGGGCGACCTCAAGCGCCTGATCGCGTACTCCTCCGTGGGCCACATGGGCTTCGTGCTCCTGGGCATCGCCTCGATGACCCCCACCGGCGTCAACGGTGCTCTCTTCGCCAACATCGCCCACGGCCTCATCACCGGCCTGCTGTTCTTCCTGGTCGGCGCCCTCAAGGACCGCTACGGCACCGCCGACCTCGACACCCTCGCCGGAGCCACCGGCGCCGCCCTCTACGGCAGCGCCCCCCGCCTCGGCGCCCTCCTCGCCTTCGCCGCCGTCGCCTCCCTCGGACTGCCGGGACTGGCCGGGTTCTGGGGCGAGATGCTGACCATGTTCGGCGCGTTCGACCCCGCCGAAGGGCTCAGCCGCCCCGCCTTCCTCACCTTCATGGCGATCGCCGGCCTCGGCACGCTGCTCACCGCCGCGTACCTGCTGATCGTCGTACGCCGCGTCTGCATGGGGGAGCGGCGTGAGAACGCCGAGCCCGTAGCCGACGTCCAGGCCTACGAGTACGCCTCCTGGACCCCGCTCGTCGCCCTCACCGTCCTCGCCGGCCTCTGGCCCGCCGTCCTCCTCGGCCTCACCGACCCGGCCGTCCAGAAGCTCCTCGCAGGAGGCAAGTCGTGACCGTGGCCGCCGAAGCCGTGACAGGGGCCGCCCAGGCCGCCGCCCCGTCCGCCAGCCTCGTCCAGTCCGTCGACTGGTCCGCCATCGCCCCGCCCGCCATCGCGGCGGCCCTCGCGCTGCTGATCCTGGTCGCCGACCTGTTCGTACGGGAGGGCCGCAAGCACCTCCTCGGTATCGTCGCCGTCGCGGGGCTCGCCGCGTCCCTGCTCGCGCTCGTCCCGCTGAGCAAGGGCGATCGCAAGACCTTCTGCCTGATCGACGACGCCGCGGTGTGCAGCTACACCGCCGACGACTTCACCCTGGTCATCCAGGTCCTGGTCCTCGGCGGCGCCCTCCTCACCGCCCTCCTGTCGATCACCGCCACCAAGGACGACAAGCTCCCGGCCGGCGAGTACTGGTTCCTGCTGCTGTCCTCCGCGGCAGGCGCAGCCCTGCTGCCCGCTTCCCGCGACCTCGCCACCCTCGTCGTCGCCCTCGAAGTCGCCTCCCTGCCCGCCTTCGCACTGGTCGGCCTGCGGCGCGGCGACAAGCGGTCCTCCGAGGCGGCGCTGAAGTTCTTCCTCTCGTCGGTCACCGCGACCGCCGTGATGCTCCTCGGCGTCAGCTTCGTGTACGCGTCGACCGGCACCATGCACCTCACCGAGATCGCCACCCGCCTCGACGACGTCCCCGCCCAGCTGGACACCCTCGCCCAGGCGGGCGTCGCCCTGACCCTCGTCGGCTTCGCCTTCAAGACGGCGGCCGCGCCCTTCCACTTCTGGGTGCCCGACACCTACGTCGGCGCCCCCCTCCCGATCGCCGCCTACCTCTCCGTCATCGGCAAGGCGGTCGGCTTCTCCGGCCTCATCCTGGTCACCGTCGTGGCCTTCCCCTCGTACGCCGACGTCTGGGGACCGGCACTCGCCGTACTCGCCGCCCTCACCATGACCGTCGGCAACCTGGCCGCCCTGCGCCAGTCCGCCACGCGCGCGTACAGCGCGGTCCGGCTGCTCGCCTGGTCCTCGGTCGGCCAGGCCGGCTACCTCCTGGTCCCGATCGCCGCTGCCGCGTACACCAGCGACGCCCAGATCGGCTCCACCGTCGCCTACGCGCTGATGTACGCCGTCGTGAACCTCGGCGCCTTCGCCGTGGCGGCCGTCGTCGCCCGTACGAAGCCGCTGCACCGCATCGCCGACTACCGCGGCCTGTACGCCACCAACCCGGTGGCCGCGCTGGCCCTCGGCTTCTTCCTGCTCTGCCTGGCCGGCCTGCCCCCGGGCATCGTCGGCCTCTTCGCGAAGGTCGCCGTCTTCTCGACGGCCGTCGACGCGGGCCTGGGCTGGCTGGCCGCCGTCATGGCCGTGAACGTGGTCGTCGCGCTCTACTACTACCTCCAGTGGACGGCCCTGCTCTTCCGCTCCCCGGAGCCCGCGGGGGCGACAGAGCCCGCGGGGGCGACAGAGCCCGCGGAGGCCACAGAGCTCACGGAGGTCCCTGGAGCCACGGAGGCCCCTGGAGTCACGACGGGGGCCCCTGGAGCCACGCAGGCCACCCCGGCCCGCGTCCGCCCCGGCAGGCTTCCCGTGCCCGCCCCCCTCGCCACCGCGATCGTCCTCACCCTGATCGCCGGACTCGTCCTCTCCGGCGCCCCCCAGCTGATCCTCCGCTTCGCGACCGGCAGCCTCTTCCAGTAGTCGCACGACACCACCCCGGACGGCCTAACCGGCCTCCCCGGTGCACAAGGGAACTAGCACTCCCCGCCTGGCGTTGACCAGTGAGGGAGGGTCCACTGAACGTGGAAGCACCACCGAGCCAGGAGTTCCCCTGCCGCACCATTTGGAGGGCGCACCGTGCACCGCCGGCACAACGGGCTGAAGACAGCCGTACTCCTCGGGGGAATGTCCGCACTCATCCTCGTCATCGGGAGTTTCTTCGGCCGTACGGGGCTGCTCGTCGCGGTCCTCGTGGCGCTGGGCACCAACGCCTACGCGTACTGGAACAGCGACAAGCTGGCCCTGCGCGCGATGCGCGCCCGTCCCGTCAGCGAATTCGAGGCCCCCGGCCTCTACCGCATGGTCCGCGAGCTCTCCACCGCCGCCCGCCAGCCCATGCCCCGCCTCTACATCTCGCCGACCCAGGCCCCCAACGCCTTCGCCACCGGCCGCAACCCGCGCAACGCGGCCGTCTGCTGCACCGAGGGGATCCTGCAGATCCTCGACGAACGGGAGCTGCGCGGCGTCATCGGCCACGAGCTGAGCCATGTCTACAACCGGGACATCCTCATCTCCTCGGTCGCCGGAGCCCTCGCCTCCGTCGTGATGTTCCTGGTCAACTTCGCCTGGCTGATCCCCAGCGGCAGATCCAACAACGACGAGGGCCCCGGCATCTTCGGCATGCTACTGATCATGATCCTGGGGCCGCTCGCCGCTTCGGTCATCCAGCTCGCCGTCAGCCGCTCCCGCGAGTACGAGGCCGACGCGTCGGGCGCCCAGCTCACCGGCGACCCGCTCGCCCTGGCCAGCGCGCTCCGCAAACTCGACGCCGGCACCAAGCAGTTGCCGCTGCCCCCCGAACCGCGGATCGAGACCGCGAGCCACATGATGATCGCGAACCCCTTCAGGCCGGGTCAGGGCACCGCCAAGCTCTTCTCCACCCACCCGCCGATGGCGGAACGCATCGCCCGACTCGAACGGATGGCAGGACACCGCCCATGAAGACACTCCTCAACCTCATATGGCTGGTCCTCAGCGGCTTCTGGCTGTTCCTCGGCTACCTCGCAGCGGGCCTGCTGCTCTGCATCACCGTCATCGGCATCCCGTTCGGCCTGGCCTCGTTCCGGATCGGTCTGTACGCCCTGTGGCCGTTCGGGCAGACCGTCGTGGACCGCCGCGACGCCGGCGCCCCGTCCTGCGTCGGCAACGTGCTGTGGCTGGTCCTGGCGGGCTGGTGGCTCGCCCTGGGTCACATCGTCACCGGCCTCCTCCTGTGCGTCACCATCATCGGAATCCCCTTCGGCATCGCGAACTTCAAGCTGATCCCGGTGTCCCTGATGCCCCTCGGCAAGGAAGTCGTCCCCACCGACCAGCCCTTCGCCGCCCGCTGACCCCCGGCGCCACCTCCGCCCCGACCGCCCCTGCTGAGCCGGGCAACCCTCCGCGCCCCGCCCGCGTCTTCCCGTACAGGAGTCCAGAAGTACAGAGGTACGGCAGTACGGAACACGCGACGGAACACGAGCAGGTGCGCGGCAGCAGCTGCTCCCACAGGGGGAGTCCCACATGAGCATCCTCGGCTGGATAGTCCTCGGGCTGATCGCCGGAGTCATAGCCAAGATCCTGCTGCCCGGCCGCGACCCGGGCGGTCTGGTCGGCACCACCGTGATCGGTGTCGCAGGAGCCTTTCTCGGCGGCTGGATCTCCACGCGCTTCTTCGACCGCGAGATCGCCCAGCAGTTCTACGACGGCCCGACCTGGCTCGCGGCCATCGGCGGCTCGCTCGTCCTGCTGATCGCGTACCGCATCCTCTTCGGCAACTCCCGCGCCCGCCGCTGACGCGCGTGCGACGGCGGCTGCACCCCGCCGGCCGAGGGGTCAGGCCAGCCCCGTCTCCCGCAGCGTGATGTTCAGCCGCCCGCCCGCCAGACCGGTCGCCGGATCCCCCGTCCCCGGCCGCACCTTCGGCACCCCGTGGTACGCGAACCGCGACTCGCCCCCGAAGACGAACAGGTCGCCCGAGGTCAACTCCACATCGGTGTAGGGCCGTCCACGGGTCTCGGTGTTGCCCAGCCGGAAGACACAGCTGTCGCCGATGCTGAGCGACACCACCGGCGCCGACGACCGCTCCTCCCGGTCCTGGTGCATGCCCATCCGCGCCTCGTCGTCGTAGAAGTTGACGAGCGCCATGTCCGGCGCGTACCCGTCCCCGGCGTCCGCCCGCTCGTACGCCGCGACCAGCGCCCGGCGCCCCAGGTCGCCGAGCCAGTCCGGGAATTCGGCCACCGGCACCCCGTCAGCCGTACGGACATAGCGGTACGGCTCCCAGTGCCAGCCCACCCCGACAGAGCGCACCGACATCACCCCGCCACCCGGCAGCCGCGTCCGCCGCAGCGGCACGGGCCCCCGCGCCCACTCACGGCACGCCACCACCAGCTCCCGCTGCTCCGCGAGCGACAGCCACCCGGGCACGTGCACGGCCCCCGGCGTCACCTCCGCCCTGGGCAGCGAGAAGAGCCCGCTCACGGCCGCGAGCCGCCTTCAGCCGCCCGCTCCGGGGCGTTGCCGCCCGCGGCCCGCTCCAGGTCCAGCAGCAGCCGCTTGCGCTCCAGACCGCCCGCATACCCGGCGAGCGAGCCGTCCGCGCCGATGATCCGGTGGCACGGGCGCACCACCAGCAGCGGATTGCGCCCGATCGCGGTGCCGACGGCCCTGACCGCGGCCCGCGACGCCCCGATCGACCCGGCCAGCTGCCCGTACGACGTCGTCCGCCCGTACTCGATCCCGTCGACCGCGTGCCACACCCGCCGCTGGAACTCCGTGCCGACGTCCGGTGCGTACGCCACGTCGAAGCGGGTCAACTCCCCGGCGAAGTACGCCTTCAACTGCTCGCCCACCCCGCCGAACAGCTCCGGCGCGAGCCGCCAGCCGTCCCGTACGACCGCTCCGCCCTTCTGTCCCGGCACGGACAGGGAGCGCAGCGCGATCCCGCCGGGCGCTGCCCCGGCCTCCTCGCCGACCAGCAGCAACTCGCCCAGCGGGCTGTCCAGGGTCGCGTACACCGTCATGACCCGCTCCTTACCGCGCGGCATCCGCCACGCTCTCCACCACCGAGTCTGCGCGCCCGCCGACCGCGCTGCTGGCGGAATTCGGACACGGCGACCCCCGGGAGCCCGAGGGTCCCGACACGGCACCCCCCCCCGGGAGCCCGAGGGTCCCGACCCGGCGCCCCCCGGGGCCCCGAGGGGTCGGGACACGGCGCCCGCCAGGGTGCCCGAGGGGTTCGGACAGGTCCCGCGGACGCGAAGGGGGCGGCGCCGGCCGAAGCCGCCCACCACCCCCGATCGCCGCACGACCCTCCGGCCGCGTCCGCGTCATCCCTGGTCAGGGCCTCAGCGGTAGTTCACGAACTGGATCGCGAACTCGAAGTCCTTGCCCTTGAGCAGTGCCTGCACGGCCTGGAGGTCGTCCCTGCTCTTCGAGCTGACGCGCAGTTCGTCGCCCTGCACCTGCGCCTTGACGCCCTTCGGCCCCTCGTCGCGGATGATCTTGGCGACCTTCTTGGCGTTGTCCTGCGAGATCCCCTCCTCGATGGAGGCGAAGATCTTGTACTCCTTGCCGGACAGCTGGGGCTCGCCCGCGTCCAGCACCTTCAGCGAGATCCCGCGCTTGACCAGCTTGGTCTCGAAGACGTCGAGGATCGCCTTGACGCGCTCCTCGGAGTTCGCCTCCATCAGGATCTTCTCGCCGGACCAGGAGATCGAGGCGCCGACGTTCTTGAAGTCGTAGCGCTGGGAGATCTCCTTCCCGGCCTGGTTGAGGGCGTTGTCGACCTCCTGCCGCTCGACCTTCGAGACGATGTCGAAACTGGAGTCGGCCATGTCCTGTGGCTCCTTGATGTGGGTGACGGGGTACGGCGTAAAGCCTGGGCGATACGTCGCAAAGCCTAGCCACCCGCGCGGATGACGGGCACGGATCAATCGAGTGGCGAAGCACCCCTGGTCATCGGGTATCGTTTACGTCGTCCCCAGGGAAAAGCGCCGCAAGGCGAAAATCCACGGAGACATCCCATGGCGGTGTGCCCGAGTGGCCAATGGGAACGGACTGTAAATCCGTCGGCTTAGCCTACCCAGGTTCGAATCCTGGCGCCGCCACAAAAGAAGGCCCCTGATCTGCGGAAACGCAGTCGGGGGCCTTTGGGTTTTCCCGATCCGCCCGGCGACCGCCGAGGCCGGCGGACGGGCCGTCTTCCGAACCACCCGCCGAGCCTCCGCCGGGCCGTCTGCCGAACCGCGCCGATCCGCCCGCCGCGCCGAACCGCCCGCCGAGCCGAGCGCCGTCCGTCGACCCGAGCGCGCCGATCCGCCGCCCCCCCGGCACGGTCCGCCGGTCCATCAGTCCACCAGCCGGAAGGCCAGCTCCGTCTCCCACTTGTCCGGGTCGGGCTGCACCCGCGGATCCGTCTTGTACGTCTCCAGCCGGCCGACCCAGTGCTCGCCGTCGGCCCTCTCTGTCATGTCCCACGCGAGCCCCTCCGCACGGCCCCACGCGAGCAGCGCCGACGCCACCTCGAAGAGCTGGTCGGGGTGGCCGAAATGCGTCACCGTCGCGTACCTGCCCGCAGGCAGCACACCGGCCTTCACGTCACCCTCCGGGGCCGGCGCCAAGGCGACAGGGATGCCCGCCTCGACCTCGAACTCCCCTTCCGGGGCGATCAGGTTGTACCGGGAGAACGGCCCGCCGAGCGGCTCGGTTCCCCGCGCCGCCAGCCATGCGAAGAGTTCCGGAATGCGGTCGGCGATCTCACCGAAGCCGTCCGTCCGGACCCGGCCCCGGAACGCCACGTAGGGCTGTTCGTCCCGCTCCACGACGAGTGGCTCGACCGCCGGCTGCCCGTCCTCGGCCGTGTGGTGCATCCGTCTCCCTCGCTCCTGCCGTTCGAACTCTCCGCGTACATGCTGACGACCGCAGCGGGCCTCAACTCGTCGGCCGCAACGCGCGGTTGCGGCCTGGAGTGGACGCCCCGTCAGTTCCCGGCGATGTCCTTGACCGCCACCGAAACAGGCACGTTGCCGCCGATCATCTCGAGCGTCAGCCCCGCCGTCGACGGCGTCTCCAGCAACTCCGCCAGCACCGCCGCCACGTCGTCCCTGGCCACCGGGCCGCGCCCGGTCGACGCGCCCAGGCGCACCAGGCCCGTACCCGCGTCGTTGGTCAGGGAACCCGGCCGCAGGATCGTCCAGTCCAGGTTCTTCCTGGACCGCACCTCCGCGTCGGCGGCACCCTTGGCCCGCAGGTACACGTCGAAGACCTCGTCACCCGGGTGCTCAGCGTCGGCACCCATCGACGACACCACCACGTAGCGGCGCACCCCCGCGCGCTCGGCGGCGTCGGCGAACAGCACGGCCGCGTCCCGGTCCACGGTGTCCTTGCGTCCGACGTCGCTGCCCGGGCCCGCGCCGGCCGCGAAGACGGCCGCGGAGGCGCCTTCGAGTGCCTCCGCGACCTGCTCCACGGACGCCGACTCCAGGTCGAGCACGACCGGTTCGGCCCCTGCGGCACGCAGGTCCTCGCTCTGCTCGGGGTCGCGGATGATGCCCGCGACCTCGTTTCCGCGTGCGGCGAGCAACCGCTCCAGCCGCAACGCGATCTGACCGTGTCCACCAGCGATAACAATGCGCATATCACCGACCGTACGCCCCCAAAGCGCCCCCCGCCGCCCGTTCCCCGCAACCCCTGCGGACACCCGCCCCGCTACGCCCCCGCCCCCGCCGGGGCAGCTACAGCTCCAGCCTCCGGCTCCACCTCTCCAGCCTCCGCCCGGCCGGGGCAGCCTCCGTCCCGCCGGGGCAGCTCAGCCCCCACCCCGCCGGGACAGCTACGGCCCCCGCCCCGCTACGCCCCGGCCCGTCCCTGCCGGGGCAGCTCCAGTTCCTCCGCCCCCACGCCGTCGCAGTACTCCCGCACCGCGCTCGTGCGCGCCACCACCCGCCCCCGGTGCACCACGATCCGGCTGTAGGCCAGCGACAGCACGCCCGCCAGCCGCTCCCCGCGGACCGCCACCAGCTCCGCCGGGAACCCCGCCTCGAGCCGCACCTCGGGCAGCCCCATCGCCTCCCTGGCCCCGCCTGCCACCGCCTCGTACGCGTCCCCGGGGCGCATTCCGCTCTGCGACGCCAGCAGATAGGCCGCCTCCAGCGGATCGCCCCGCCCCACCGGGTTCGCCGCGTCCCGCAGTGCCCCGCTGCCCGCCGCCAGCCGTACCCCGGCCGCCCGCAGCAGCCGTACCGGTGCGACTCCCCGCTGGTCCACCCCGCCGCACCCGCCCTGCGGCTGGCACACCACACCCACCCCGGCCGCCGCGAGCCGGTCCGCCGCCCGGGCCGCCACCTCCAGCGGCAGCCGTGAGAGCCCGCCGCACGGACCGATCACCACCCCGGTCCGCAGCCCGCCCGCCATCGCCGCCAGCCGGGCCAGCCGCGCCGGATCGTCCCCGTCCGTGTGCAGGTCGACCGGGCAGCCGTGCTCCGCGGCCACTTCGAGGACCCGCTCCACGTACCCGGCCGGATCGGGGTCCCGGTCCGGGCTGCCGCCCACCACGCCGGCGCCCATCTTCACCGCGTCCCGCAGCATCGCCAGGCCGTCCGCCCCCGCGACCCCGGTCAGCAGCCTCGGCACGGCCACCGCCGACAGGTCCACCAGCCCGCGCAGCGCCCGCCTGGCCTGGAGCACGGCCTCCAGCGGACCCAGCCCCTGCACGTCGCCGATCCGTACGTGCGCGCGCTGCGCCGTCGCCCCGTGCCCGAGCTGCAGGAGAGCCGCGTCCGTGGCGCGGCGCTGGACGTCGGTGACGGCGTACGAGACGGGCCCCTCGACGTCCGCCGTCAGCGCGGTGTCGCCGTGGGCGTGCGGTTCGGCGGGAGCGGGCAGCAGCAGGAACCCGCCGAGGTCGGCCCGGGCTGCCCGGTGCGCCGGCAGGCTCCCCGCCGTGCCGACGGCCTCGATGCGTCCCTCGCTCAGCCGTACGTCGACCGTGCGACCGTCGGTGAGCCTGGCGCCGCTCAGCAGCAGTGCCGTGGTGCCGTCCCCGGCGCTCCCTGCGAAGCCGCCGGAGCTGCCGGGGCTCCCCGGGCGGCGGGGCGGCTGCGGCTGGCTGTCGGACATCGCGCGCTCCTGGCGGGGCTCGGGCGGAAAGGGCGCGGCGGGGGAGCGGGCGGCGCCCCGGGGAGAGCGGCCGGGACCCAAGATCACGCAGCGTGCGATCGAGCCTAGGGGCCCCTTTCCGGGGCTTCGCGGAGGAGCGCAATAGTCGTACCGGAGTGACCTCAGGTGGCCTACGGGACGGGCCGTGGCGGAACGTCCCGGCCAGGGCGATCAGGGCCCCCGATATGGATTTGGGGGATCGGCGCACACCCGTGTAATGTCTTCCTCGCTCGCCCCAATAGCTCAGTCGGTAGAGCGTCTCCATGGTAAGGAGAAGGTCTGCGGTTCGATTCCGCATTGGGGCTCTGGTGTTCGGAGATCCTCCCCCTTGGGGGAGGTGATCCAGACATCAAAGCGGTGTAGCTCAGTCGGTAGAGCAAGCGGCTCATAATCGCTGTGTCACCGGTTCAAGTCCGGTCACCGCTACGCGCAGTAGCCGATTGTAGGGTCGGTCCTCCGATCGGCTACTCTTTTTTGCGTTCATCCGTACATCCGTCCGTCCAAGGAGCACTCACGTGGCTGCCACCGACGTCCGCCCGAAGATCACGCTGGCCTGCGTGGAGTGCAAGGAGCGGAACTACATCACCAAGAAGAACCGGCGTAACAACCCGGACCGCATGGAGATGAAGAAGCACTGCCCGCGTTGCAACTCGCACACGGCGCACCGCGAAACGCGCTAAGCACAGGCTCGTACACGAGGCCGTCCCCTATTGCTGGGGGCGGCCTCGTGTCGTTTGTCACCCGTCACGCCTCACCGGCGTCACGCCTCACCCCCATCAGCTGTCACCACCATTCACAGGAGGTCACGAGTCCATGGCGCTCGACCAGTCCTTCGTGGGGCGGACCTATCCGCCCACCTCTGCGTACGAGGTCGGCCGGGAAAAGATCCGCGAGTTCGCCGAGGCCGTCGGCGACGGCAATCCGGCCTACACCGATCAGGAAGCGGCCAAGGCGCTCGGGCACTCCGATGTGATCGCGCCGCCGACCTTTGTGTTTGCCATCACTTTCAAGGCGGCGAGCCAGGTGATCGCCGATCCGCAGCTGGGGCTCGACTACAGCCGCGTCGTGCACGGCGACCAGAAGTTCGTCTACACCCGCCCGGTGCGGGCGGGCGACCGGCTCTCGGTCACCTCCACGATTGACGCGATCAAGTCGATGGCCGGCAACGACATCCTGGACGTGCGTGGCGAGGTCCACGACGAGAGCGGCGAGCACGTCGTGACCGCCTGGACGAAGCTGGTGGCGCGCGCCGCCGCCGAGGAGGCGTGAGATGGCTGCCAAGATCGCGTACGACGACGTCGAGGTCGGCACCGAACTGCCCGCCCGGACCTTCCCCGTCACCCGCGCCACGCTCGTGCGGTACGCCGGTGCCTCGGGCGACTTCAACCCGATCCACTGGAACGAGAAGTTCGCCGTCGAGGTCGGACTGCCGGACGTGATCGCGCACGGCATGTTCACCATGGCCGAAGCGATCCGGGTGGTCACCGACTGGACGGTCGACCCGGCCGCCGTCGTCGAGTACGGAGTCCGCTTCACCCGGCCCGTCGTCGTACCGAACGACGACACGGGCGCCCTGATCGAGGTCACCGGCAAGGTCGCGGCGCTCCTCGACGACAAGCGGGTCCGGGTGGACCTGGTGGCCATGAGCGCCGGCCAGAAGGTCCTGGGCATGTCCCGCGCCGTGGTGCAGCTCGGCTGAGAGCGGCCGCGGTGCGCCGGAGGCGCGGAGTAAGGGGTGGTCTCCATGGAGGCCGCCCCTTACTCCGCTCTCGTACGCTGGTCGCGTGCAGGAACTCCACGATGCCCCCCTCGCCCCCCTGACCACCTTCCGCCTCGGCGGACCCGCCACCCGGCTGATCACCGCCGGAACCGACGACGAAGTGATCGCCGCGGTCCGTGAGGCCGACCTGAGCGGCACCCCTCTGCTGGTCATCGGCGGCGGCAGCAACCTGATCATCGGTGACAAGGGCTTCGAAGGCACCGCCCTGCGCATCGCCACCCGGGGTTTCCACCTCGATGGAACGAAGCTGGAGCTGGCCGCCGGCGAGGTGTGGACCGACGCCGTCGCCAGGGTGGTCGACGCCGGTCTCGCGGGCATCGAGTGCCTGGCCGGAATCCCCGGCTCCGCAGGTGCGACGCCCATCCAGAACGTCGGGGCGTACGGCCAGGACGTCTCCAGCACCCTCACCGGGGTCGACGCCTACGACCGCCGCACCGGCGAGCGGGTGACCCTCACCAACGCCGAGTGCGCGTTCTCCTACCGCCACAGCCGCTTCAAGGAGGACCCCGAGCGCTATGTGGTGCTCCGCGTCCGCTTCGAGCTGGAGGACGCGGGCGGGCTCTCCGCGCCGCTCAACTACCCGGAGACCGCCCGGGCCCTGGGCACCGAGGCGGGGCAGCGGGTACCGGCGGCGGCCGCCCGGCAGACCGTGCTCGCGCTGCGCGCGGGCAAGGGCATGGTGCTGGACGCGGACGACCACGACACCTGGTCCGCCGGATCGTTCTTCACCAACCCGGTCCTGGACGCGGAGCAGTTCGCGGCCTTCCTCGCCCGGGTGCACGAGCGCCTCGGCCCGGACACCGCTCCGCCCGCCTTCCCGGCGGGGGACGGGATGACCAAGACCTCGGCCGCCTGGCTGATCGACCGCGCCGGATTCACCAAGGGGTACGGGAGCGGCCCGGCCCGCATCTCCACCAAGCACACGCTCGCCCTCACCAACCGCGGCGACTCCACCACCGAGGACCTCCTCGCGCTGGCCCGCGAGGTCGTGGCAGGCGTACGGGAAGCCTTCGGCGTGAGCCTGGTCAACGAGCCCGTGACGGTCGGCTGCGCCCTCTGAGACCACCTGACGCACGGTCCTCGGCACGCGACCCCCACGAGCCCGCCCGGCGGCCGGCCCGGTGGCCGGGGCCGACCGGGGCCGCGCCGGCCACGGCCGGCCGCCGGGTGCCCGCCGCCCGGCCCGGCCGGCTGAGCCTCACATGGCCAGCCACCCGTCGATCCCGCCCAGCAGCTTCTCCCGCACGTCGGGGGGAGCGGCCGAGCCGCGCACCGACTGCCGCGCCAGCTCGGCCAGTTCGGCGTCGGTGAAGCCGTGGTGCTCCCGCGCCAGCTCGTACTGCGCGGCCAGCCGCGACCCGAAGAGCAGCGGGTCGTCCGCCCCCAGCGCCATCGGCACGCCCGCCTCGAACAGGGTCCGCAGCGGCACGTCCTCGGGCTTCTCGTAGACCCCGAGCGCGACGTTCGACGACGGGCACACCTCGCAGGTGATGCCCCGGTCCGCGAGCCGCTTCAGCAGCCGCAGGTCCTCGGCGGCCCGTACGCCGTGCCCGATCCGCGAGGCGTCGAGATCGTCCAGGCAGTCCCGCACCGAAGCGGGCCCGCTCAGTTCACCGCCGTGCGGGGCCGCCAGCAGCCCGCCCTCGCGCGCGATCGCGAAGGCGCGGTCGAAGTCCCGGGCCATGCCGCGGCGCTCGTCGTTGGAGAGGCCGAAGCCCACGACGCCGCGGTCCGCGTACCGCACCGCCAGACGGGCCAGCGTGCGCGCGTCCAGCGGATGCTTCATCCGGTTCGCCGCCACCAGCACGCGCATCCCGAGCCCGGTCTCCCTGGACGCGCTGTCCACCGCGTCCAGAATAATCTCCAGCGCCGGGATCAGACCGCCGAGCAGCGGCGCGTACGACGTCGGATCGACCTGGATCTCCAGCCAGCCCGACCCGTCCCTCACATCCTCCTCGGCCGCCTCGCGGACCAGCCGCTGGATGTCCTCGGGGGTCCGCAGGCACGACCTCGCCGCGTCGTACAGCCGCTGGAAGCGGAACCAGCCCCGCTCGTCGGTCGCCCGCAGTTTCGGCGGCTCACCGCTGGTCAGCGCGTCGGGAAGGTGCACTCCGTGCCGGTCGGCCAGCTCCAGCAAGGTGGAGGGCCGCATCGACCCGGTGAAGTGCAGATGCAGATGGGCTTTGGGGAGCAGGGCCAGATCACGTACACGTTCCATCGCCCGATCCTGCCGTACGCGGGAGGCGCCCGGAAATGCCTTTTCCCCAACGGGTGCGCCCCCGAACGCAGAAACGGTCCCCCGGCCGCCCGGCCGGGGGACCGTCCTGTCGCGCGCAGGCGTCAGTCGCGCGCCTCGGCGAGCAGCTTCTGGATCCGGGAGACGCCCTCGACGAGGTCCTCGTCACCCAGCGCGTACGAAAGCCGCAGGTAGCCCGGGGTGCCGAAGGCCTCGCCCGGAACCACCGCGACCTCCACCTCCTCCAGGATCAGCGCGGCCAGCTCGACCGAGCTCTGCGGGCGCTTGCCGCGGATCTCCTTGCCGAGCAGCCCCTTGACCGACGGGTACGCGTAGAACGCGCCCTCGGGCGTCGGGCAGATCACACCGTCGATCTCGCTGAGCATCCGCACGATCGTCTGGCGGCGGCGGTCGAAGGCGGTCCGCATCTCGGCCACGGCGTCCAGCGAACCGGAGACGGCGGCCAGCGCGGCGGCCTGGGCCACGTTGGAGACGTTGGAGGTGGCGTGCGACTGGAGGTTCGTCGCGGCCTTCACCACGTCCCTCGGGCCGATGATCCAGCCGACCCGCCAGCCGGTCATCGCGTACGTCTTGGCGACACCGTTGACCACGATGCACTTGTCCTTGAGCTCGGGCACGATCGCCGGCAGCGAGGTGAACTTCGCGTCCCCGTAGACCAGGTGCTCGTAGATCTCGTCGGTCAGCACCCACAGGCCGTGCTCGTGCGCCCAGCGGCCGATCGCCTCGGCGTCGGCCTCGCTGTAGACGGCACCGGTCGGGTTCGACGGGGACACGAACAGGACGACCTTGGTCTTCGCCGTGCGCGCGGCCTCCAGCTGCTCCACGGAGACCCGGTAGCCGGTGGTCTCGTCGGCGACGACCTCGACGGGGACACCGCCCGCGAGCCGGATCGACTCGGGGTACGTCGTCCAGTACGGGGCCGGGACGATGACCTCGTCGCCCGGGTCGAGGATCGCGGCGAAGGCCTGGTAGATGGCCTGCTTGCCGCCGTTGGTCACCAGGATCTGCGAGGCGTCGACCTCGTAGCCGGAGTCGCGCAGGGTCTTCGCGGCGATCGCGTTCTTCAGCTCGGGGAGCCCGCCCGCCGGGGTGTAGCGGTGGTACTTCGGGTTCGAGCAGGCCTCGATCGCGGCCTGCACGATGTAGTCGGGCGTCGGGAAGTCGGGCTCGCCCGCACCGAAGCCGATCACCGGACGGCCGGCGGCCTTGAGGGCCTTCGCCTTCGCGTCCACGGCCAGAGTTGCGGACTCGGAAATTGCACCGACGCGGGCGGACACCCTGCGCTCGGTCGGAGGGGTAACAGCGCTCATGCGGCCCATCGTCCCAGACAGTGCGGGCCCCCCGTACAGGGGTTTCGAAGACCGGACGGGAGCGGACGCGCAGCCCGCCCCGGCCGTATCTGTTCGACGCCGGGCCTGGGAGCACGTACACTCACCTGTCGTTGGCCCACAGCAGACCACACCACCGTGCGCACTCCGTGCACTCGGCCGGATGCGGTAGGTTGGGGGAACCACAAAGGGTCGTAGCTCAATTGGTAGAGCACTGGTCTCCAAAACCAGCGGTTGGGGGTTCAAGTCCCTCCGGCCCTGCTACACACTCCTCCGCCAGGATGTGTGCGCATGTACGTACTTCTCTGCATTGTCGTGCGGCTCCACCGGGCGCGGCACGGCCACGACCCGGAATCAGGTGAGTTGCGTGACGGACGCCGTGGGCTCCATCGACATGCCTGATGCCCAGGACGAGGCACCGAAGAAGGCGCGCAAGGGCGGCAAGCGGGGCAAGAAAGGCCCGTTCGGCCGCCTCGCGCAGTTCTACCGCCAGATCGTCGCGGAGCTCCGCAAGGTCGTCTGGCCCACTCGCGGTCAGCTGACGACGTACACCACAGTCGTCATCATCTTCGTTGTGATCATGATCGGTCTCGTGACCGTGATCGACCAGGGCTTCTCCGCGGCCGTGAAGTACGTCTTCGGCTAAAAACCTCGCGTAGGGCGCCTCCGTAAACGGGCGCCCCTTTCGCGCGTTCCACCCATTTGTGTATCCAGGAAGAAGCAGCCACCGTGTCTGACCCGAACCTGAACGACGCCATCGAGTCGGTCGAGTCCGTAGAGGACCAGACCGCCATCGTTGAGGCGGCGGACGCTGTGGAGCCCGACCAGGCCGAAGCTGCCGACGCCGCCGCGGGCGAGCCGGCCGAGGAAGCCGCCCTGCACATCGAGGACGACGCGGTCGCCGTCGCCGAGACCGACGAGGACGCGGCAGCCGCCGCGGACGTCGCCGAGGCCGACGAGACGGACGAAGCCGCCGCCGACGACGCGGAGGCCGACGAAGCCGCCGCCGAGGACGAGGACGCCGCCCAGGCCGAGGCCGACGCGGAGCCCGCCGAGCCGGTCGACCCGATCGCGGCCCTCCGCGAGGAACTGCGCACGCTGCCCGGCGAGTGGTACGTCATCCACACGTACGCCGGTTACGAGAAGCGCGTGAAGGCCAACCTGGAGCAGCGCGCCGTCTCCCTGAACGTCGAAGAGTTCATCTACCAGGCCGAAGTGCCGGAAGAAGAAATCGTTCAGATCAAGAACGGCGAGCGCAAGAACGTCCGGCAGAACAAGCTCCCCGGCTACGTCCTGGTGCGCATGGACCTGACGAACGAGTCCTGGGGCGTCGTCCGCAACACTCCCGGCGTCACCGGCTTCGTGGGCAACGCCTACGACCCGTACCCGCTGACCCTGGACGAGATCGTCAAGATGCTCGCTCCGGAGGCCGAGGAGAAGGCGGCCCGCGAGGCTGCCGAGGCCGAGGGCAAGCCGGCGCCGCAGCGCAAGATGGAGATCCAGGTGCTGGACTTCGAGGTCGGCGACGCGGTCACCGTCACGGACGGCCCGTTCGCGACCCTCCAGGCCACGATCAACGAGATCAACCCGGACTCCAAGAAGGTCAAGGGCCTCGTCGAGATCTTCGGCCGCGAGACCCCGGTCGAGCTCAGCTTCGACCAGATCCAGAAGAACTGACCCCACCCGGGGCACTTCTGACAAGAGCTTCCGAACAGGTCAGATCGGGCTGCGAAAGCCGGTCTGACCTGCTCGGTTTTTAGCCGCACGTCTATACCCGTTATCGTTGTGCGGTATGCCTCCATCCGGATGATCGGATGGTCGGCCGAAACTCTCACTAGGACCCGGAGAGAGCAATGCCTCCCAAGAAGAAGAAGGTCACGGGGCTTATCAAGCTCCAGATCAACGCGGGCGCCGCCAACCCGGCCCCGCCGGTCGGCCCGGCGCTCGGTCAGCACGGCGTCAACATCATGGAGTTCTGCAAGGCCTACAACGCCGCGACCGAGTCGCAGCGTGGCATGGTCGTGCCGGTGGAGATCACGGTCTACGAGGACCGCTCCTTCACCTTCGTGACGAAGACCCCGCCGGCCGCCAAGCTGATCCTCAAGGCCGCTGGTGTGGACAAGGGATCGGGCGAGCCCCACAAGACCAAGGTTGCGAAGCTCACGGCCGCTCAGGTCCGCGAGATCGCCACGGTCAAGCTCCCCGACCTGAACGCCAACGACCTTGACGCCGCCGACAAGATCATCGCCGGCACCGCCCGTTCCATGGGCATCACGGTCGAGGGCTGATCAGCCCCCTTCGTACGACAGTGGCAGGGCCACGCGCCGGCCCGCACCACGACTCCACACCCGCCACGCGGCGGCAGCCGCATGGTGAATACCTGACACAGGAGCAGCAGTGAAGCGCAGCAAGTCTCTCCGCGCTGCGGACGCCAAGATCGACCGGGAGCGTCTGTACGCCCCCCTCGAGGCCGTCCGTATCGCCAAGGACACCAGCTCGGTCAAGTTCGACGGCACCGTCGAGGTCGCCATGCGTCTGGGCGTCGACCCGCGCAAGGCCGACCAGATGGTCCGTGGCACCGTGAACCTTCCGCACGGCACCGGCAAGACCGCCCGGGTCCTGGTCTTCGCGACCGGTGACCGTGCTGCGGCCGCGGAAGCCGCTGGCGCCGACATCGTCGGCTCCGACGAACTGATCGACGAGGTCGCGAAGGGGCGTCTGGACTTCGACGCCGTCGTCGCCACCCCGGACCTCATGGGCAAGGTCGGCCGCCTCGGCCGCGTCCTCGGCCCGCGTGGTCTGATGCCCAACCCGAAGACCGGTACGGTCACCCCGGACGTGGCGAAGGCTGTCACGGACATCAAGGGCGGCAAGATCGAGTTCCGCGTGGACAAGCACTCGAACCTGCACTTCATCATCGGCAAGGTCTCCTTCGACGAGACGAAGCTGGTCGAGAACTACGCCGCGGCGCTGGAGGAAGTCCTCCGTCTGAAGCCGTCCGCCGCCAAGGGCCGCTACATCAAGAAGGCCACGCTGGCCACCACGATGGGCCCCGGCATCCCGCTGGACGCCAACCGCACCCGCAACCTCCTCGTCGAGGAGAACCCGGCCGACGTCTGAGTCCTCCGACTCGGCAGCCGGGTCCTCTGACTCGGCAGCAGCCGCGGGCTTCGTGCACCAGAGCCGCCCCCGTACCTCCTGGAGAGGTACGGGGGCGGCTCTGTCGGTACCGGGCCGGCCCGGGCCGACGGATGGGCCCACAGGGCCCGGCAGAGGTCTTTCCGGCCTGCGGATGTCCCCTGACGTCCCGGGGAATCCGCGGCTGGCGCAGGGCGTCCTGGCGGGCCGCGGGTGCCCGGAGGGCGCGATTTGCCTGGCGGGCGATCCGTCGCGTACGCTCTCGAAGAAGCCAAAGACCGCTGGTCGTTGTCGCGTGCTCGTAAGAGGACGTGGCGGCCGAAGGATCCGCTAGATAACCGCGGACGACCTGCGCAGGTGTTCGTGGAAAGTTCCCGGTTCATTTCGGTAGAGCTCAGCCCCGTGCGCTTGCGCCGGGGCGTTTCGTTTTTCTCCAGCCCCTTCTGAGCGGTCCTCATCACCCGGAAGGAGGCCGACGCTCTATGGCAAGGCCCGACAAGGCTGCCGCGGTAGCCGAGCTCGCGGACCAGTTCCGCAGCTCGAACGCCGCCGTGCTGACCGAGTACCGGGGTCTCACCGTCGCGCAGCTCAAGACGCTGCGTCGTTCGCTCGGTGAGAACGCCCAGTACGCCGTGGTGAAGAACACGCTGACCAAGATCGCGGCCAACGAGGCCGGGATCACTTCGCTGGACGACCAGTTCACTGGTCCGACGGCGGTTGCCTTCATCACCGGTGACCCGGTGGAGTCGGCGAAGGGTCTTCGTGACTTCGCCAAGGAGAACCCGAACCTCATCATCAAGGGCGGTGTCCTTGACGGTAAGGCGCTGTCCGCCGATGAGATCAAGAAGCTCGCGGACCTCGAGTCCCGCGAGGTTCTGCTCAGCAAGCTGGCCGGTGCCTTCAAGGGTAAGCAGACTCAGGCTGCTCAGCTCTTCCAGGCGCTGCCCTCGAAGTTCGTCCGCACTGCGGAGGCTCTTCGCGTCAAGCGTGATGAGCAGGGCGGTGCCGAGTAACTCGGCTCGCGCAATGACCGTCACCCGCTAGGGGGACGGTCGCAGCGGGCCGATCGTACGCCCGCCGACATGTACATCCGGCACCTGCCGAATTAGTGGAAGGACGCCATCATGGCGAAGCTGTCCCAGGACGACCTGCTCGCGCAGTTCGAAGAGATGACCCTCATCGAGCTCTCCGAGTTCGTGAAGGCCTTCGAGGAGAAGTTCGACGTCACCGCCGCCGCGGCCGTCGCCGTCGCCGGTCCGGCCGGCCCGGGCGCCGTTGCCGAGGCCGTCGAGGAGCAGGACGAGTTCGACGTCATCCTCACCGGTGCCGGCGAGAAGAAGATCCAGGTCATCAAGGTCGTGCGTGAGCTCACCTCGCTGGGTCTGAAGGAGGCCAAGGACCTCGTCGACGGCGCTCCGAAGCCGGTCCTCGAGAAGGTCAAGAAGGAAGACGCGGAGAAGGCTGCCGAGTCCCTCAAGGGCGCCGGCGCTTCCGTCGAGGTCAAGTGACTTCTTGAGTCCCAGGACTCTTCTGCCGGAAAAACGCCGTGAGGCGTAACGCCGGCACTGCCAAGGGCGATCACCCAAGTGGGTGGTCGCCCTTCGGCGTTCTCCCGGACGACTGTGCGCATCGCCGCCCGGCGAGTAAGGTGATCTTCGCTGTGCCCCACAGATCCGCTGTGCGCCCGTTGTACGCCGCTGAGGCGGTCCGGGCAGGTGACAAAGCTCTTGGGGGGCGGGGGGCCTTGACGAACGGCACGCAGCGCGCAATTCTCAGGACGCGTCGTCACATCGATCCGCGTCCGAGGCATGGATCGGCGGCGAAGAGGGCAGTATCGAGGTGCGCTCGCAGGGCGCGGAGGGCTCGCCCGTGACGTTGATGCAGCAGCAGTCTTGGCAGTGGCGTTGAGAAGAACAAAGAGGCCGATGAGGGTCCCCAAAAACCCGTCTGGACATCAGTGGGCCAAGTGGCTACACTGACCCTTTGCGCTGCCTGTTAGCTGCCTCCTGCCCGTCACCAGGGGCATGCCCATGCTTGAGCACCGAGGAATGATCCGCCCCGAACAGGGCTTTTCTGTCTCTGTGTCCAACTTGGGACCGGTACGCGCGTAGTGAGTCCGAGCCCTCGGAAGGACCCCCTCTTGGCCGCCTCGCGCAACGCCTCGACCTCCAATACGAACAACGGCGCCAGCACCGCCCCGCTGCGCATCTCCTTTGCAAAGATCAAGGAGCCCCTCGAGGTTCCGAACCTCCTCGCGCTGCAGACCGAGAGCTTTGACTGGCTGCTCGGTAACGCCGCTTGGAAGGGTCGCGTCGAGGCCGCTCTCGAGAGTGGACAGGACGTCCCCACCAAGTCCGGTCTGGAAGAGATCTTCGAAGAGATCTCCCCGATCGAGGACTTTTCCGGGTCGATGTCGCTGACGTTCCGCGACCACCGTTTCGAGCCGCCGAAGAACTCCATCGACGAGTGCAAGGAGCGCGACTTCACGTTCGCCGCCCCGCTCTTCGTCACCGCGGAGTTCACCAACAACGAGACCGGCGAGATCAAGTCCCAGACGGTCTTCATGGGCGATTTCCCGCTCATGACCAACAAGGGCACCTTCGTCATCAACGGCACCGAGCGTGTCGTGGTGTCCCAGCTGGTCCGCTCGCCGGGTGTCTACTTCGACTCCTCCATCGACAAGACGTCCGACAAGGACATCTTCTCCGCCAAGATCATCCCGTCCCGGGGTGCCTGGCTGGAAATGGAGATCGACAAGCGCGACATGGTCGGTGTCCGCATCGACCGCAAGCGCAAGCAGTCCGTCACCGTTCTTCTGAAGGCTCTCGGTTGGACGACCGAGCAGATCCTGGAGGAGTTCGGCGAGTACGAGTCCATGCGCGCCACCCTGGAGAAGGACCACACCCAGGGCCAGGACGACGCGCTGCTCGACATCTACCGCAAGCTGCGTCCGGGCGAGCCGCCGACCCGTGAGGCCGCTCAGACGCTGCTCGAGAACCTCTACTTCAACCCGAAGCGCTACGACCTCGCGAAGGTCGGCCGCTACAAGGTGAACAAGAAGCTCGGCGCGGACGAGCCGCTGAACGCCGGTGTCCTCACCAGCAAGGACATCATCGCCACCATCAAGTACCTGGTCCGGCTGCACGCCGGCGAGGTCGAGACGGTCGGCGAGTCGGGCCGGAACATCGTCGTCGAGACCGACGACATCGACCACTTCGGCAACCGTCGTCTGCGCAACGTCGGCGAGCTCATCCAGAACCAGGTCCGCACGGGTCTGGCTCGTATGGAGCGCGTCGTGCGTGAGCGCATGACGACCCAGGACGTCGAGGCGATCACGCCGCAGACCCTGATCAACATTCGCCCGGTCGTGGCGTCGATCAAGGAATTCTTCGGCACCTCGCAGCTGTCGCAGTTCATGGACCAGAACAACCCGCTGTCGGGTCTGACGCACAAGCGTCGTCTCTCGGCGCTGGGTCCCGGCGGTCTGTCCCGTGAGCGGGCCGGCTTCGAGGTCCGTGACGTGCACCCGTCCCACTACGGACGCATGTGCCCGATCGAGACCCCCGAAGGCCCGAACATCGGTCTGATCGGTTCGCTGGCTTCGTACGGCCGCGTCAACGCCTTCGGCTTTGTCGAGACCCCGTACCGCCGCGTGACCGAGGGTGTCGTCACCGACGAGGTCGACTACCTGACGGCCGACGAGGAAGACCGCTTCGTGATCGCCCAGGCGAACGCGACCCTCGGTGAGGACATGCGCTTCACCGAGTCGCGCGTCCTGGTCCGCCGCCGTGGCGGCGAGATCGACTACATCCCGGGCGACGACGTCGACTACATGGACGTCTCGCCGCGCCAGATGGTGTCGGTCGCGACCGCGATGATCCCCTTCCTCGAGCACGACGACGCCAACCGCGCGCTCATGGGCGCGAACATGATGCGTCAGGCCGTGCCGCTGATCACGTCCGAGGCGCCGCTGGTCGGCACCGGCATGGAGTACCGCTGCGCGGTCGACGCCGGTGACGTCATCAAGGCGGAGAAGGCGGGTGTGGTCCAGGAGGTCTCCGCGGACTACGTCACCGTCGCCAACGACGACGGCACGTACACCACGTACCGGATCGCCAAGTTCTCCCGCTCGAACCAGGGCACCTCGGTCAACCAGAAGGTTGTCGTCAACGAGGGCTCCCGGGTCATCGAGGGCCAGGTCCTGGCCGACGGCCCCGCCACCCAGCAGGGTGAGATGGCGCTCGGCAAGAACCTCCTGGTCGCCTTCATGCCGTGGGAGGGTCACAACTACGAGGACGCGATCATCCTGTCGCAGCGCCTCGTGCAGGACGACGTCCTCTCCTCGATCCACATCGAGGAGCACGAGGTCGACGCCCGTGACACCAAGCTCGGCCCGGAGGAGATCACCCGGGACATCCCGAACGTCTCCGAAGAGGTCCTCGCCGACCTCGACGAGCGCGGCATCATCCGCATCGGTGCCGAGGTCACGGCCGGTGACATCCTCGTCGGCAAGGTCACGCCCAAGGGTGAGACCGAGCTGACGCCGGAGGAGCGCCTGCTCCGTGCGATCTTCGGTGAGAAGGCGCGCGAGGTGCGTGACACCTCGCTGAAGGTCCCGCACGGCGAGATCGGCAAGATCATCGGTGTCCGCGTCTTCGACCGTGAAGAGGGCGACGAGCTGCCGCCGGGCGTGAACCAGCTGGTTCGTGTCTACGTGGCCCAGAAGCGCAAGATCACCGACGGTGACAAGCTCGCCGGCCGTCACGGCAACAAGGGCGTCATCTCGAAGATCCTGCCGATCGAGGACATGCCGTTCCTGGAGGACGGCACTCCGGTCGACATCATCCTCAACCCCCTGGGTGTGCCGTCCCGAATGAACCCGGGACAGGTTCTGGAGATCCACCTCGGCTGGCTCGCCAGCCGCGGCTGGGACGTCTCCGGTTTCACCGACGAGTGGGCGCAGCGTCTCCAGGCGATCGGCGCCGACCGCGTCGAGCCCGGCACCAACGTCGCCACCCCGGTGTTCGACGGTGCCCGCGAGGACGAGATCACCGGCCTCTTCGAGGCCACGATCCCGAACCGCGACGGCGACCGGCTGGTCCAGCCCTCGGGCAAGGCCCACCTGTTCGACGGCCGCTCCGGCGAGCCGTTCCCGGACCCGGTCTCGGTCGGGTACATGTACATCCTCAAGCTCCACCACCTGGTCGACGACAAGCTCCACGCGCGTTCGACCGGCCCGTACTCGATGATCACCCAGCAGCCGCTGGGTGGTAAGGCGCAGTTCGGTGGTCAGCGCTTCGGTGAGATGGAGGTGTGGGCGCTGGAGGCTTATGGCGCCGCGTACGCCCTCCAGGAGCTGCTGACGATCAAGTCCGACGACGTGACCGGCCGCGTGAAGGTCTACGAGGCCATCGTCAAGGGCGAGAACATCCCGGAGCCCGGCATTCCCGAGTCCTTCAAGGTGCTCATCAAGGAAATGCAGTCGCTCTGCCTCAACGTGGAGGTGCTGTCCTCGGACGGCATGTCCATCGAGATGCGTGACACGGACGAGGACGTCTTCCGCGCAGCGGAAGAACTCGGTATCGACCTGTCCCGGCGCGAGCCGAGCAGCGTCGAAGAGGTCTGACGGGCCGGCCGGGAGACCTGCTGAGTCAGGTCTCCCGGCCCTCCCCGGACCCGTTCAGACCATTTGAAGTGCCCATGAATCTCGCTCACGCGAGGGGCTCGAACCCCCGAAAGAGGGATTGACGACAAGTGCTCGACGTCAACTTCTTCGACGAGCTGCGGATTGGCCTCGCCACCGCGGACGACATCCGGACCTGGTCCCACGGCGAAGTGAAGAAGCCGGAGACCATCAACTACCGCACGCTCAAGCCCGAAAAGGACGGACTCTTCTGCGAGAAGATCTTCGGTCCGACCCGGGACTGGGAGTGCTACTGCGGCAAGTACAAGCGTGTCCGCTTCAAGGGCATCATCTGCGAGCGCTGCGGCGTCGAGGTCACTCGCGCCAAGGTGCGTCGTGAGCGGATGGGCCACATCGAACTGGCCGCTCCCGTCACTCACATCTGGTACTTCAAGGGCGTTCCCTCCCGCCTTGGCTACCTGCTCGACCTCGCGCCGAAGGACCTCGAGAAGGTCATCTACTTCGCCGCGTACATGATCACCTTCGTGGACGAGGAGCGCCGGACGCGCGACCTGCCCTCGCTGGAGGCGCACGTCTCCGTCGAGCGCCAGCAGGTCGAGAACCGTCGTGACTCGGACCTGGAGGCTCGCGCCAAGAAGCTCGAGACCGACCTGGCCGAGCTCGAGGCCGAGGGTGCGAAGGCCGACGTGCGCCGCAAGGTGCGCGAAGGTGCCGAGCGCGAGATGAAGCAGCTCCGTGACCGCGCCCAGCGCGAGATCGACCGCCTCGACGAGGTGTGGAACCGCTTCAAGAACCTCAAGGTCCAGGACCTGGAGGGCGACGAGCTCCTCTACCGCGAGCTGCGTGACCGCTTCGGCACGTACTTCGACGGTTCGATGGGTGCTGCTGCTCTGCAGAAGCGCCTGGAGTCCTTCGACCTCGACGAGGAGGCCGAGCGCCTCCGCGAGATCATCCGCACCGGCAAGGGCCAGAAGAAGACCCGTGCGCTCAAGCGCCTCAAGGTCGTCTCCGCGTTCCTGTCGACCAGCAACAGCCCCAAGGGCATGGTGCTGGACTGCGTGCCGGTCATCCCGCCGGACCTGCGTCCGATGGTGCAGCTGGACGGTGGCCGCTTCGCGACCTCCGACCTGAACGACCTGTACCGCCGCGTGATCAACCGCAACAACCGCCTGAAGCGGCTCCTGGACCTCGGTGCCCCCGAGATCATCGTGAACAACGAGAAGCGCATGCTTCAGGAGGCCGTCGACGCGCTCTTCGACAACGGCCGTCGTGGTCGCCCGGTCACGGGCCCCGGCAACCGTCCGCTGAAGTCGCTGTCCGACATGCTCAAGGGCAAGCAGGGCCGCTTCCGTCAGAACCTCCTCGGCAAGCGTGTGGACTACTCCGCGCGTTCCGTGATCGTCGTCGGTCCGCAGCTCAAGCTGCACCAGTGCGGTCTGCCGAAGGCCATGGCGCTGGAGCTCTTCAAGCCGTTCGTGATGAAGCGCCTGGTGGACCTGAACCACGCGCAGAACATCAAGTCGGCCAAGCGCATGGTCGAGCGTGGCCGCACCGTCGTGTACGACGTCCTCGAAGAGGTCATCGCCGAGCACCCGGTGCTGCTGAACCGTGCACCCACCCTGCACCGCCTCGGCATCCAGGCCTTCGAGCCCCAGCTGGTCGAGGGCAAGGCCATCCAGATCCACCCGCTCGTCTGCACCGCGTTCAACGCGGACTTCGACGGTGACCAGATGGCCGTGCACCTGCCGCTTTCGGCAGAGGCGCAGGCCGAGGCCCGCATCCTGATGCTGTCCTCGAACAACATCCTGAAGCCGGCCGACGGCCGTCCCGTCACCATGCCGACCCAGGACATGGTGCTGGGCCTGTTCTTCCTCACGACCGACGAGGAAGAGCGCAAGGTCATCGGTGAGGGCCGTTCCTTCGGCTCCTCGGCCGAGGCGACCATGGCGTTCGACAACCGGGAGCTCTCGCTCCAGGCGAAGGTCGACATCCGCTTCCCCGTAGGCACCGTCCCGCCGCGTGGCTGGACCCCGCCGGTGGCGGAAGAGGGCGCTGCGTCCAATGGCGACTTCGCCGCGGGCGAGTGGCAGACCGGTGACCCGTTCCGTCTCCGTACGACCCTGGGCCGTGCGCTCTTCAACGAGCTGCTGCCCGAGGACTACCCGTTCGTCGACTACTCGGTGGGCAAGAAGCAGCTCTCCGAGATCGTCAACGACCTGGCGGAGCGCTACCCCAAGGTCATCGTGGCGGCGACGCTCGACAACCTGAAGGCGGCCGGCTTCCACTGGGCGACCCGTTCGGGCGTCACCGTGGCCATCTCCGACGTCGTCGTGCCCGAGGCCAAGAAGGCCATCGTCAAGGGCTACGAGGAGCAGGACGAGAAGGTCCAGAAGCAGTACGAGCGCGGTCTCATCACCAAGGAAGAGCGCACGCAGGAGCTCATCGCGATCTGGACCAAGGCAACCGCCGAGGTCGCCGAGGCGATGAACGCGAACTTCCCCAAGACGAACCCCATCTTCATGATGGTTGACTCGGGTGCCCGAGGAAACATGATGCAGATGCGTCAGATCGCCGGTATGCGTGGTCTGGTGTCCAACGCCAAGAACGAGACGATTCCGCGTCCCATCAAGGCGTCGTTCCGTGAGGGCCTGTCCGTACTCGAGTACTTCATCTCGACGCACGGTGCCCGTAAGGGTCTGGCGGACACCGCCCTGCGTACCGCCGACTCGGGTTACCTGACCCGTCGTCTGGTGGACGTCTCGCAGGACGTGATCATTCGCGAGGAGGACTGCGGCACCGACCGCGGCCTCAAGCTGAAGATCGCGGAGAAGGGTGCCGACGGCATCCTCCGCAAGACGGACGACGTCGAGACCAGCGTCTACGCCCGCATGCTGGCGGAAGACGTCGTGATCGACGGCAAGGTCATCGCGCCTGCCAACGTCGACCTCGGTGACGTGCTCATCGACCAGCTGGTCATGCACGGCGTGGAGGAGGTCAAGACCCGTTCGGTCCTGACCTGCGAGTCCGCGGTCGGCACCTGTGCCTTCTGCTACGGACGCTCGCTGGCCACCGGCAAGCTGGTCGACATCGGTGAGGCGGTCGGCATCATCGCCGCCCAGTCCATCGGTGAGCCCGGTACCCAGCTGACGATGCGTACCTTCCACACCGGTGGTGTGGCCGGTGACGACATCACCCAGGGTCTGCCCCGTGTCGTCGAGCTCTTCGAGGCTCGTACGCCCAAGGGTGTCGCCCCGATCTCGGAGGCCAAGGGCCGCATCCGGATCGAGGAGACGGAGAAGACCAAGAAGATCGTCGTCACGCCGGACGACGGCAGCGAGGAGACGGCGTTCCCGATCTCCAAGCGTGCCCGTCTGCTGGTCGGCGAGGGCGACGCGGTCGAGGTGGGCCAGAAGCTCACCGTCGGTGCGACCAACCCGCACGACGTGCTCCGGATCCTCGGTCAGCGTGCGGTCCAGGTCCACCTGGTCGGCGAAGTCCAGAAGGTCTACAACAGCCAGGGCGTGTCGATCCACGACAAGCACATCGAGATCATCATCCGGCAGATGCTCCGCCGTGTGACGATCATCGAGTCCGGCGACGCGGAACTGCTGCCGGGCGAGCTCGTCGAGCGCTCGAAGTTCGAGACCGAGAACCGTCGTGTGGTCCAGGAGAGCGGTCACCCCGCCTCCGGCCGGCCGCAGCTGATGGGTATCACCAAGGCCTCGCTGGCGACGGAATCCTGGCTGTCGGCCGCCTCCTTCCAGGAGACGACCCGAGTCCTGACGGATGCGGCGATCAACGCCAAGTCCGACAGCCTCATCGGCCTCAAGGAGAACGTCATCATCGGTAAGCTCATCCCGGCCGGTACGGGTCTCTCCCGCTACCGCAACATCCGGGTGGAGCCGACCGAAGAGGCCAAGGCAGCGATGTACTCGGCCGTCGGCTACGACGACATCGACTACTCGCCGTTCGGCACGGGCTCCGGCCAGGCCGTTCCGCTGGAGGACTACGACTACGGTCCGTACAACCAGTAGGCGCGGGTAGCTTCTGCGACCGAAGGGCGGTCACCCCGTGGGGGTGGCCGCCCTTCGGCGTTCTCCGGGCGCGCTGAGAGGCCGCTGGGGGCCTGGGCGGCGGACGGCGCGACCCGGGTGCGGAGGCCCGGCCCAGGGGCTCGTACGCGGCTCGTGTCCATGATCGGAAGAGTGCCGCGGGCCCGTGCCGCACAGCTGGACAGCATTTGTTTTGACCCAGGTCGATGAGGTAGGTACGCTCGGACCTTGTGCCTGGGGTGTGCCTGGGCTCGTGTGCGTGTTTACAGCCGCAGAGCGAGCCCGTCTTTATGTGGGCCACCGTGATCCGCGTCATCCTCCCGTTCCGCGGGAGTGTGCCGGGTCCGACACACCCGACCGCGTGGGTCGGGGACTGTTCCAGGTTAGTTTCACAGTGATCGGCACACAGAAACCGGAGAAGTAGTGCCTACGATCCAGCAGCTGGTCCGGAAGGGCCGGCAGGACAAGGTCGAGAAGAACAAGACGCCCGCGCTTGAGGGTTCGCCCCAGCGCCGTGGCGTCTGCACGCGTGTGTTCACGACCACCCCGAAGAAGCCGAACTCGGCGCTCCGTAAGGTCGCGCGTGTGCGCCTGACCTCGGGCATCGAGGTCACGGCTTACATCCCGGGTGAGGGCCACAACCTGCAGGAGCACTCGATCGTGCTCGTGCGTGGCGGTCGTGTGAAGGACCTGCCGGGTGTTCGCTACAAGATCATCCGCGGTTCCCTCGACACGCAGGGCGTCAAGAACCGTAAGCAGGCTCGCAGCCGCTACGGCGCCAAGAAGGAGAAGTAAGAATGCCTCGTAAGGGCCCCGCCCCGAAGCGCCCGGTCATCATTGACCCGGTCTACGCCTCTCCTCTTGTCACGTCGCTGATCAACAAGATCCTGCTCGACGGCAAGCGTTCCACCGCCGAGCGGATCGTGTACGGCGCCATGGAAGGCCTCCGCGAGAAGACCGGCGCTGACCCGGTCATCACGCTGAAGCGCGCGCTTGAGAACGTCAAGCCCTCGCTCGAGGTCAAGTCCCGCCGTGTCGGTGGCGCCACCTACCAGGTGCCGATCGAGGTCAAGCCCGGTCGCGCCGCCACCCTCTCGCTCCGCTGGATCGTGGGCTACTCCCGCGCCCGTCGCGAGAAGACGATGACCGAGCGCCTCATGAACGAGCTGCTCGACGCCTCGAACGGTCTTGGCGCTGCTGTCAAGAAGCGTGAGGACACCCACAAGATGGCCGAGTCCAACAAGGCCTTCGCGCACTACCGCTGGTAGTCGTTACCCACTTCGAGACCGAGAGAAGACTGAGCCATATGGCCACCACTTCGCTTGACCTGGCCAAGGTCCGCAACATCGGGATCATGGCCCACATCGACGCGGGCAAGACGACCACCACCGAGCGCATCCTCTTCTACACCGGTGTGTCTTACAAGATCGGTGAAGTCCACGACGGCGCTGCCACGATGGACTGGATGGAGCAGGAGCAGGAGCGCGGCATCACGATCACGTCTGCCGCGACGACCTGTCACTGGCCGCTCAACGATGTCGATCACACGATCAACATCATTGACACCCCCGGTCACGTCGACTTCACCGTCGAGGTGGAGCGTTCGCTCCGCGTCCTCGACGGCGCTGTCACCGTGTTCGACGGTGTTGCCGGTGTCGAGCCCCAGTCCGAGACTGTCTGGCGTCAGGCGGACCGCTACGGCGTGCCGCGCATCTGCTTCGTCAACAAGCTCGACCGTACGGGTGCCGAGTTCCACCGCTGCGTCGACATGATCGTCGACCGCCTCGGTGCGGTCCCGCTCGTCATGCAGCTCCCGATCGGTGCCGAGGCCGACTTCAAGGGTGTCGTCGACCTCGTCGCGATGAAGGCCCTCGTGTGGTCCGCCGAGGCCGCCAAGGGCGAGATGTACGACACCGTCGACATCCCGGCCACGCACACCGAGGCCGCCGACGAGTGGCGCGGGAAGCTGCTCGAGACGGTCGCCGAGCACGACGAAGAGATGATGGAGCTGTACCTCGAGGGCCAGGAGCCCACCGAGGAGCAGCTGATGGCGGCCATTCGCCGCATCACCCTCGCCTCCAAGGGCGGCGCCGGTTCCGTGACGGTCAGCCCCGTGTTCTGCGGTACGGCGTTCAAGAACAAGGGCGTCCAGCCCCTGCTCGACGCCGTCGTGCGCTACCTGCCCTCCCCCCTGGACGTCGAGGCCATCGAAGGCCACGACGTGAAGGACGCGGACAAGGTCGTTTCGCGCAAGCCGTCGGACGACGAGCCCTTCTCGGGCCTGGCGTTCAAGATCATGAGCGACCCGCACCTGGGCAAGCTCACCTTCGTCCGGGTTTACTCGGGCCGCCTCGAGGCCGGCAGCTCCGTGCTGAACTCGGTCAAGGGCAAGAAGGAGCGCATCGGCAAGATCTACCGCATGCACGCGAACAAGCGTGAGGAGATCGCATCGGTGGGCGCCGGCGACATCATCGCCGTCATGGGTCTCAAGCAGACCACCACCGGTGAGACGCTGTGCGACGAGAAGAACCCGGTCATCCTGGAGTCCATGGACTTCCCGGCCCCGGTCATTCAGGTCGCCATCGAGCCGAAGTCCAAGGGTGACCAGGAGAAGCTGGGTGTAGCCATCCAGCGTCTCTCGGAGGAGGACCCGTCCTTCCAGGTCCACTCGGACGAGGAGACCGGCCAGACCATCATCGGTGGTATGGGCGAGCTTCACCTCGAGGTGCTCGTCGACCGCATGAAGCGCGAATTCCGCGTTGAGGCGAACGTCGGCAAGCCCCAGGTCGCGTACCGCGAGACGATCCGCAAGGCCGTCGAGCGCATCGACTACACGCACAAGAAGCAGACTGGTGGTACCGGCCAGTTCGCGAAGGTGCAGATCGCCCTCGAGCCCATGGAGGGTGGCGACGCGTCGTTCGAGTTCGTCAACAAGGTCACCGGTGGCCGCATCCCCCGGGAGTACATCCCGTCGGTGGGCGCGGGCGCCCAGGAAGCCATGCAGTTCGGCATCCTGGCCGGTTACGAGATGGTCGGCGTCCGCGTCACCCTTCTCGACGGTGGTTACCACGAGGTCGACTCCTCGGAGCTCGCCTTCAAGATCGCCGGTTCGCAGGCCTTCAAGGAGGGTGCCCGCAAGGCCTCTCCCGTGCTCCTCGAGCCGATGATGGCCGTCGAGGTCACCACGCCCGAGGACTACATGGGCGATGTGATCGGCGACCTGAACTCCCGCCGTGGCCAGATCCAGGCCATGGAGGAGCGCAGCGGCGCTCGCGTCGTGAAGGGCCTCGTGCCCCTCTCGGAGATGTTCGGCTACGTCGGAGACCTCCGCAGCAAGACCTCGGGTCGCGCAAGCTACTCGATGCAGTTCGACTCCTACGCCGAGGTTCCGCGGAACGTCGCCGAGGAGATCATCGCGAAGGCCAAGGGCGAGTAACTCCCCGAGTTCCTCAACCGGGCGGCTCCTTCCGGAACTGCCCATCGCGAGTGCGGGTTCCGACCCGTATGAGCACACGCTTTAGGCTTATCACCGGAGCCACTGGGGCATTCAGCGCAACCCGTGCTGAGTGCCCCGGGCGCCGGCATCCCAGCAAAGATCACCTGGCGCCGATGAAGCAAGGCGTACAGAACCACTCCGCAGGAGGACCCAGTGGCGAAGGCAAAGTTCGAGCGGACTAAGCCGCACGTCAACATCGGCACCATCGGTCACATTGACCACGGTAAGACGACCCTCACGGCCGCCATTACCAAGGTGCTGCACGACGCGTACCCGGACCTGAACGAGGCCTCGGCCTTCGACCAGATCGACAAGGCGCCGGAAGAGCGCCAGCGTGGTATCACCATCTCCATCGCGCACGTCGAGTACCAGACCGAGTCGCGTCACTACGCCCACGTTGACTGCCCCGGTCACGCGGACTACATCAAGAACATGATCACGGGTGCGGCGCAGATGGACGGCGCCATCCTCGTGGTCGCGGCCACCGACGGCCCGATGCCGCAGACGAAGGAGCACGTCCTCCTGGCCCGCCAGGTCGGCGTCCCCTACATCGTCGTCGCGCTGAACAAGGCCGACATGGTGGACGACGAGGAGATCCTGGAGCTCGTCGAGCTCGAGGTCCGTGAGCTCCTCTCCGAGTACGAGTTCCCGGGCGACGACCTGCCGGTCGTCAAGGTCTCGGCGCTCAAGGCGCTCGAGGGCGACAAGGAGTGGGGCCAGTCGGTCCTGAACCTGATGGCCGCCGTCGACGAGTCGATCCCGCAGCCCGAGCGCGACGTCGACAAGCCGTTCCTGATGCCGATCGAGGACGTCTTCACGATCACCGGTCGTGGCACCGTCGTCACCGGCCGTATCGAGCGTGGTGTCCTCAAGGTCAACGAGACCGTCGACATCGTCGGTATCAAGGAAGAGAAGACCACCACCACGGTCACCGGCATCGAGATGTTCCGGAAGCTGCTCGACGAGGGCCAGGCCGGTGAGAACGTCGGTCTGCTGCTTCGTGGCATCAAGCGCGAGGACGTCGAGCGCGGCCAGGTCATCATCAAGCCGGGCTCGGTCACCCCGCACACGGAGTTCGAGGCGCAGGCGTACATCCTGTCGAAGGACGAGGGTGGCCGTCACACCCCCTTCTTCAACAACTACCGCCCGCAGTTCTACTTCCGTACCACGGACGTGACCGGCGTCGTGACCCTCCCCGAGGGCACCGAGATGGTCATGCCGGGCGACAACACCGTCATGACGGTCGCGCTGATCCAGCCGGTCGCCATGGAGGAGGGCCTCAAGTTCGCCATCCGTGAGGGTGGCCGGACCGTCGGCGCCGGCCAGGTCGTCAAGATCACCAAGTAATTACCTGGTGATTGACCTGCCAGCTCGCTGACTGAGCTCCACAGTTCCACGGGAAGGGCCCCGGCCCCGCCGCGCAAGCGGTGGGTGCCGGGGCCCTTTCTCGTTGTCCCTCCGAAGTCTCTCCGGGGTCCCTTATGGAATCTCTCCGGAGCTTCGGCCGGTACGGGCCTACGGCCGCCAGAGCCAGGGTGTGGCGTCGGCGCCCAGCCCGACCACGGCGGGGGCGCCTGTCGACGTACGGACCAGGGTGGGCGCGCCCACGCAGGTGCCGCTGCCGCGTGCGCTCGACTTCCCCTTCGCGGAGCGGACCCGCAGGACGCCGTCCTCGTCGCGGCCGAGCAGGACCGGCCCCGCCGGGTCGCTCAGCGTGTCCACAGGTCCGTAGCCCGGGAAGGAAGGGGCCCGCTGCGGGGTTCCGTCGGAGCGTACGGCGGTGAGGGCGGCCTGCACGGGGGCGCGGAAGAGGAGGCCGAGCGAGCCGTCCTGCTGGGCAAGGGCGCGGGGGAGGGACCCGGGCGCCGGCGTGCGGCTCTCCGGGCGCAGGGTCACGGGGGCGCCGAACGCCTTCTGGGACCAGTGCCGGACGGTGGTGCGGGCGGCCGCGAAGAGGTGCACAAGACCCTTGGCGTCGGTGATCGCGGACAGGCCGTCCTGGATGCCGTCGCCGTTGCCGGGGCCGAGGCCGTCGATGGGGGAGAGGCCGCGCTTGTTGACGCGCGGCAGGCTCGGCCCGTCGCCGTCGGGCCCCTCCAGGTCGCGCCACGGGCCCCAGGTGCCGTCGGTGTCCCGGACCCGGGTGCTGACGCTCTTGGCGGCGTTCCGTACGAAGAGGTGGACGCGGCCGTCGCCGGCGGTGACCGCGACCGGGACGCCCAGGCGGCGGCTGCGGTCGGGCCGCTTCTCGGGCGAGCCCAGGCTGGCCCAGACGCGGCCGTCGTGCTGGACGATCTCGCGGTGGTTGGGACCGCCGTGCCCGCCGAGCGCCGCGTAGCGCAGGGCGAACAGGAGCTGCCCGCCGTCCTTCAGGACGGCCTTCCCGACCACAGGCGCCAGGGGGCCGCCGCCGAGGTCCTCGGGGGCGCTCCAGGCGCCGTTGGCGGTGGCCCGCCAGCGGGCCAGGCGCAGCCCGAGCACTCCGTACGCGGTGAGTGAGCCGTTCTGCTGGTGGGTCACCAACTGGGGCCCCGGATAACGGTAGTTGGTGGAGTTGACCCAGCCCTTCCAGTTCTCCAGCGGGCGCCACTGACCGACCCCGTAGTCGCCGCAGCCGGCCGGGTTCCCGCAGTCCCAGTCGACGTCGCCGCCGTACGGGACGAGGGACTCGGCCTTCTTCATCAGGACGCTCTCGGGGAGGTTCTTGGGCCAGTGGTGGTTGTAGTAGCCGCGGAAGGCGGTGGCGGCGAAGCGGGGGAGCGGCCTGTTCTGCTCGGCGCTCTCGGCGACCCAGCGGATCAGCGCGGCCCAGCTGAAACAGGCGACGGCGGTGTGGTCCGGGTGGTCGGAGTAGCCGGGCTGCTCGCTGTCCTTGCGGCGGAAGAGGTCGGGGCTGTTCTGGATGTCCGGGTCCGGGTCGAGCGTCTGCACGACGGTGGGGCTGTAGCGGTCCAGGAGCCCGGTGAGGGCGTCGACCAGTTCGTCGTAGTCGTACGAACTCGCCTTCTTCACGGGGGAGTTGTCGGCCACCATGGTGCGCTGGGTCATCCCGCGGTCCGACCAGAGCGCGGTCATGGCGGGCCGGTTGCGCGAGGAGTTCACCGACACGTTGAGGAAGACCAGCTCCACGCGGCGTTCGCCGTTCGTGAGGGTGTTCAGCTCGGCCTGCTTCTCGCCGCGCAGGGAGAGCACGGTCCGTTGCCACGGGGTGAACTTGGGCAGCCCCAGGAGCGTGGCGTACGCCTGGCGCAGCCCCTGCTGGCGGGCGGAGACGTACGCGGCCTTGTCGGGCTTGGGGCGGGGGTGGCCCGGAGGGTGGTTCACCCCGTTGGCCTCACCCGCGGTGACGTACACCGAGACGACCGGGGTGCCTGCCTCCAGGACCCGCCGGGTGTCCGGGTTCATGAAGTACAGGTCGTCGTCGGGATGCGCGAGGAACTGCATCAGCAGCGCGTGCCGGGAGCCGGCGATGGGCCGCCCGGGGCCGGGGTTGGCCACGGGGTCGCGGCGGCGGGGCGGGGGGACGGTGGCGCAGCCGGAGACGGCCAGGGCACCGACGGTGGCACCGGCTGCGGCGAGGAGCGTACGGCGGGGCAGTCCGGGGGCCTCCCGGCCGGGTGCGCGCGTGCCGGTGCCGCCCATGCCGGGGCCGCCCGTGCCTTCGGGCAGGCCGGGCCCGGGTGTCGTGCTGCTCACGTGTGTAGTTCTCCGTCCGCTTCCCCCGCAGCGGAGGGTCGTTCTCGCTGCGCCTGGTCATTCTGCGCGGCGGGCGGCGGCTTCCCGACAAGGGGTGGCCGCCCTGCTGCGCCCGGCTAGACGAAGGGCGGGGGCTGGGGGTTGCCTGGTCGGGACGGGAGTGGGGCAGTTCACGCGGCGGGGGCGGGGGCGGGGGCGCGGGCGCGGGCAACCCTCGTCAGGCTGCGCGCCTCGATGTACTGGCGAAGGGCCCTGTCGGTGAGGTCGGCACTGCCCAGCAGTGCGGTGTGCCGGAGCTTCCGCCGCCGCCTCAGTCGGCGTAGCGGGGCAGGCCCTCGGTCGAGATCCTCCACTCGGCGATGGTGACGTCCTCGCCGTAGACGAAGTCCCTGCGGGTGGCGTAGCGGGGGCCCTGCGGGGTGGAGTGGATGTCGGTGAGGACGGCGCCGGTGCCGGTGCGGGGATCGAAGATCGCGTAGACGGGGATGCCGAGCAGCGGGTAGTCCCGCATCTTGCTCACCCAGTCGTTGTCCGGGTTGGAGCGGGAGACGATCTCGATGGCGGCGAGGAGGGTACGCGGGTCCACCGAGTCGGGGACGTCCATGTCTGCTTCGGCGATCACCATCACATCCGGGTGGCGCATGATGCCCTCGGACTTGCCCTCCACGTCGGGGGTGCCGGTGTGGGCGACCAGTTCCTCCGGCATGTGCCGTTCGAGGCGCTTCCGTAGGCGCAGGGCCGTCAATTCGTGGGGCCCGGCCGGAGACATCATGTCGTGGACGATTCCTTCTTTGGTGATCTCGAACTTGCCGGGGAGGGCGTCTCCCAGCTGAGCCGCGGCCTCACGCAGCGCGCGGTATTCGGAGCTGCTGGGGACACGGGTGCCGCCGGGGGCGAATGTCATTGCGTGCGCTCCTCGTCGTCCGTGCCCAGGGGCAGGAAGGGTCGTCACGTTCATGCTAGAGCGGCCTCTCCGCTTTCGGGCCGGCAGTCGCGGCAGCGTCCGGGCTGCGGGGCCCGGAACACCCGCCCGCAGCCGTCGCAGTCCTGCATGGGGTCCGGTCGTACGACGACGGGGGCGGGCGGCAGCGCGCCGGGCATGTTCACCGTCAGGCGGTGGGCGATCAGTGCGCGGGGGCTGTCCGGCTGCTGCGGGAGCCCCTTGAGCAGCTCCTGCCGTACCGCGTCCGGGGCCACGTTCCGCTCCAGCCAGCTGGCCACTGCGGGGCCCAGGCGCTCGACGTCCCGGTCGGCGAGGGTGAGCCGCGAGTCGTCCACGCGCAGCGAGGCGAGGAGGTCGCGGGCGGCCTGGTCGCGTTCGGGGTCGAAGGTCTGCGGGGTGGGCAGGGGCAGCTGGGGTTTCCTGGGCTTGGCGGGGACGGGGCCGTTTTCCAGCCGAGCAGCGGGAGCGGGAGCGGGTGCCGGTTCGGGCTCCGTCTCCGGGTCCGGAGCCGGAGCCGGGGGCACGTTCTCGAACTCGGCCCATAGCGGGGGCAGTTCACCGCACGGCAAAGGCTGCGACTTCTCCTGCGGCGGTACGGCGACGGGGTGGGGCGGCCTGGGCCTGCGGCGCGGGCGGGGCGCGTGGTCCTCCCGTACCGCCGCCGTAGCTGTAGCCGCCGTGGCCGCTTCCGGCTGGTTGCGGAACACGGTCTGCGTCACGACCTGCCCGTTCGGCAGTCGTACGCGGTCCCGGGAGAGGTAGCCGGCGGTTTCCAGCTCGCGCAGGGCGGCGGCGATCCGCGCCTCGCTCTCGGGGAAGCGGGCCGACAGGAACTTGATCGCGATGATCACGCCGTCGGGCAGCGACTGGATGTACAGCCCGAGGCCGCGCGCCAGGAAGCTCAGCTCGGTGTGCTGGGAAAAGTGATTCCCGACGACGGTGAAGCGGTTGCGGTGCCGGGTGTTCCGGTGGGTGACGCCGCGTGTGGCGTGTGCACCGGATCGGGCGGCGGGTCGTCGTACGCGGGACGGGGCGCGCGAGGTCGCGTTAAGCTCGTTCGTATCCATCGGGAAGGTGCTACTTCCTTGGTGGTCAGGCCCTCGCTCGGGATGCCAGTCCCGGCCGGGGGCCGACGTGTGTCGGCTGGTGAAGTTGTCGGGGCGAGCATATGCCCGCCAACCCCTGGCAAATCCAGCCGAGTTGGCGTAGATCACCCGTGTGGGTGACGAGCCGCGCGGCAGCCTCGCCGGGAGGTTGGTGGGGTTGGGTCGGGTCCTTGGCTCCCGGGGATTTAAGGTGTTTTACGTCCGACGTCGCCAGGCCGAGGGGGACCAGGTCGAGGCGGACCGCGACCCGGTCCCACCTGCATATACCGCCCCTCACGTCCTCGCCGCGCACTCGGCCCAGACGGTCTTGCAGGGGTGCGGGCCCGGGGTGACGCCCCACTTGTCGGCGAGCAGCTCGACGAGGCGCTCGCCGAGGAGTAGACCGCGCCCGGACTCCTCGTGCGCGTCCTCGGTACGGGAGTGGGCAGCGGGTCGCTGCGTGCGTCGATGACGCTGGGCTGCATGCGTGGCGCACGCCGCTGTTAAGGGCTGACACGGACGCGACGGACGACCTCGCCACGTCACCGACGACGCACCACCGGTTGCGCACAGTGACCATTCGGCCGTCCGCAGGGACCGTCGCCGAGCGGGCGTGCGAGCACCGGTTTGAGCTGCGTCACGTTGGGGGTAATCTCTACCGCCCGATTGGCGTGCACCGTGCCCCGTATGGCAGACTGTCGGGGTTGCTCGGTTGAGTATCGATGCTGCACGCCTCCCGCCGGGAGGACTGGAAGCGAGTCCCACAGTACTCGTCGCCCCAACTGCCCCTCAGGGCAGCGCTGAGGCGGACGTACGGGAATCTTTCGGGAAGTGTTAGTGCGGTGCTGACCAGGCACCCGGTGGGTGTTCTCCCCCGGCTTGCGGTCGCGGACCGCATCCCTTACAGCAGGGAAATTCTTAGGGATTTCGCACTGGCGAGGATGCGACACGCCCGACCGCGTGGGTCGGAAGAGGGCAGTGCTGAGCAAGCAGAGCGCAGCTTCCCGGGTACCAGAGCGTTAAGAGACAAAGGACTACTAGTAGCCATGGCGGGACAGAAGATCCGCATCCGGCTCAAGGCCTACGACCACGAGGTCATCGACTCCTCGGCGAAGAAGATCGTCGAGACGGTGACCCGCACTGGTGCGTCGGTCGCAGGCCCGGTGCCGCTGCCCACTGAGAAGAACGTGTACTGCGTCATCAAGTCGCCGCACAAGTACAAGGACTCTCGCGAGCACTTCGAGATGCGCACGCACAAGCGCCTCATCGACATCCTCGACCCCACGCCGAAGACGGTTGACTCGCTGATGCGTCTCGACCTGCCGGCGGGCGTCGACATCGAGATCAAGCTCTGAAGGGACGGGCCGAGATGAGCAAGAACATCAAGGGCGTCCTGGGCGAGAAGCTCGGCATGACCCAGGTCTGGGACGAGAACAACCGGGTTGTCCCGGTGACCGTCGTCAAGGCCGGTCCGTGCGTCGTGACGCAGGTGCGTACGAACGACAACGACGGCTACGAGTCGGTCCAGATCGCCTTCGGCGAGATCGACCCGCGCAAGGTGAACAAGCCCCTCAAGGGTCACTTCGCCAAGGCCGACGTGACCCCGCGCCGCCACCTCGTGGAGCTGCGCACCCCGGACGCCAGCGAGTACACGCTGGGCCAGGAGATCACTGCCGAGGTGTTCGAGTCCGGCGTCAAGGTTGACGTCACGGGCAAGAGCAAGGGCAAGGGCTTCGCCGGTGTGATGAAGCGTCACAACTTCCACGGTGGCAAGGCCTCGCACGGTGCCCACCGCGTGCACCGCAAGCCTGGTTCCATCGGTGGCTGTGCCACCCCCGGCCGTGTCTTCAAGGGCATGCGCATGGCGGGTCGCATGGGTAACGAGCGGGTCACCACCCAGAACCTGACCGTCCACGCCGTTGACGCCGAGAAGGGTCTGCTGCTCATCAAGGGCGCCGTTCCCGGCCCCAACGGTGGCCTCGTCCTGGTCCGCACCGCGGCCAAGGGGGTTTGAGGAACCGATGAGCACCATTGACATCCTTTCGCCGGCAGGCGACAAGACCGGGACCGTCGACCTCCCCGCGGAGATCTTCGACGCCAAGGTCAGCATTCCGCTGATCCACCAGGTCGTCGTCGCCCAGCTGGCCGCTGCCCGCCAGGGCACGCACAAGACCAAGCGTCGCGGCGAAGTCCGCGGTGGCGGCAAGAAGCCGTACCGCCAGAAGGGCACCGGCCGCGCCCGTCAGGGTTCGACCCGCGCCCCGCAGTTCGCCGGCGGTGGCGTCGTCCACGGCCCGCAGCCGCGTGACTACTCGCAGCGGACCCCGAAGAAGATGAAGGCCGCCGCCCTGCGCGGTGCCCTCACCGACCGGGCCCGCAACGCTCGCATCCACGTCGTCACCGGCGTGGTCGAGGGTGCGGTTTCCACGAAGGCCGCAAAGTCCCTGCTGGGCAAGGTCAGCGAGCGCAAGCACGTGCTCCTGGTTGCCGAGCGCTCGGACGAGGCCGCGTGGCTCTCCGCCCGCAACCTGCCCCAGGTGCACATCCTGGAGCCGGGCCAGCTGAACACGTACGACGTTCTCGTCTCGGACGACCTGGTCTTCACCAAGGCCGCCTTCGAGTCCTTCGTGTCTGGCCCCAAGGCCGATGAGACCGAAGGGAGCGACGCCTGATGAGCGCCGTTACCAGCAAGACCTTCACGGACCACCGCGACATTCTTGTCAAGCCGGTCGTCTCGGAGAAGAGCTACGCGCTGCTCGACGAGAACAAGTACACGTTCATCGTCGCCCCCGGCTCCAACAAGACCCAGATCAAGCAGGCCGTGGAAGCGGTCTTCTCGGTCAAGGTCACCGGAGTCAACACGATCAACCGTCAGGGCAAGCGGAAGCGCACCCGCACCGGTTTCGGCAAGCGTGCCGACACCAAGCGGGCCATCGTGACCCTCGCCGAGGGCGACCGTATCGACATCTTCGGCGGTCCGACCGCCTAACGGCGGTCTGGATCGTCCGGAATCGGACGAGGACTGAGAAATGGGAATCCGCAAGTACAAGCCGACTACGCCGGGCCGCCGTGGCTCCTCCGTAGCCGACTTTGTCGAGATCACGCGGTCCACGCCGGAGAAGTCGCTGGTCCGCCCCCTGCACAGCAAGGGCGGCCGTAACAACGCCGGTCGGATCACCGTTCGCCACCAGGGTGGCGGACACAAGCGCGCCTACCGCGTGATCGACTTCCGTCGTCACGACAAGGACGGCGTGCCGGCCAAGGTCGCGCACATCGAGTACGACCCCAACCGCACCGCGCGCATCGCGCTGCTGCACTACGCGGACGGCGAGAAGCGTTACATCCTCGCCCCGCGTGGCCTGTCGCAGGGTGACCGGATCGAGAACGGCCCCGGGGCCGACATCAAGCCGGGCAACAACCTCGCGCTGCGCAACATCCCGGTGGGTACCACCATCCACAACATCGAGCTGCGGCCCGGTGGCGGTGCGAAGTTCGCCCGCTCCGCCGGTGCGTCCGTGCAGCTGCTGGCGAAGGAGGGCACCATGGCCCACCTTCGTATGCCTTCCGGAGAGATCCGCCTGGTCGACGCCCGCTGCCGCGCCACGATTGGCGAGGTCGGCAACGCCGAGCAGTCGAACATCAACTGGGGCAAGGCCGGCCGCATGCGCTGGAAGGGCGTTCGCCCGACCGTTCGCGGTGTGGCGATGAACCCGGTCGACCACCCGCACGGTGGTGGTGAGGGTAAGACCTCCGGTGGTCGTCACCCGGTCTCCCCGTGGGGTCAGAAGGAGGGTCGTACTCGCTCGCCGAAGAAGGCTTCGAGCAAGTACATCGTCCGCCGCCGCAAGTCGAACAAGAAGCGCTAGGAGCGGGTTTAGATGCCGCGCAGTCTCAAGAAGGGGCCCTTCGTCGACGGACACCTCGTAAAGAAGGTGGACGTCCAGAACGAAGCTGGCACCAAGAACGTCATCAAGACCTGGTCCCGGCGCTCGATGATCATCCCCAGCATGCTGGGTCACACCATCGCGGTGCACAACGGCAAGATCCACGTCCCGGTGTTCGTCACCGAGTCGATGGTCGGCCACAAGCTCGGCGAGTTTGCGCCGACCCGCACCTTCCGCGGCCACGTCAAGGACGACCGCAAGTCGAAGCGCCGCTAAGGCGGGGTGCGATGACTATGAACGACACCGAAGGGACAACCATGGAAGCCAGGGCCCAGGCGCGGTACATCCGCGTCACGCCCATGAAGGCCCGCCGAGTGGTGGACCTTATCCGTGGCATGGATGCCACGGAGGCTCAGGCGGTCCTGCGCTTCGCCCCGCAGGCCGCGAGCGTGCCGGTTGGCAAGGTGCTTGACAGCGCCATTGCCAACGCCGCGCACAACTACGACCACACCGACGCCTCTTCGCTGGTCATCAGCGAGGCGTACGTGGACGAGGGCCCGACCCTGAAGCGGTTCCGTCCGCGTGCTCAGGGCCGTGCCTACCGGATCCGTAAGCGGACCAGCCACATCACCGTGGTCGTCAGCAGCAAGGAAGGAACCCGGTAATGGGCCAGAAGGTAAACCCGCACGGGTTCCGGCTCGGCATTACCACGGACTTCAAGTCCCGTTGGTACGCCGACAAGCTGTACAAGGACTACGTCAAGGAAGACGTCGCCATCCGCAGGATGATGACGTCCGGCATGGAGCGCGCCGGCATCTCGAAGGTGGAGATCGAGCGCACCCGTGACCGCGTGCGTGTGGACATCCACACCGCTCGTCCGGGCATCGTCATCGGCCGCCGCGGCGCCGAGGCCGACCGCATCCGCGGTGACCTCGAGAAGCTCACCGGCAAGCAGGTCCAGCTGAACATCCTCGAGGTCAAGAACCCCGAGATGGACGCTCAGCTGGTGGCCCAGGCCGTTGCCGAGCAGCTCTCCTCCCGCGTCTCCTTCCGCCGTGCCATGCGCAAGAGCATGCAGGGCACCATGAAGGCCGGCGCCAAGGGCATCAAGGTCCAGTGCGGCGGTCGTCTCGGCGGCGCCGAGATGTCCCGCTCCGAGTTCTACCGCGAGGGTCGTGTGCCGCTGCACACGCTGCGCGCGAACGTGGACTACGGCTTCTTCGAGGCCAAGACGACCTTCGGCCGTATCGGCGTGAAGGTCTGGATCTACAAGGGCGACGTCAAGAACATCGCCGAGGTTCGCGCCGAGAACGCCGCGGCCCGTGCGGGTAACCGCCCGGCCCGTGGCGCCGGTGGCGCAGCCGACCGCCCGGCCCGTGGTGGTCGTGGTGGCGAGCGTGGCGGCCGCGGCCGCAAGCCGCAGCAGTCCGCGCCGGCAGCCGAGGCCCCCAAGGCCGACGCTCCCGCCGCCGCTGCTCCGGCTGAGAGCACCGGAACGGAGGCCTGACCGACATGCTGATCCCTCGTAGGGTCAAGCACCGCAAGCAGCACCACCCCAAGCGCAGTGGTATGGCCAAGGGTGGTACTGAGGTCGCATTCGGCGAGTACGGCATCCAGGCGCTGACCCCGGCCTACGTGACGAACCGCCAGATCGAAGCGGCTCGTATCGCGATGACCCGCCACATCAAGCGTGGCGGCAAGGTCTGGATCAACATCTACCCGGACCGCCCGCTGACGAAGAAGCCCGCCGAGACCCGCATGGGTTCCGGTAAGGGTTCCCCGGAGTGGTGGATCGCGAACGTCAAGCCCGGTCGGGTGATGTTCGAGCTGTCCTACCCGAACGAGAAGATTGCTCGTGAGGCGCTTACCCGCGCTGCTCACAAGCTTCCGATGAAGTGCCGGATTGTTCGGCGCGAGGCAGGTGAGTCGTGATGGTGGCCGGTACGAAGGCGACTGAGCTGCGCGAGCTGAACGACGAGGACCTCGTCGCGAAGCTCCGTGAGGCCAAGGAAGAACTGTTCAACCTCCGCTTCCAGGCGGCGACCGGACAGCTCGAGAACCACGGCCGGCTCAAGTCCGTCCGTAAGGACATCGCCCGGATCTACACCCTGATGCGCGAGCGCGAGCTGGGCATCGAGACGGTGGAGAGCGCCTGATGAGCGAGAAGAATGTGACTGAGACGACTGAGCAGCGCGGATTCCGCAAGACCCGTGAGGGTCTGGTCGTCAGCGACAAGATGGACAAGACCGTCGTCGTCGCTGTCGAGGACCGCGTGAAGCACGCGCTGTACGGCAAGGTCATCCGCCGTACGAACAAGCTCAAGGCTCACGACGAGTCCAACGCCGCAGGCGTCGGCGACCGCGTCCTCATCATGGAGACGCGTCCGCTGTCGGCCTCGAAGCGCTGGCGCATCGTCGAGATCCTCGAGAAGGCCAAGTAGGTAGTTCCCGCAAGGGAATACCGACAGATACGCCCTGAAGGGGTTTCCCTTCAGGCAGTTCCGCCAGGCTCGGTGGGGCCGTAGCGATACGGCCCCACCGGGAACCGGCAGACGATCAGGAGATAGACGTGATCCAGCAGGAGTCGCGACTTCGCGTCGCCGACAACACGGGTGCGAAGGAAATTCTCACCATCCGTGTTCTCGGTGGCTCGGGTCGCCGCTACGCGGGCATCGGTGACGTCATCGTCGCCACCGTCAAGGATGCGATCCCCGGTGGCAACGTGAAGAAGGGTGACGTCGTCAAGGCGGTCATCGTTCGCACCGTCAAGGAGCGTCGTCGCCAGGATGGCTCGTACATCCGCTTCGACGAGAACGCCGCTGTCATTCTCAAGAACGACGGCGACCCCCGCGGCACCCGTATCTTCGGCCCGGTGGGCCGTGAGCTGCGCGAGAAGAAGTTCATGAAGATCATCTCGCTCGCGCCGGAGGTGCTGTAAGCATGAAGATCAAGAAGGGCGACCTGGTTCAGGTCATCACCGGTAAGGACAAGGGCAAGCAGGGCAAGGTCGTTCAGGCCTTCCCCCGCGAGGACCGCGTCCTGGTCGAGGGTGTCAACCGGGTCAAGAAGCACACGAAGGCCGGCCAGAACCAGGCCGGCGGCATCGTGACGACCGAGGCCCCGATCCACGTCAGCAACGTTCAGCTGGTGGTGGAGAAGGACGGCAACAAGGTCGTTACCCGCGTCGGCTTCCGTTTTGACGACGAGGGCAACAAGATCCGCGTTGCCAAGCGGACTGGTGAGGACATCTGATGACTGCCACCACCGCACCGCGCCTCAAGCTGCGCTACCGCGAGGAGATCGCGGGCAAGCTGCGTGAAGAGTTCTCCTACGAGAACGTCATGCAGATCCCCGGTCTGGTCAAGATCGTGGTCAACATGGGTGTCGGCGACGCCGCCCGTGACTCGAAGCTGATCGACGGGGCCATCAAGGACCTGACGACCATCACGGGTCAGAAGCCGGCCGTCACCAAGGCCCGCAAGTCCATCGCGCAGTTCAAGCTGCGCGAGGGGCAGCCGATCGGCTGCCACGTCACCCTCCGTGGTGACCGCATGTGGGAGTTCCTGGACCGTACGCTGTCGCTCGCGCTGCCGCGTATCCGTGACTTCCGTGGTCTGTCGCCGAAGCAGTTCGACGGCCGTGGCAACTACACCTTCGGTCTCACCGAGCAGGTCATGTTCCACGAGATCGACCAGGACAAGATCGACCGCGTCCGGGGTATGGACATCACCGTGGTCACCACGGCGACCAACGACGACGAGGGCCGCGCCCTCCTCCGTCACCTCGGCTTCCCCTTCAAGGAGGCGTAACCGAGATGGCGAAGAAGTCTCTGATTGCCAAGGCTGCCCGCAAGCCCAAGTTCGGTGTGCGCGCGTACACCCGCTGCCAGCGCTGTGGCCGTCCGCACTCCGTGTACCGCAAGTTCGGCCTCTGCCGCGTGTGCCTTCGTGAGATGGCTCACCGTGGCGAGCTCCCGGGCGTGACCAAGAGCTCCTGGTAGTCAGTACTGCCCTTTGGGCGTACGGATTTTCCAGGGCTCTCGGTAAGTATCTGGTCGGCGGGAGCCCCACCCTCGATGCCGTAGGCTAGAAGGGTTGGGCGCCCGCCGCCCATAACGACTTACTACGCCGTAGGTCCCCGCACCGCACCCGTCCCGCCTCTGAGTGGGGAGAGGGATGGCGCATACAGGAAACCCCGGCGAGAGAGGCCGATGGCCAACTCATGACCATGACTGATCCCATCGCAGACATGCTCACGCGTCTGCGTAACGCGAACTCGGCGTACCACGACACCGTCGTGATGCCGCACAGCAAGATCAAGTCGCACATCGCGGAGATCCTCCAGCAGGAGGGCTTCATCAGCGGCTGGAAGGTCGAGGACGCCGAGGTTGGCAAGAACCTCGTTCTCGACCTGAAGTTCGGGCCGAACCGCGAGCGTTCGATTGCCGGCATCAAGCGTATTTCGAAGCCGGGTCTGCGCGTGTACGCGAAGTCCACCAACCTGCCCAAGGTCCTCGGCGGCCTCGGCGTGGCGATCATCTCCACGTCGCACGGTCTTCTGACCGGCCAGCAGGCAGGCAAGAAGGGCGTAGGTGGGGAAGTCCTCGCCTACGTCTGGTAGTCGGGAAAGGAAGGAAAGCTCATGTCGCGAATCGGCAAGCTCCCCATCCAGGTTCCCGCTGGTGTGGACGTCACCATCGACGGCCGCACGGTGTCGGTGAAGGGCCCCAAGGGCTCCCTCTCCCACACTGTTGCCGCGCCGATCGAGATTGTTAAGGGCGAGGACGGCGTGCTCAACGTCAACCGCCCCAATGACGAGCGTCAGAACAAGGCCCTGCACGGCCTGTCCCGCACGCTGGTGGCGAACATGATCACCGGCGTGACCCAGGGATACAGCAAGGCGCTCGAGATCAGCGGTGTCGGTTACCGCGTCCAGGCGAAGGGCTCCAACCTGGAGTTCGCCCTGGGCTACAGCCACCCCATCGTGATCGAGGCGCCGGAAGGCATCTCCTTCAAGGTCGAGTCGCCCACGAAGCTCAGCGTCGAGGGCATCGACAAGCAGAAGGTCGGCGAGGTCGCCGCTAACATCCGCAAGCTGCGGAAGCCCGACCCGTACAAGGCCAAGGGCGTCAAGTACGCCGGCGAGGTCATCCGCCGCAAGGTCGGAAAGGCGGGTAAGTAAGCCATGGCATACGGTGTAAAGATCGCCAAGGGTGACGCGTACAAGCGCGCTGCCATCAAGCGTCGCCACATCCGCATCCGCAAGCACGTCTCCGGTACGCCGGAGCGTCCTCGCCTGGTCGTGACGCGGTCCAACCGCAACGTGACCGCCCAGGTCATCGACGACATCGCGGGCCACACGCTCGCGTCGGCGTCGACCCTGGATGTTTCGATCCGCGGTGGCGAGGGCGACAAGAGCGCCCAGGCCAAGCAGGTCGGCGCACTGGTCGCGGAGCGTGCGAAGGCTGCCGGTATCGAGACCGTCGTGTTCGACCGTGGTGGCAACAGGTACGCCGGGCGCATTGCCGCTCTGGCTGACGCCGCCCGCGAAGCCGGGCTGAAGTTCTAAGCCCCGGTTCCGGGACTAACGGACGTAACAGAGAGAGGTAAATCCAATGGCTGGACCCCAGCGCCGCGGAAGCGGTGCCGGTGGCGGCGAGCGGCGGGACCGGAAGGGTCGCGACGGTGGCGCTGCCGCCGAGAAGACCGCTTACGTTGAGCGCGTTGTCGCGATCAACCGCGTTGCCAAGGTTGTCAAGGGTGGCCGTCGCTTCAGCTTCACCGCGCTCGTCGTGGTCGGAGACGGTGACGGCACCGTAGGTGTCGGTTACGGCAAGGCCAAGGAAGTTCCCGCGGCCATCGCCAAGGGCGTTGAGGAAGCCAAGAAGAGCTTCTTCAAGGTCCCGCGTATCCAGGGCACCATCCCGCACCCGATCACGGGCGAGAAGGCCGCGGGCGTCGTCCTGCTCAAGCCTGCTTCCCCCGGTACCGGCGTGATCGCCGGTGGCCCGGTGCGTGCCGTACTCGAGTGCGCCGGCGTCCACGACATCCTGTCGAAGTCGCTCGGTTCTTCGAACGCGATCAACATCGTGCACGCGACCGTCGCGGCCCTTCAGGGCCTGCAGCGTCCCGAGGAGATCGCGGCTCGCCGTGGTCTGCCCCTCGAGGACGTCGCCCCGGCGGCTCTGCTCCGTGCGCGTGCGGGAGCGGGTGCGTAATGGCCCGTCTCGAGATCACGCAGACGAAGTCGTACATCGGCAGCAAGCAGAACCACCGCGACACCCTGCGTTCGCTCGGGCTCAAGCGCCTGAACGACGTGGTTGTCAAGGAGGACCGCCCCGAGTTCCGCGGAATGGTGCACACCGTCCGTCACCTCGTGTCGGTCAAGGAGGTCGACTGACATGGCGGAGAACAACCCGCTGAAGGTCCACAACCTCCGTCCGGCCCCGGGCGCCAAGACCGCCAAGACCCGTGTGGGTCGTGGTGAGGCGTCGAAGGGTAAGACGGCAGGCCGTGGTACCAAGGGCACGAAGGCCCGTTACCAGGTTCCGCAGCGCTTCGAGGGTGGCCAGATGCCCCTCCACATGCGCCTGCCGAAGCTGAAGGGCTTCAAGAACCCGTTCCGCACGGAGTTCCAGGTCGTGAACCTGGACAAGCTGGCCGAGCTCTACCCCGAGGGTGGAGAGGTCACGGTGGCCGACCTGGTCGCCAAGGGCGCCGTGCGCAACAACCACCTCGTCAAGGTCCTGGGCCAGGGCGAGATCTCCGTGGCACTGACGGTTTCGGTTGACGCCGCTTCCGCCTCCGCCAAGGAGAAGATCGCTGCCGCGGGCGGCAGCGTCACCGAGCTCGTCTGAGACCGGCTGACACGCAGTAGAGCCTGATGGGCTGTCCCTCGCTGAGCGAGCGGGCAGCCCATCAGGCTTCTCTGCGTTCCGGGCACCGTTGTTCAGATGTCGTCCGTCAGGCTTGCTGGGCGGCCACGGCCGGCCACCGGTTTGTCAGTCCGCGTGCTTTCAGGCAGGCCTGCAGCCGGCTTTCCACCTGCAACTTGTGGAGCAGACGCGTCACGTACATCTTGACCGTCGATTCCTTGATCCCCAGCGATCTGGCAATGTGCTGATTGCTCAGTCCGTCGGCGAGCAGATCCAGTACTTCGCGTTCCCGCGGCGACAAGTAGGGGATAGGTGCTCTGTGGTGCAGGAATTCCCTGGTCGCCTTGCGGGGGTAATAGACATATCCAGCTTTGACGGCCTGGATTGCTCTTCCGAAGTCTTCCGGTGAGGCCTGGTGCGGAAGCACACCGGAAAGACCTGCGGAAAGCAATTCGGGGTTGAGATAGGACCCGGGTGCGAGGCCGAAGCTCACGACGAGGTGATGTCCCGCGTGGTTGAGCATGTCATTGAATGCGGAAGAAGTGCCGTCGGGTGACGCGGTGGCCGCGCTCACCAGGATGATGTCGGGTTCATGCTCGTCAAGGGCGGCCAGCGGGCTGCGGCACGGGATCGCGGCGAGCACGCGCACTCCTGGCAGGGCGCCGATGATGTGCTGGACGCCGGTACGTGTCACCGGATCGTCGTCCACGATGAGAACCGTCGTCTGTTCGGATGCTGTCAGATCCATTGCTCCCCCGGACTGAACGTTCGCGCATGAGGGCGACACGCCGCTCGCGACTGGTCAGTGTCACCGCGTCGTGCCTCCGAGTGATCAGCTTATCGCGGGGGGTGCAGGCGACGGGGGTGAGTATCGGCGGGCTGCCTGGCTGCCTGGCTGCCGCTCGGGGACCGCAGGTGCGGAATGCGGAATACGGCGGACCGGGAACTCGGGCACGGGGAAACGCTGGGTACGGGGAAACGTCGGCCCAGTGAAACGCGGGACACAGAAAAGCGTCGGTCCCGCGTGGCGCGGGACCGACGATTCGCTGGGGCGCCTACCGCCCTACCGCCCTACCGCCCTACCGCTCTACCGGCCTGGTGGTGGCTGGGAGGGCTTGCAGTCCTGCCAGTCCGGCTGCCAGTCGGGAAGCCCCTTCGAGGTCCCGACGGAACCCTTGTCGATGACCGTGCCCACCTGCCCCGAGGGCCCCTTGAGCTTCACGACCCGGTCGGGGTAGGAGCCGCCGCCGTCGGTGTACTCGGTGGTGACCATCCCGTCGGTGACCTTCCAGGCCGACGTGCCCTTGCCGGACCGCTTGGCGTCGGCCGGAATTCTGGCCGGGCCGAAGATCTCCTCGACCACCATGTCCAGGGTCTCGGGCCGCGGGCCGGGCATCTGCTGGATGGTCTCCGCACAGGCCGACCAGTCCCGGACCGTGATGACCTCCGGGGAGCCGGCCTTCCAGAGGCGCTCCTCGGTCACTCGTCCGTCGACGCGGGAGAGGAAGCGCAGGGTGTCGATCCGCTCGCTGCGGTGGGACGCGTAGATGCTGACGTGACGACCGGGCGGGTCGCCCCCGCTCCCCGCTTCCGTCATCAGGGTCTCGGTGAAGCTCACCAGGGCGATCGCCGCCGGTGCGGGTTCCGGCTTCGGCGCCGGGGCGCGGAGGGCGACGACGGACCCGGCCACGGCGAGGGCCGCGAGCCCGGAGGTGAGGAGCCATGTGCGCTTCGTCATGAGCAGTCCAGCGTGGTCGGTCCGGGACGGCGGGCAGCCGTGGGAGGACGGGGCTCCCCGCCGCGCGAGGTACGGCGGGGAGCACCCGTGGGTGCGTAGGGGGTCAGCAGGTGAAGCGGCTGGACGGACCGTTGCCGTGGCCCACCCGCGGTCCGCTGCCGCCCCTGACGGTGCCGGCCACACGGTAGTTGTGGTTGCCCTCGCCGGCGCACTGCCAACTCAGGATGGTGTACCCGCGGTTACCGGCCCAGGTGTCCTTGTCGAGCGCCGACCAGCCGTGCCAGCGGTGGTACTGGAGCGTGGCGGCGAGACTGAAGCCCGAACAGTTGTTGAGGGTCTTGTAACCGGCGATGGAGCGCGGCTGGGCGTGCGACGTCTTCCACGGCTTGTCCAGCTTGAGCGTGCAGGTGGCCGCTGCCGCGAGGGCGGTGGGGGCGGCGGCGGGCTCGACGGTCACCTCGGCCGTCGGGTTGCCCGCGGGCGCCGTGAGGGACGTACTGTCCGCCGTCGTGGTGGGGGCGCCGCCCGCCGTCGCGGTGGAGGCGCCGAGCAGGAGCAGGCCGCAGGCGGCCGACACGGTAATGAAGGACTTCTTCAAGGATTCCCCCTGGAGGAACTGAGGCGCGGTCTTCGACGTTCCGTTCACGTGGGACGTCTGCGCACCACTGTGATGTCAGGGGCTTTGCCTTGTCAGGACCTTCTTTAGTGCGGCGGGCGCCCGACCAAAGTCGATCCGGCCCCGGTGCAGGTGGGGCGAGTCGTATACGCGTCTCGATCGTTGTGCATCGAGGGGCCCGAAAACCGGGCGGTTCGCCCGTATTGCGGGCACGCCGGGCGGCAGCGCTCGCACCCCCGAGCCCGCTGGTTGTTCCTGCGGCCGGGAGGGCCAGGTAGGGTGGCGTTGCTAATCTCTGGGCAGCCTGCACCATCGTAGGACTGCCTTGTTGTTAACCGCCGATTCTCTTCATCCCGTCACTTCTCGCGCTGAGCGCGAGTCGCAGGAGGCACCGTGCTCACCGCGTTCGCCCGGGCGTTCAAGACGCCTGACCTGCGCAAGAAGCTGCTCTTCACCCTCGGCATCATCGTACTTTTCAGGCTCGGATCGCACATTCCGGTCCCCGGCGTGAATTACAAGAACGTCCAGACGTGCCTGAACCAGGCTGATTCCGGCGCTGGGCTGCTCGGCATGATGCAGATGTTCAGTGGCGGTGCGTTGTTGCAGATCAGTATCTTCGCGCTCGGCATCATGCCGTACATCACGGCGAGCATCATCCTTCAGCTGCTGACCGTGGTCATCCCGCGGCTGGAAGCCCTGAAGAAGGAGGGGCAGTCCGGTACGGCGAAGATCACGCAGTACACGCGGTACCTGACTGTGGCGCTCGCGGTCCTGCAGGGCACCGGCCTGGTGGCAACGGCCAACTCCGGTGCGCTGTTCCAGGCTTGCCCCGAGGCGATCCGGTCGCAGATCGTGCCCGACAAGTCGGTCTTCACCACCGTCGTCATGGTCATCACGATGACGGCCGGCACCGCCATGGTCATGTGGCTCGGTGAGCTCGTCACCGACCGCGGCATCGGCAACGGCATGTCCATCCTGATGTTCATCTCGATCGCCGCGGGCTTCCCTACGTCGCTCTGGGCCATCAAGGACGCCGGCAAGATGGCCGACGGCTGGATCGAGTTCGGCATCGTCATCCTCGTCGGATTCGCGATGGTCGGCCTCGTGGTGTTCGTGGAGCAGGCTCAGCGCCGCATCCCCGTCCAGTACGCGAAGCGCATGATCGGCCGGAAGTCGTACGGGGGGACGTCGACGTACATCCCGCTGAAGGTGAACCAGGCGGGTGTGATCCCCGTGATCTTCGCTTCTTCGCTGCTCTACATCCCCGCCCTGATCGTCCAGTTCTCCGGATCCACCGCCGGCTGGGCCCAGTGGATCCAGAACAACATGGTCAAGGGCGACCATCCCTACTACATCGTCACGTACTTCCTCCTGATCGTGTTCTTCGCCTTCTTCTATGTGGCGATCTCGTTCAACCCCGAGGAAGTTGCCGACAACATGAAGAAGTATGGTGGCTTCATCCCGGGCATCCGGGCAGGTCGACCTACTGCTGAGTACCTGAGTTACGTGCTGAACCGCATCACGTGGCCGGGATCGCTGTACCTGGGTCTGATCGCTCTCGTGCCGACGATGGCGTTGGCAGGTTTCGGTGCCAGCCAGGACTTCCCGTTCGGCGGCACAAGCATCCTCATCATCGTGGGTGTGGGTCTGGAGACCGTGAAGCAGATCGAGAGCCAGCTCCAGCAGCGCAATTACGAAGGGTTCCTCCGCTGATGCGTATCGTCCTCGTCGGGCCGCCGGGCGCGGGCAAGGGAACGCAGGCCGCGTTCCTCGCCACGAACCTGTCGATTCCGCACATTTCGACGGGTGACCTCTTCCGGGCCAACATCAGCCAGGGCACCGCCCTCGGTCTGCAGGCCAAAGCCATCATGGATGCCGGAAATCTGGTCCCCGACGAGGTCACGATCGGTATGGCGCTGGACCGCATGGCCCAGAGCGACGCCGAGCACGGCTTCCTTCTCGACGGCTTCCCCCGCAACGTCTTCCAGGCCGAGGCCCTGGACGCGGCGCTGAAGGAGCAGGGGCAGAAGCTGGATGCCGTCCTGGACCTGGAGGTCCCGGAGGAAGAGGTCGTGAAGCGGATCGCCGGCCGGCGCATCTGCCGCAACGATTCGGCGCACGTCTTCCACGCCACGTACAGCCCGCCGAAGGCCGAGGGCGTCTGCGACGTCTGCGGCGGCGAGCTCTACCAGCGTCCGGACGACACCGAGGAGACCGTGCGCAAGCGGCTCGACGTCTACCACACGCAGACCGAGCCCATCATCGACCACTACAAGGCGCAGGGCCTGGTGGTCACCCTCTCCGCGGAAGGCAAGGTCGCCGAGGTGACCAAGCGCGCGATGGACGCCCTGAAGCGCCCCGAAGAGGGTCAGGGCGCTTAAGCGCAGCCCGGCTCATATACGTACGACGGTGAAGGCCGCGGTGTCCTCAGGGCGCCGCGGCCTCACTGTTGTGGCCGTACTGTGGAAACCGAAGTCATACGAGCGTGGAAGGCACACCCATGGTGGAGATCAAGACCCCCGAGCAGATCGCGAAGATGCGTGAGGCGGGCCTGGTCGTCGCCGCCATTCACGCGGCGACCCGCGAGGCGGCCGTTCCGGGCGCCAGCACCAAGGACCTGGACGAGGTCGCCCGCAAGGTGCTCGCCGAGCACGGCGCCAAGTCGAACTTCCTCGGGTACGGGGGCTTCCCCGCGACCATCTGCACCTCGGTGAACGAGGTCGTCGTGCACGGCATCCCCGACGAGAAGACCGTCCTCAAGGACGGCGACATCATTTCGGTCGACTGCGGCGCCATCGTCGACGGCTGGCACGGCGACGCGGCGTACACCGCCTTCGTCGGCTCGGGACACGCGCCCGAGCTCCTGGAGCTCTCCCGGGTGACCGAGGAGTCGATGTGGGCCGGCATCGCCGCCATGAAGCAGGGCAACCGCCTCGTCGACATCTCCAAGTCGATCGAGGGCTACATCCGCCGCCAGCCCCGCCCGGCCACCGGCAAGTACGGGATCATCGAGGACTTCGGCGGGCACGGCATCGGCTCCGAGATGCACATGGACCCGCACCTGCTGAACTACGTCACGCGCAAGCGCGGCAAGGGCATCAAGCTGGTGCCGGGTGTGTGCCTGGCGATCGAGCCGATGGTCTCGCTGGGTACGGCCCAGACCGAGACCCTCGCCGACGACTGGACGGTCATCACGACGGACGGCACCTGGTCCTCGCACTGGGAGCACTCCATCGCCCTGACCGAGGACGGCCCCCTGGTGCTGACCGCGGTCGACGGCGGCAAGGCGAAGCTGGCGGAGTACGGCATCACGGCGGCGCCGGACCCGCTGGGCTGAGGGTGGGACGTCGGCCGGAGGCCGGCGCAGCGGCACGAAGCAGGTGAGGCGCCTCCGGGCGCCGTGCCCGCGAGGGCTGCGTGGTGAAGGGGCCGGGATCACGGCGGCGCCGGACCCGCTGGCCTGAGGGTGGGACGTCGGCCGGAGGCCGGCGCAGCGGCACGATGCAGGTGAGGCGCCTCCGGGCGCCGTGCCCGCGAGGGCTGCGTGGTGAAGGGGCCGGCATCACGGCGGCGCCGGACCCGCTGGCCTGAGGGCGGGCCGGCGTGGGGCGGGCCCACTGGCGGGCCGGTCCCCGCTGGCGTAACGATCATCAGGGTTGGGCAAACTTGACGGATTCGTCTTTTCGAGTGGCCTGACGTAGACTGACTCGTCGGCTCGCGTGCATCCGTATGCCTGCATACGGAGTGCGTAAGTCGATCAAGGTAGCCGATTCGAAGGGCGAAGCGTGGCCAAGAAGCAAGGTGCCATCGAAATCGAGGGCACCGTGATCGAGTCCCTCCCGAACGCAATGTTCAAGGTGGAACTGCAGAACGGTCACAAAGTCCTCGCGCACATCAGCGGCAAGATGCGGATGCACTACATCCGCATCCTTCCGGATGACCGGGTCGTCGTGGAGCTGTCTCCGTACGACCTGACGCGCGGCCGGATCGTCTACCGGTACAAGTAGATCTTGCCGCGCCCCTTCCGGGGGGCGAGTGGCACTGACCCGGAGAACCTGACATCCCATGAAGGTCAAGCCGAGCGTCAAGAAGATCTGCGACAAGTGCAAGGTGATCCGCCGTCACGGCCGGGTCATGGTCATCTGCGACAACCTGCGCCACAAGCAGCGCCAGGGCTGACGCACGACCTTTCCTGCATCTCGCAGTTCTTCGCGCGACGCAAGCAATTCGTACATACGCAGAGCACGTCCAGTCCGCTCCACGGATGACTGGCGGCACCTCCGGCGGGGGCCGGGGACCCGGACGTACCACGCCCGCTCGGTGACACGTCACCGGGACGGGATCGGCGGTCGGGAGCAGCTCTGTGGAAGACCCCCGAAATAACAACTGGAGCCATTGAATGGCACGCGTTTCAGGTGTTGACATCCCGCGCGAAAAGCGTGTGGAGATCGCACTCACCTACGTCTTCGGTATCGGGCGCACCCGGTCCAAGGAGATCCTCTCCTCCACCGGTGTGAACCCGAACACCCGCGTTCGTGACCTGGCCGAAGAGGACCTGGTCAAGATCCGCGAGTACGTGGACGCCAACCTGCGCACCGAGGGTGACCTCCGTCGCGAGGTGCAGGCCGACATCCGCCGCAAGGTCGAGATCGGCTGCTACCAGGGTCTGCGTCACCGCCGCGGTCTCCCGGTCCACGGTCAGCGCACCAGCACCAACGCGCGTACCCGCAAGGGCCCGCGTCGCGCGATCGCCGGTAAGAAGAAGCCGGGCAAGAAGTAGTCCTCAGCCGGACGCTTATCAAGCGGTCTTCGCTGTAGGACCGATCACCTCCCTCTCCAGCTGGAGTAAGACATGCCCCCCAAGGGACGTCAGGGCGCTGCCAAGAAGGTGCGCCGCAAGGAAAAGAAGAACGTCGCTCACGGCCACGCGCACATCAAGAGCACGTTCAACAACACGATCGTGTCCATCACGGACCCGACCGGCAACGTGATCTCGTGGGCCTCCGCCGGCCACGTGGGCTTCAAGGGCTCGCGCAAGTCGACCCCCTTCGCCGCGCAGATGGCCGCCGAGTCGGCCGCCCGCCGCGCGCAGGAGCACGGCATGCGCAAGGTCGACGTCTTCGTCAAGGGTCCCGGCTCCGGCCGTGAGACCGCGATCCGCTCCCTCCAGGCCACGGGCCTCGAGGTCGGTTCGATCCAGGACGTCACCCCGACGCCGCACAACGGCTGCCGCCCGCCGAAGCGCCGTCGCGTCTGATTCGTCGCCCTTCCCGGGCGTCGCGTCTGCAATACCTCGTGTCGTGAGTGGCCGTGCGGAGACCGACCTCCGTACGGTGCTCGCCTCGCGTTTCGGGCGGTACAGCTCCTTGGAGCCGTACCGCCCGTACCCTTGTGGTAGTTGGCGTCAAATAGTGGGCGCCAAGAACAAAGGAACCCCATGCTTATTGCACAGCGCCCGTCGCTGACCGAAGAGGTCGTCGACGAGTACCGCTCCCGGTTCGTCATCGAGCCGCTGGAGCCCGGCTTCGGTTACACGCTCGGCAACTCGCTGCGCCGTACCCTCCTGTCGTCCATCCCGGGTGCCGCTGTCACCAGCATCCGGATCGACGGTGTCCTGCACGAGTTCACCACCGTGCCGGGCGTCAAGGAGGACGTCACCGACCTCATCCTCAACATCAAGCAGCTGGTCGTCTCCTCGGAGCACGACGAGCCGGTCGTGATGTACCTGCGCAAGCAGGGTCCCGGCCTGGTCACCGCTGCTGACATCGCCCCGCCGGCCGGTGTCGAGGTCCACAACCCGGACCTCGTCCTGGCGACGCTGAACGGCAAGGGCAAGCTGGAGATGGAGCTGACCGTCGAGCGCGGTCGCGGCTACGTCTCCGCCGTCCAGAACAAGCAGGTGGGCCAGGAGATCGGCCGTATTCCGGTCGACTCCATCTACTCGCCGGTGCTCAAGGTCACGTACAAGGTCGAGGCGACCCGTGTCGAGCAGCGCACCGACTTCGACAAGCTGATCGTCGACGTCGAGACCAAGCAGGCCATGCGCCCGCGCGACGCCATGGCGTCCGCCGGTAAGACCCTGGTCGAGCTGTTCGGTCTGGCGCGCGAGCTCAACATCGACGCCGAGGGCATCGACATGGGCCCGTCCCCGACGGACGCCGCCCTGGCCGCCGATCTGGCGCTGCCGATCGAGGAGCTCGAGCTCACCGTCCGGTCGTACAACTGCCTCAAGCGCGAGGGCATCCACTCGGTGGGCGAGCTCGTGGCCCGTTCCGAGGCGGACCTGCTCGACATTCGCAACTTCGGTGCGAAGTCGATCGACGAGGTCAAGATGAAGCTCAACGGCATGGGCCTGGCCCTCAAGGACAGCCCTCCCGGGTTCGACCCGACCGCCGCCGCCGACGCCTTCGGCGCCGACGACGACGCGGATGCCGGTTTCGTGGAGACCGAGCAGTACTAAGCATTGCCCCCGGGCGCGCGCCGTGAGGTGCGCGCCCGGCACAGACTGCCCGTGAGCGTCCGCTCGTGGGGCCCTGACACCGGTACCTGATACGGCCGGTGCAGACACTAGGAGAATCACCATGCCGCGTCCCGCAAAGGGTGCCCGTCTGGGCGGCAGCGCCGCGCACGAGAAGCTGCTCCTCGCGAACCTCGCGAAGTCGCTCTTCGAGCACGGCCGCATCACGACGACGGAGGCCAAGGCCCGCCGCCTGCGCCCCGTCGCCGAGCGCCTCGTCACCAAGGCGAAGAAGGGCGACATCCACAACCGTCGCCTGGTGCTCCAGACGATCACGGACAAGAGCATCGTCCACACGCTCTTCACCGAGATCGCCCCGCGCTACGAGAACCGCCCCGGTGGTTACACGCGCATCACCAAGATCGGCAACCGTCGTGGTGACAACGCCCCGATGGCCGTGATCGAGCTCGTCGAGGCCCTCACCGTGCAGCAGAACGCTGTGGGCGAGGCCGAGGCCGCCACGAAGCGCGCCGTGAAGGAAGACGACTCCAAGAAGGCCGAGCAGGCCGAGGGTGTCGAGGACACGAAGACCGAGGGCGACGAGTCCAAGTAGTACCCCGCAGTACCTGGACGGGCCCGTTCCCAGTTTTTCTGGGGGCGGGCCCGTTCTGTGTTTCCGTGTGTTCCGGGTGAGCGTGGAGGTTGGTTGTGGCTGACGAGGTGGCGGACGGTTTCGTACGGGTCCGGCTGGACCTTTCGTACGACGGCAAGGATTTCTCCGGGTGGGCGAAGCAGCCCAGCGGGCGGCGGACCGTGCAGGGGGAGATCGAGGCCGCGCTGCGCACGGTGACCCGGTCGGACACGACGTACGACCTCACCGTGGCCGGGCGCACCGACTCCGGGGTGCACGCGCGCGGGCAGGTGGCGCACGTGGACCTGCCCGCGGAGGTGTGGGCGGAGCACGAGGGAAAGCTGCTGCGGCGGCTGGCCGGGCGGCTTCCGCACGACGTACGGGTGTGGAGTGCGGCGCGGGCGCCGGAGGGGTTCAACGCGCGGTTCTCGGCGATCTGGCGGCGTTACCAGTACCGGGTGACGGACCACCCGGGCGGCGTCGACCCGCTGATCCGCAGTCATGTGCTGTGGCACGACTGGACGTTGGACGTCGAGAAGATGAACGAGGCGTCGGCGAAGCTGCTCGGTGAGCACGACTTCGCGGCGTACTGCAAGAAGCGGGAGGGTGCGACGACCATCCGCACGCTGCAGGAACTGTGGTGGGAGCGGGGGGCCGACGGGGTGGTCGCCGGGACCGTGCGGGCCGATGCCTTCTGCCACAACATGGTGCGCTCACTGGTGGGGGCGCTGCTGTACGTGGGGGACGGGCACCGGGAGGTGGAGTGGCCGGCGAAGGTGCTGGCCGCCGGGGTGCGGGACTCGTCGGTGCACGTGGTGAAGGCGCACGGGCTGACGCTGGAGGAAGTGGCCTACCCGGCGGACGAGTTGCTGGCGGCTCGCGCGGTCGAGGCGCGGAATGTGCGGACCCTGCCCGGCGCGCCGGGAAGCGGGGACACGGGGGGCGGCTGTTGCTGAGGGGGAACGGCTGCTTCTGAAGGCCTGGTGCGGCCCGTGAGGCTTGTGCTGTCCGGGCCCGGGGCATTGTCAGTGGGCTGTGCGATGGTGATTTCGGGCGTCGCTCCGAGCGGCGCACGGGGGCTCCGAGGGGCTGCGGAGAGGACGCTGAGGGGGCGGGTTCGGATGACGGGGGCGGAGAAGCGCGGGGTGGTGGTGCTGTTCGTCGCGGTGCTGCTGTTCGTGGTGGGAGTGCTGCCGCGCGTACTGGAGCGGGGCGGCGGGGAACAGCGGATCGGAGTGGCGGGGGCCGCGCTGGGCATCCCGCGGGTGGCGCAGACCCCCGGCGGGTCCGGTACTTCCGGGTCGTCGGGGGCGGTGCCCTCCGGCGGAGTTCCGGGGAAGTCGTCCGGGGCCGCCTCGGCGGGGGCCGGGGACGCCGTGCCGGACGGGGGCGAGCGGGAGGACGAGCCGGACGCCGAGGAGCGGGCCGAGGCGTTCGCCGCGATACGGGCCGGGGACTGCCTCGCCCTGTACGACACGGGGAAGGGCTGGAACACCCGGATACCGCAGAAGGTGAGCTGCTCCGGCGAGGCGGGGCTCAGCCGGGTGAGTGCGGTGCGGACCGGCTGGAGCGCGTGTCCCACGGGCGACGGGCTGTCGTACGTGGTGAGTGTGACGGACGGGCGCAAGCGGGTGCTGTGCCTGGCCCGGCAGTACAGGCCCGGGTACTGCGTACTGGCGGAGAAGGAGACCCAGGGCGGCAGCACGCGCATGCGGCTGGGCTCGATGACGGCCGTGGACTGTTCGGCCAGGGCGCCGCGGTCTCCGTACAACACGGTCCTGCACATCACCGGCGTGTACGGGCCGTCGTCGGGGCGGGGTCCCGGGGAGTGCGCGCGGGCGGCGGGGGACCGGACCTACTACTGGTCCTGGCCGGTCGGCGTCGACTCGACCCTGCTGTGCACGATGGTCTACCGGGGGTAGGGGCGGGGCGTCGGCTCGGCGGTTGGGTGGACCGAGGGGGTTCGGTTCAGCGGCGGGTGGTGGCCCACAGGAGGGCGCCCGCGGCGGCCAGGGCGGCGAAGGTGGCGGCGCCGAGTCCGTACAGGAAGGGGAACCAGACCAGGGTGAGCAGGAGGCAGTAGCCGGCTGCCAGGACGGAGAGGCCGATCTGGAGGAGGGCCGGACCGCTGCGGTTGAAGCGCACCACGATGGCGATGAGGACTGCCGCCCACAGGAACGCCCGAGGCTGGTCGAAGGTGAGGATGCGGGCGAGTTCGCTGATCGCCTCGTACCAGTTCCGCTTCATCAGGTCGGCCTGGAGACGGGCGATCTCGCGCAGTTCGGGGGAGCCGCCCGCGGCCAGCTGGGCCGGGGTGAGGTTGCTGACCGAGGCGCGGAAGTACTCGTAGACGGCCAGCAGGGTGAAGCCGAGGGCGTGCAGGGCGCCGGTGGTGAAGCCGGTGGCACGCCGGCGACGGGCGGCCTGGAGCTCGGCGTCGTCCAGCGCCGCACGGTCCGGGGCGGGGGGAGCGCCGTCCGGGTACTGGCGGTGCTGGTTGAACTGAGCGGCGGGGTGCGCGCCGGAGTCGGCGCGGGCGCGTGGCCGTGCGGGGGAGCCGGCTCGGAGGGACGTGGTGGGCGGGTCCTGCGGGGATCGGGGCCGGGCGGGAGCTGGGGAGGGGCGGGGGATTCCGGCTGCCTTGCGGGGGCCGGCGGCGTTGCGGGGGCCGGTGCCGATCGCCTTGCGGGGGTTGGGGCCGTCTGTTGGTCGTGGGCGGGGGCCGGCGTGGGGGCCGCTGGTGCCGGTGTGGGCGCTGGTGCCGGTACGGGAGCCGGTGCCGGAGCGGGGGCTGGGGGTGCTGGAGCGCGGGCGGCCGGTGCCGGTGCCTGTGCGCGTGGCGCCGGCGGGTGGCGCCGGGGGCGGACCGGGGGGCGTGGGCTGAGTGAAGGGGGCGGCCGGGAGGGTGGGCCAGGGGGAGCGGGGGCGGCTGGTGGGCGGCGGGTCCTGCTGCGGCTCCGGCTCAAGGTCCCGCTGAGGGGAAGCGGCCGGGGCGGGGGTGGCTGGAGCCGGAGTGGTGGGGTGGGGTGTGCTGGTGGGCTCCGGGCCGGTTCGGGTGGCCGGAGCCGGAGCCGGACCGGGAGTAGGGGGGTGGGGTGTGCTGGTGGGGTGCGGACCGGTCGGGGTGAGCGGAGTGGTCGGGGTGGCCGGCCTGACCGGACTGGCCGGAGTGGCCGGAGTGGGAGAGGGCGGCTTCCGGGGGGCGGCAGGGGGCTCCAGCGAGGGCGGGCGGGTGGTGTCCGAGGGGGCTTGGGAGGGCTCGTTCGCGGTGGCGGGCGGGTCCGTCCTGGCGGGCTCGGAGGGCGCGGCGGTTCTGGTGGGCCGGGAGGGCGCGGCGGTCTTGGCGGGCCCGGAGGGCTCGGGTTGCGTCCCGGGGGGTGGGGGAGCGGTGTGGTCCTCGGTTGCGGGGCCGTCGGGGGTGGCTGCCGTCGGGTGGTCCTCGTCGTGGTGGTCCATGCGGTTCAGCCCCCGGGGTGTGGCGGTCCGGTACCGCCTCGGCGGCCAGGGTAGTCAGGGGGCGGGTGGGCGGCCAGAGGCGGAGTGGGTCAGCTGTGCAGGGTGCCGGAGGCGGCGGCGGCCGAGGCCTGGGTGCGGCCCCGCTCGACGATGCGCAGGAAGGTGTACTTGGCGGCGTCGTCGCCGAGGGCGAAGACCGGCCTGTCGCCAGTGGTGACGTTCCGCTTGTTGTCGGTGAAGCCGGCCACGGTGAAGTAGGCGTAGCGGCCGTAGGAATTGGCCGTCTTGCGGCAGATCGTGCCGTTGCGGCAGAAGGTGGGGACGCCCGCGCCCGGGAGGGAGGCGATGCCGTCCTTGACCTCGTTCTTGGCCTTGAGGGCCTCGGCCTCGGTCTTGAAGACCGCGACGCCGACCGTCACCGCCGCGCCGCCCTTGGTGAAGGTGGCGCGGATGACCTGGTCGCAGCCGTTGCGGGTGAGGATGCCGCCGAGGGCGCCCTGGGCGGCGGAGGCACAGGCGGTGACCCGGTTCGTGGCGCCCTTGTCGTAGGAACGCCCCTCCAGCGTCAGGGACTTGCCGGGAAAGAGGGTGTCCGCGCTGAGGGGGGCCTTGTCCTTGTCGGCGCTGGAGATGAACTCCTTGGGGTCCGGCGGGGGCGGCGGTGCCACCGGTGAGAAGGAGGGCGCCGGTCCTGCGGACTGCGTGGGCAGGCTCTCCGGGGAGGGGAGCGCGGAGTTCTTGCCGTCGGACGAGGTGCCACCCGCCGCGACGACGGCGGTGGCCACCAGGGCGCCCACGACGAGGGTGGCCAGTACACCGCCGCCCACGTAGAGGAGGCGCTTGCGGCGGGTGCGGGACGCGGCGGCATCCGCGAGGGCGGCCCAGTCGGGGGTGGGTCCCGAACCGGGGGTGGGTCCCGGGTGGGGGGCGGCGGTGGGGTGGGCGCCAGTGCCAGTGCCGGTGCCGGTGCCAGTGCCCGGGCCCGGGTGGCCGGGGCCCTCGCTCGTACCCGGGCCGAAGCCCGCGCCCGGGACGGGGTGCGGGGCAGCCCCCGGCGCCGTGGGGCCGGGCTCGTTCCTGACGAGCTGCACCGGGGGCATCGGCGCGGCCGGCTGGCGGGTCGGCTGGGCCTGCTGGGGCTGGTCTGCCAGGTACGGGTTCGGGGCCGGCTGCTGGGGCTGGGGGGCGGCGCCGTACGGGTTCGGATGGGCCGCACCGCCGTGGGGGTGCGGGTGGGTGGCGTACGGGTTCGGCTGCGGGGCGCCGTAGGGGCCGGGCTGAGCGGCGGGGTACCCGTGGGGGCCCAGCTGAGCGGCGGGGTACCCGTGGGGGCCGGGCTGAGCCGCGGGGTCTCCGTGGGGGCCGGGTGGCGGCGGGGTGGTCCCGTGCGGGCCGGGCTGGTTGGAGCCGTGCGGGCCGGGCCGGGCCGCGGAGCCGTACGGGCCGGGCTCGGCCGGGGGTGGGGTGGCGGGGTCCGGCGGGGAAGTGGCGTCGTAACTGCCCTGCTGTGGTGGGTTGTTGTCCTGCGGGGGCTGTCCCGCGGGGCCGCCGGAGGGTCCCCCATGCCCGAAGCTCATGCCGCGCATCCTAACGACTCGGACCCGGCGTGCCGCTTCCGCGCCGGGTGCCCGGGGCCGCCCGCTCGTCCGCCCGTACCGGCGCGTGCGGGGTGTGCGGGCCGGCGGCACCGTAATCCGGTTGGGAGGCGGTGCGGTGGACGGCGAGAATGATGCGCATGGGACATCTTGAGGTCGGACACGTCGAGTACTACTTGCCGGACGGGCGGGTGCTGCTCGGAGACGTCTCGTTCCGGGTGGGCGAGGGGGCCGTGGTGGCCCTGGTGGGGCCCAACGGAGCGGGCAAGACGACCCTGCTGAAGATCATCGCGGGCGAGCTGCAGGCTCACGGCGGCTCGGTCACCGTGAGTGGCGGGCTCGGGGTGATGGGGCAGTTCGTGGGTTCGGTGCGCGACGAGCGGACCGTGCGTGACCTGCTAGTTTCGGTGGCGCAGCCGCGGATCCGGACAGCGGCCGGCGCCGTGGACAAGGCCGAGGCCGCGATTCTCGAGCGCGACGACGAGGCCGCGCAGATGGAGTACGCGCAGGCGCTCAGCGACTGGGCCGAGGTGCAGGGGTACGAGGCCGAGACGGTCTGGGACATGTGCACCATGGCCGCGCTGGGCATTCCGTACGAGAAGGCGCAGTGGCGGGAGGTGCGCACGCTCAGCGGCGGCGAGCAGAAGCGGCTGGTGCTGGAGGCGCTGCTGCGCGGGCCCGACGAGGTGCTGCTGCTCGACGAGCCGGACAACTACCTGGACGTGCCCGGCAAGCGGTGGCTGGAGGGCAAGCTCAAGGAGACCCGCAAGACGGTCCTGTTCGTCAGCCACGACAGGGAGCTGCTGTCGCGGGCGGCGGAGAAGATCGCGAGCGTGGAGCCGGGCCCGACGGGGTCCGAGGTGTGGATCCACGGCGGGGGCTTCGACACGTACCACGAGGCGCGCAAGGAGCGTTTCGCCCGCTTCGAGGAACTGCGCCGGCGCTGGGACGAGAAGCACGCGCAGCTGAAGAAGCTGGTGCTGAACCTGCGGCAGGCGGCATCCATCAGCCACGAGCTGGCGTCCCGGTACGCCGCCGCGCAGACCAGGCTGCGGAAGTTCGAGGAGGTCGGGCCGCCGCCGGAGCCGCCGCGCGAGCAGGACATCACGATGCGGCTGCGCGGCGGACGCACCGGGGTGCGGGCGGTGACGTGCGAGGGGCTGGAGCTGACCGGCCTGATGAAGCCCTTCGACCTGGAGGTCTTCTACGGGGAGCGGGTCGCGGTCCTCGGATCGAACGGGTCAGGGAAGTCGCACTTCCTGCGGCTGCTGGCCGGGGACGACGTCAGGCACACGGGGAAGTGGAAGCTGGGGGCCCGGGTGGTGGCCGGGCACTTCGCGCAGACGCACGCGCATCCGGAGCTGATGGGGCGGACCCTCGTCGACATCCTGTGGGCCGAGCACTCCAAGGACCGTGGCGGCGCGATGTCCGTGCTGCGGCGGTACGAGCTGGAGGGGCAGGGCGACCAGGGCTTCGAGCGGCTGTCGGGCGGGCAGCAGGCGCGGTTCCAGATCCTGCTGCTGGAGCTGCGGGGGACGACGGCGCTGCTGCTCGACGAGCCGACGGACAACCTGGACCTGGAGTCGGCGGAGGCGTTGCAGGAGGGGCTGGAGGCGTACGAGGGGACGGTGCTGGCCGTCACCCACGACCGGTGGTTCGCGAAGTCCTTCGACCGGTATCTGGTCTTCGGGTCGGACGGGGTCGTGCGGGAGACGGCGGAGCCGGTGTGGGATGAGCGGAGGGTGGAGCGGGCTCGCTGACGCTCGGGGGGGCGGGGGGAGTAGGGGTGCGGGTGGCCCCGCCGCCCGAGGGGGCTGCGGGGAGGGTGCCGGGGTGGGACGTTTTGACCCGTCCGGGGGGGCGCGGGTAGTGTCAGGGGTTGTTATACGTATGGGCAGTAGCGTTTTCACGCGAAGGGCCCGTGCGTAGGTTCCCTGGAGCAGTTACCAGTGGCTCGCATACGGGCGGCGTCCCGGCATTGCGAGCCCCAGCTGCATGATCGCTTCAGGTGTGTCTGGATCCCATCCACTGAAGAAGCGAAGGCTACGAAGTGCGTACGTACAGCCCCAAGCCCGGCGATGTCACTCGCCAGTGGCACATCATTGACGCTCAGGACATCGTCCTGGGTCGTCTGGCGACCACGGCAGCGAACCTCCTGCGAGGCAAGCACAAGCCGACCTATGCCCCGCACATGGACATGGGTGACTTCGTCATCATCATCAACGCCGACAAGATCCACCTGTCGGGCAACAAGAAGACCCAGAAGATGGCGTACCGCCACTCCGGCTTCCCGGGCGGCCTCCGCTCCATGCGCTACGACGAGCTCATGGAGAAGAGCCCCGAGAAGGCCGTCGAGAAGGCCATCAAGGGCATGATCCCCAAGAACACCCTGGGCCGTCAGATGCTCTCGAAGCTGAAGGTCTACGCGGGCGACACGCACCCGCACGCTGCCCAGCAGCCGGTCCCGTTCGAGATCACCCAGGTCGCGCAGTAGTTCCGGCCACCCCCTAAGACGTACAGAAAGATCTGAGGAGAATCGTGGCCGAGACCACTGTTGAGAACCCCGTCGAGGGCACCGAGGGCGAAGAGACCTTCGCTGAGGTGACCACCTTCGAGTCGGAGGTTCCCGTCGAGGGCGAGTACACCAGCGAGTCGCTCGCCGGCCGCTTCGGCGACCCGCAGCCCGCCGCCGGCCTTGGCCGTCGCAAGAACGCCATCGCCCGCGTCCGGATCGTTCCGGGCACCGGCAAGTGGAAGATCAACGGGCGTACGCTCGAGGACTACTTCCCGAACAAGGTCCACCAGCAGGAAGTCAACGAGCCCTTCAAGGTGCTCGAGCTGGACGACCGCTACGACGTCGTCGCCCGTATCTCCGGTGGCGGTGTGTCCGGTCAGGCCGGTGCGCTCCGTCTCGGTGTCGCCCGTGCGCTGAACGAGGCCGACGTCGACAACAACCGCGCCATCCTGAAGAAGGCCGGCTTCCTCTCCCGCGACGACCGTGCGGTCGAGCGCAAGAAGGCCGGTCTCAAGAAGGCCCGCAAGGCGCCGCAGTACAGCAAGCGTTAATCACGCGCCTGCTGGCCGCACAACGCTTCACCGTTCGCCCCGGTGGCACTTTCCGTGCCACCGGGGCGTTCGTTTAGTTCGGATTGATCCTTATCGATCCCCTCGGGCGTATAACGGGCAGAAAGCGCTCAGGGGTTTTGCGTTTTCGGAGTATTTCGGAGGACAGCTGTGGGACGACTCTTCGGCACCGACGGTGTGCGCGGCGTGGCCAATGCGGATCTGACGGCGGAGCTGGCGCTCGGCCTGTCGGTCGCGGCGGCGCATGTGCTCGCCGAGGCCGGTACTTTTGCGGGCCACCGGCCCACGGCCGTGGTCGGCCGTGACCCGAGGGCCTCGGGAGAGTTCCTGGAGGCCGCCGTGGTGGCCGGTCTGGCGAGCGCGGGCGTGGACGTCCTGCGCGTCGGTGTGCTGCCCACCCCCGCGGTGGCGTATCTCACCGGTGCGCTGGGTGCCGACCTCGGCGTGATGCTCTCCGCGAGCCACAACGCGATGCCCGACAACGGCATCAAGTTCTTCGCCCGCGGCGGCCACAAGCTGGCCGACGAGCTGGAGGCGCGGATCGAGAAGATCTACGACCAGCACCGCGGCGGCGAGGCCTGGGACCGTCCGACCGGCGCGGGCGTCGGCCGGGTCGCCGACTACGACGAGGGCTTCGACAAATACATCGCCCACCTGATGGGGGTGCTTCCCAACCGTCTCGACGGCCTGAAGGTCGTCCTCGACGAGGCGCACGGTGCGGCCTCCCGCGTGTCGCCCGAGGCGTTCGCCAGGGCCGGCGCGGAGATCGTCACCATCGGCGCCGAGCCGGACGGCCTCAACATCAACGACGGCTACGGCTCCACCCACATGGAGCACCTGAAGGCCGCCGTCGTCGAGCAGGGCGCCGACCTCGGTGTCGCGCACGACGGTGACGCCGACCGCTGCCTGGCCGTCGACGCCCAGGGCAACGAGGTCGACGGCGACCAGATCCTCGCCGTCCTCGCGCTCGCCATGCGCGAGGCGGGACAGCTCCGCAAGAACACCGTGGTGGGCACCGTGATGTCCAACCTCGGCTTCAAGCTGGCCATGGAGGCCGAGGGCATCGAGGTCGTCCAGACCGGTGTCGGCGACCGCTACGTCCTGGAGTCGATGAAGGAGCACGGCTACGCGCTCGGCGGCGAGCAGTCCGGACACGTCATCGTCCTGGACCACGCCACCACCGGCGACGGCACCCTCACCGGCCTGATGCTGGCCGCCCGGGTCGCCGCCACCGGCCGCACCCTCGCGGACCTCGCGGGCGTCATGACGCGGCTGCCGCAGATCCTCATCAACGTTCCCGACGTCGACAAGTCGCGGGTCGGTACGTCGGCGGAGCTGGCCACGGCCGTCGCCGAGGCCGAGCGCGAGCTGGGCTCCACGGGCCGGGTGCTGCTGCGCCCGTCCGGCACCGAGCCGCTGGTGCGGGTGATGGTCGAGGCCGCCGACACCGAGCAGGCGAAGGCCGTCGCCGAGCGGCTGGCCGACGTGGTGAAGTCCGCGCTGGGCTGAGCGGCCCCGCACCGCGGGTGAGTGATGGCACGTACGGGAGGGGCCCGACCGGGAGTGCACCGGCCGGGCCCCTCCCGTACGTACCGGAACCGTCAGAGCTTGCGCAGGGAGAGACGCTGGATCTTGTGGTCGGGGCCCTTGCGGACGATCAGCGTGGCGCGGCCCCGGGTGGGGGCCACGTTCTCCAGGAGGTTGGGGCGGTTGATGGTGCGCCAGGTGTTGCGGGCGTACGCCATCGCCTCCTCCTCGGAGACCTGGGTGTACTTGCGGAAGTAGGAGAACGGGTTCTGGAAGGCGGTGGCGCGCAGCTTGCGGAACCGGTTGAGGTACCACTGCTCGATGTCCTCGGGGCGGGCGTCGACGTACACCGAGAAGTCGAAGTAGTCGGCGAGGCCGACCCGGGTCCGGCCGTCGCTGCCGGGCAGGGCGGGCTGCAGGACGTTGAGGCCCTCGACGATCAGGATGTCCGGGCGGTGCACGGTGAGGCGTTCGTCGGGGACGATGTCGTAGATCAGGTGGGAGTAGACGGGGGCGGTGACCTCGTCCTTGCCGGCCTTCACGTCGGCGACGAAGCGGGTCAGGGCGCGGCGGTCGTACGACTCGGGGAAGCCCTTGCGGGCCATCAGGCCGCGCTTCTCCAGCTCCCGCATCGGGTACAGGAAGCCGTCCGTGGTGACCAGCTCCACCCGCGGGTGTTCCGGCCAGCGGGCCAGCAGGGCCTGGAGGAGACGGGCGACCGTGGACTTTCCGACGGCGACGCTGCCCGCGACCCCTATGACGAAGGGCGTGCCGCGCTGGGTGCCGTTCTCGCCGAGGAAGGTGTTGAGGGCGCCGCGCAGATTGCCGGTGGCCCCCACGTACAGGTTCAGGAGGCGGGAGAGCGGGAGGTAGATGTCGCGCACCTCGTCGAGGTCGATGACGTCGCCCAGACCGCGCAGCCGCTCGACCTCCTCGGCGGTGAGGGGCAGCGGCGTCTTCTCGCGCAGGGCGCTCCACTCGGCGCGGGTGAGGTCCAGGTACGGGGACGACTCGGCCCGGCGGGGGGAGCTTCGTGGCGGCGAAGTGATCACCAAGTCATTGTCGGGGCTGCGGGGCGGTTCCGGTCGGTCGGGCGTGGTGGGCTCGGTCACGTGGGAGGGGCTCCGGGGGAGGGTTGTACGGCGGAGGGTTGTACGCGGCTGGATCTCGATTGGGGCGATGAGGGGTCGCACGCTTGTCACGATCACGGGGCCGGCCAGGAATTCAATGTTCCGGCTGGTGAAGAGGCTCTACATTGCATGAGCACAACAGATTCCGCGTGAGACAGGCCGAGCGAACTGCGCGCGGGGGGACCGTTGTTCGGCTCGGCTGATTTCGGCTCGTCGGGCCGGTGTGCTCACCGATTTCCGTTGTTCTCTTCCGGAGGAACCCTTTCATGCGCCGTACGTTGTTCCGTCGTCATGCCGTCGCCGTCGTGTCCGCCGTGTCGCTGACCCTGCTGGTGGGGGCATGCGGGGCCGACAAGTCCGCCGACGCCCCGGCGAAGGGCGACGCCAAGGGCTCGCCGAGCGCTCCCGCGAAGGAGGAGCCGGCGGCCAAGGCCCTGACGGCGGCCGAGCTGGAGAAGGCGGCCATCGAGCAGGCCGACCTGACGACGCACCTGGTGACGAAGGGCACGAAGGCGGATGAGGTCCCGCCGGGTGCCGTCAAGACCGACAAGGCCGAGTGCAAGCCGCTGCTGGACACCTTCTCCGCCGTGCCGTCCGGTAAGCCGGTCGCACACCTGCTGCGCAAGGCGGTCGAGAAGCCCGCGAAGACGAAGACCGACCCGAAGGCCACCGAGGAGGAGAAGGCGAAGGCCGGTCTGAACGCGCTCACCCAGCCGGTCACCGCCGACGTGCTCGCCTCGTACGAGGCCAAGGGCGCGCAGGACGCCTACACCGCACTCGGCAAGGCCGCGCAGACGTGCTCGGGCGGCTTCAGCGGTGAGCAGGCCGGCGAGAAGATCAAGATCAAGAAGATCGTGCCTGACCAGGTGACGGGCGGCGACGAGGCGCAGGGCTGGACGATCACCATGGAGGGCGACGGAAGCGACGTTGTTCTGAAGCTGGCGGCCGTACGCAAGGGCAGCACGCTGGCCACCTTCTCCACGATCAGCCTGGGCGGCACGGTCAAGGCGCAGCCGACCGCGGTGATCGAGGCGCAGCTGAAGAAGCTGGGCTGATTGAGGTGATCGGGGCGCAGCTGAGGAAGCTGGGCTGATTGAGGTGATCGGGGCGCAGCTGAGGAAGCCGGGCTGACCGCTCGGTGGGGTGCTCCCCGGTCGCGGAACCCCGTTCCGGCCTTCGGGCCGGGGCGGGGTTCTGTGCTGTGGGGGTTCCTGGGTTTCCGATGCACGGTTCTGTGCTGTCCGGGGTCCCGGGGTGGCGGCCCCGGCGGCCTACGCTGCTGGGTGGGGCGGGGGGCCCGGGATCCGAAATGGCGCGGTGGCCTCAATGGCCGGAGACATCTGGAGTGAGCACGTGATTGTTGGGGTCGGCATCGACGTCGCCGAGATCGAGCGGTTCGGGGCGGCGCTGGAGCGTACGCCGCAACTGGCCGAACGGCTCTTCGTGGAAAGGGAGTTGATGCTGCCGAGCGGGGAGCGGCGCGGGGTGGCCTCGTTGGCGGCCCGGTTTGCCGCCAAGGAGGCGCTGGCCAAGGCGCTGGGGGCGCCGGCGGGGCTGCTGTGGACGGACGCGGAGGTGTACGTGGAGGAGTCGGGGCAGCCGCGGCTGCGGGTCTCGGGGAGCGTGGCGGCGCGGGCGGCGGCGCTGGGGGTGCGGTCCTGGCACGTGTCGCTCAGCCATGACGCGGGGGTGGCTTCGGCAGTGGTGATCGCGGAGGCATAGGGAGCAGAACGCGAGGGGCGGAACGCGAGAGGCGGCAGCGAGGGGCGCAACGCGAGAGACGGCATGCGAGGGCGGAACGCGAGAGGCGGGACGTCGTGGTGGGGCGGGTGGGCCTTGGGGTGTGGGGTCGGCGGGCGTGGAGCAGACTCGGGGCATGCGGACTGCGTGGAGTGTGGAGACGGTGCGGGGGGCCGAGCGGGAGCTGATGGCCCGCCTGGGCGACGGGGTACTGATGCAGCGGGCGGCTGCCGGGCTGGCTGCCGCCTGCGCCGATGTGCTGGGGAAGGTGTACGGGGCCCGGGTCGTGCTGCTCGTGGGCAGCGGGGACAACGGGGGTGACGCCCTGTACGCAGGTGCGCGGCTGGCCCGGCGCGGTGCCGGGGTGACCGCCGTCCTCGTCGACGCGCGCGGGCGGGCGCACGAGGGCGGGCTCGCCGCGCTGCGCGGGGCCGGCGGCCGGGTCGTACCCGGGCCGCACCGCCCGCACGAGGTGCACGAGGGGGGCGCGGCGGGAGCCGGGTCCGCCGCGTACACCGCGATCGCCCGGGCCGGTCTCGTACTCGACGCGATCACCGGCATCGGAGGCCGGGGTGGGCTGCGGGACGAGGCGGTGCCGCTGGTGCGGGCCGCCGAGCGGTCCGGGGCGGTGCTGCTGGCGGTGGACCTGCCCAGTGGCGTCGACGCGGACAGCGGGCGGGTCGACGGGGAGTGCGTGCACGCGGACGTGACCGTGACCTTCGGGGCGTACAAACCGGGGCTGCTCATCGATCCGGCCCGGGAGTGCGCGGGTGCGCTGCGGTTCGTCGACCTCGGTCTTGAGACCGCCGGGGTGCCGGGCGCGGTCGAGGCGCTCCAGCACGCGGACGTGGCGCGGCTGCTGCCCGTACCGGCCGCGGGGAGCGACAAGTACCGGCGGGGGGTCGTAGGCGTGGTGGCCGGTTCGGACCGCTACCCGGGGGCCGCCGTGCTGGCCGTGGCGGGTGCGCTGCGGGGCGGCGCCGGGGCGGTGCGGTACGTCGGGGAGGGCGGCGACGCGGTGCTGGCGCGCTTCCCCGAGACGCTGGTCAGCACGGGTGCGCCGGGAGAGGCAGGGCGGGTGCAGGCGTGGGTGATCGGCCCCGGGCTCGACGACGGGGCGAAGGACGCGCTGGGTGAGGTGCTGGCGGCCGACGTACCCGTCCTGGTGGACGCCGACGGGCTGCGCGGACTCGACCCGGAGACGGTACGTGCGCGCCGTGCGGCCACCGTGCTGACACCGCACGCGGGAGAGGCGGCACGGCTGCTCGGCGTGGAGCGGGAGGCGGTGGAGCAGCAACGGCTCGACTCGGTACGAAAGCTGGCGGTGTTGTACGGGGCGACGGTGCTGCTCAAGGGATCGACCACGCTGGTCGCGGGCCCGCCGGGCCCGCCGGGCCCGCCGGGCCCGCCGGGCCCGCCGGGCGGCGCGGACGGGTCGGACGGGGAGCTGGGGGGAAGCGGGCCTGCGGGTGGTGACCCTGCGGGCGGGGGCGCTCTGGGCGTTGACCTGGCGGGCGTTGAGCCCGCGGACGGGGGCCCTGCGGGCGGTGGGCCGGGGCCGGTGCGGGTCAATCCGACCGGGACGGGATGGCTGGCCACGGCCGGCAGCGGCGATGTGCTGTCCGGGCTGATCGGGGCGCTGCTGGCGGCCGGGCTGCCCGCGCTCGACGCGGCGTCGGCCGGCGCGTACCTGCACGGGCTGGCGGGGCGGGGGGCGGCCCGGGGAGCGCCCATTTCGGCGATGGACGTGGCGGAGGGACTCGCGGAGGCTTGGCGGGGTGTGCGGGTCTGCTGAGGCTTGGTGGGGCTGAAGGGCCTGAGACCCGGCACGGTCCGGGCCAGGCATGGCCTGACCCCGCCCTCGGCTGTTCCCCCGAACCGCCCGGTTCCCCGCGCCCTGCCCCGGGACGCGGGGAGCCGCACGCACCGCCAGGCGCGTGCGGCTCCCCGTCACACCCCTGCGCCCCGCACTCGTGTCGTGGTGCGGGTCAGGGCGTGGCCGCCGGTGACAGGCCGGGCGTCAGTGGAGTGTTCAGGGTCCATTCCACCGGGATGTGCTCGCCGCCGAAGCCCTGGATGATCAGCTCGTCGTCCGTGAGGCGGCCGTCCCGCTTCCCGCGGACGTCGGTGCCCGGCTTGGCGCCCCAGACGTAGATCCTGCTGCCGACGCCGAGCTTCTTCCACAGGCGTTCCGCGTCGTGCACATAGAGGTTCACGCAGCCGCCGGAGCCCGCCTCGAAGAGGTCGCCATACGTGCCGTGCAGCGCCTGACCGCCGCTGAAGAACTGGCTGTACGGCATGGGGGCGTTGTTGTAGATGGTGGAGAAGTGGTTCTTGTGCTTCCAGTAGACCCGGTGCCAGCCGGTACGGGTCTCGTGTCCACGGATACCGCTGCGGATCGGCACCGGGGCGAAGGTGACCCTTCTGCCGACCTGCACCCACAGGAGCTGGCGGGGGAGGTCCACGCAGGTGACGGAGTAGCTGCGGACCGGGCACCGGCCCGCCGCGTTGGGGTTGCTGCGGGCCTCGCGGACCAGCAGCAGGCCGTACGTCTTCGCGGTCGCGCGGCCGTCCGCCGGGACGATGTTCAGCTGCCGCTGGAGCCTGCGGATGGCGACGCAGTCCGCCGGTGACTGCTTGCCGTCGACCGTGAGGCGCAGCTTGCGTTCCAGTTCCTTCTGGTACGGGCCGGTGGGGGCGGTGCACGGCGGCTCCGGCGCTGCTGCCGGGAGCACTGCCGGTGTGACGGGGCGGGGGGAGGCGAGGGACGTCTCGGCCGCCGCCGACGCGGCCGGGAAGGCCGCCCCCACGGAGACGAGTGCGGCCAGCGCGGATATACGGGCGGGGCGGGTGGCCCTCATGGTTCCTCAGCTCCTCCGGCGAACGGCGGCACCCCGACAGGGGCCCGCCTCTCGTCCCATCCGGCGGCCCCGCCGCCCCGCGCGCCAGGCACGGCTCGCCGGGCGGGTGAACGCCCGGGCCAAATGTGTGACATGACGTGAAGACGCGCATACGCACAGGCAGCTGACGCCGCGGGGAGTCGGGTGGCGTGGGTCACCAGGGTCCCCGCCCCGGCTGGGCCTGTCGTACCCCTCTGCGAGACTGGGCGGGATGACCTTGAGAGACGAGACCGTGGCGAGCGACGTGATGAGCATGGCGACGAGTCGGCCGACGACACCGGCGACGGTGGGTGCCCCCCTGCGCGCCCGCGCAGAGATCGACCTTGCCGCGCTGCGCGCCAACGTCCGTTCGCTGCGCGAGCGCGCCCCGCACGCCGCACTGATGGCCGTCGTGAAGTCGGACGCGTACGGGCACGGGGCGCTGCCCTGCGCCCGCGCGGCCCTGGCCGCCGGCGCGACCTGGCTCGGCACGGCCACTCCGCACGAGGCCCTCGCGTTGCGCGCCGCCGGGATCACCCCCGACCGGGCCCGTGTGATGTGCTGGCTCTGGACCCCGGGCGGGCCCTGGCGCGAGGCCATCGAGGCGGATCTCGACCTGGGGATCAGCGGCATGTGGGCGCTGCGCGAGGTCACCGCTGCCGCCCGCACCCTTGGACGCACCGCCAGGATCCAGCTCAAGGCCGACACCGGCCTCGGACGCAACGGCTGCCAGCCCGCCGACTGGCCCGAGCTCGTGGCCGCCGCCCGTGCCGCCGAGGCCGAGGGCACCGTCCGGGTGACCGGTCTGTGGTCGCACTTCGCGTGCGCGGACGAGCCCGGCCACCCGTCCATCGAGCTCCAGCTCACCGCCTTCCGCGAGATGGTGGGCTACGCGGAGGCCCAGGGCCTGGCCCCCGAGGTGCGCCACCTCGCCAACTCGCCGGCGACCCTGACCCTGCCGCAGTCGCACTTCGATCTCGTACGGACCGGAATCGCGATCTACGGGGTGTCGCCGAGCCCGGAGCTGGGCACACCCGCCGAGCTGGGGCTGCGGCCGGTGATGAAGCTGGCCGCTTCCGTGGCCCTGGTGAAGGACGTTCCCGCGGGTCACGGCGTGAGCTACGGCCATCACTACATCACCGAGCGGGACACCACCCTCGGCCTGATCCCGGTGGGTTACGGGGACGGCGTCCCGCGCAACGCGTCCGGGCGCGGCCCGGTGCTGGTCGGCGGCCGGTGGCGGCGGGCCCGCGGACGGATCGCGATGGACCAGTTCGTGGTCGATCTCGGCGGTGAGACCCTTGCGGCCGGGGCAGAAGCAGTCCTGTTCGGGTCGGGAGAGCGGGGCGAGCCGACCGCCGCGGACTGGGCGCAGGCCGCGGACACGATCGCGTACGAGATCGTCACGCGCATCGGTCCACGTGTTCCGCGTGTCTATGTGAACGAAGAGGATGGCGGGACGGCAGAGGGCGGAGGCGTCGGGGGAGGCGCCGGCGTCGGTGACGATGTCGTCGGCGGGGTCGTCGGTGACGATGCCGTCAGTGGGCAGGAGGGCCGGGAGGGCCCGGCCAGGGACCGGTAGGCAGCAGCCAGGCACCAGCGAGGAGCGGCACGTGAGCGAGAGCAGTGCGGAGGGGGTCGTCGCCGCGGCACTGGCGGCGGCCGAAGCGGCCGATGCCGCGCCGGCGGGCACCTGGCGCCGGGCCGGACTGGCCGGAGCCGCCATAGGCGTGGTCGCCGCGGGCGCGGCCGCCGGTGTCGCCATGGAGCGGCTCACCGTCGGCCGGGGCATGCGCAAGAAGGCCCGTCTCGCCCTGGACGCGGCCGGGCCGTACGGAGCCCTGCGCGGCACCCCTGGCACCGCTCTCGCCGACGACGGCACCGAGCTCTACTACGAATGCGACGAGCCGCAGGCGGACTCGGCCAAGCAGCGCCGCAAGCTCTTCGGCCGCCGCGGGTCCGCCCCGGTCACGGTCGTCTTCAGCCACGGCTACTGCCTCAACCAGGACTCCTGGCACTTCCAGCGCGCCGCCCTGCGAGGCACCGTGCGCGCCGTCCACTGGGACCAGCGCAGCCACGGCCGCTCCGCGCGCGGAGCGGCCCAGGCCGACGGCGTGCCCGTCGACATCGACCAGCTCGGCCGCGATCTCAAGGCCGTCATCGACGTGGCGGCCCCTGAGGGGCCACTGGTGCTGGTGGGGCACTCGATGGGCGGCATGACGGTGATGGCGCTGGCCGACCAGTACCCGGAACTGATCCGCGAGCGCGTCGTCGGCGTCGCCTTCATCGGTACGTCCTCGGGACACATGGGCGAGGTGAACTTCGGGCTCCCGGTCGCCGGGATGAACGCGGTGCGCCGCGTCCTGCCCCGCCTGCTGCGCACGCTGGGCTCGCAGGCGGAGCTGGTCGAGCGGGGGCGGCGGGCGACCGCCGACCTGTTCACGGGGATAGTCAAGCGGTACTCGTTCGGGTCGCGGGACGTGGACCCGGCGGTGGCGCGGTTCGCCGAGCGGCTCATCGAGGGGACCCCGATCGACGTGGTCGCGGAGTTCTACCCGGCGTTCCAGGACCACGACAAGGCGGTCGCGCTGCAGGTCTTCGCCGAGGTGCCGGTGCTGGTGCTGGCCGGGGCGAAGGACCTGGTCACCCCCAGCTCGCACAGCGAGGCCATCGCGGCGCTGCTGCCGGACGCGGAACTGGTCGTGGTGCCGGACGCCGGTCACCTGGTGATGCTGGAACACCCCGACCTGGTGAACGGCCGTCTCGCGGACCTGCTGGCCAGGGTCGGGGCGGTCCCGCCGACGGCCCGCACCTGTCCGGCCGATCCTGTCGGACAGTGAGACGCGCCGACGATCCCACTGCCGCCCCGACCCGTGACACGTTCCGCCGGACAGGCCCTAACGTTGACCGGCATGGAAGCACCGCACAGCGGGGCGGCTGAGCACGCCCCCGGTACCGACCCGGTCCACTCGTACTCCCTCACCGTCCACTCGCCCGCCGAAATGGGTGAGCTGGGGCGCGCGCTGGCCGCACTGCTGCGCCCCGGCGACCTGGTGATGCTCACCGGCGAGCTCGGCGCGGGCAAGACCACGCTCACCCGCGGTCTCGGCGCAGGACTGGGGGTGCGCGGCGCCGTGACCTCGCCGACCTTCGTCATCGCCCGCGTGCACCCGCCGCTCGCGCAGGGGCCCGCGCTGGTCCACGTCGACGCCTACCGGCTCGGCGGCGGGCTCGACGAGATGGAGGACCTCGACCTCGACGTGTCGCTGCCCGAGTCGGTGATCGTCGTGGAGTGGGGCGAGGGCAAGGTCGAGGAACTGTCCGACGACCGGCTGCACGTGGTGATCGACCGCGCGAAGGGCGACACCGACGACGACGTACGCCGGGTCCGGCTGGACGGGATCGGGGCGCGCTGGGCGCGGGTGGACCTGGCGGGGCTGGGGGCCTGAGGGACGCGGAAGCAGCACGACTGAGGGACGCGGAAGCACGACTGCGGGGCACGGAAGCACGACTGCAGGACACGGAAGTACGACGACTGCGGGGCGCCGGAGGTGGGAACTCCGGCGCCCCGCCGCGCGTTGTCCCCGTACATTCCGACAAGCTGTCGGGAAGATGTTGCGTCGGGGGCCCCGGACATGGTCACATGGGACCGGAGTCCTTGGTTAGGTATACCTAACCACGTCTCGCTGCGCCTGCTCCCGTCGCGCCTGCCCCCGTCGCCCCAGGAGGCGTCCATGTCGGCACCGGAACGAGAAGTCGAGAAGCCCATGACGCCTGCCCCCGTCACTACGGGCCCTGCGGACGGCGCCCCCGTGACCATGCGCGCGCTGCTCGCCTCGTGCGCGGCGGCCACGGCGGTCTCCACGCCGCCGCGGGACAAGGCACGCGACAAGGCGGGGGACAAGGCGCGCGAGAAGGCACCGGCCGGGGAACCGGCAGGCACGGGTACGGCGGTCACGCGTGCGGCCGGCACACGTGCGACGGACACGCGAGCAGCGGGCACCGAAAAGGGGACCGCCGAGCGGCGCGACGCCGCTTAGACGGCCCCCCGGGGGTACTGGGGACTCTCCGGAGGAGGGTGCAGGGGAAGGGCCCCTGTGGGCTACGGGACGACCACGACCTTGACGTTGACCGTCGCGAACTCCCACATCCGGTTCGCGTCCGCCCGGGTCATCCGCACCGCGCCCGTCCCCTCCTGCGGAGAGGCGCCCGGGCCCGGCATCGTGCCGTCCACCGCCGCGCTGAATCCGACCGTCACGCCGTCCACGCTGGTGAACCGCACCACGTGCTCCACCGGCTTGCCGTCCGACCCCGTGACCTTCAGGGAGCGGGTGGAGACCCGGTAGGTGTCCGGCGCGGGGCTGACCGCGCTCGGCGCGACCGGGTAGGTCGGCGGCTTCTGGCGCGCCGCCGCAGGGGCCTCGGTGTCCACCAGCCACACCCGCTTGCCGGACAGCGAGTACACGACCCGGGTGCCCGTACCCGAGTTCGCGGGCAGGGCGAGCGGCGAGGGCTTGGCCGTCTTCCCCTTGCCCTGGGGAACCGTGGGCGAGGCGGTCGCACTGGGCATGGCCACCGTGTCCGGCACGTTCGCCGACGCCTGGTAGGCGAGGAAGCCGACGACGGCGAGTGCCCCGGCGGTGAGCCCGGCCACGATTCCCGAGCTGCTGCTAGCCACCTTGCTGCACCTTTCGATCACCACTCGCGGACCCCTGCGCGGACGGCCCGCACGAGGTTCCGCACGACTTTGTCGTGACGGTAGCAGCAGCCGCCCCAGCCGTCCGGACGCCGTGCTTCCGCCGCGTGGGCCGTAGGCTGTTTGCGTGCTCCTGCTCGCTGTTGATACCGCCACCCCCGCCGTCACCGCCGCCCTCCACGACGGCAGGTCCGTCGTCGCCGAGACCACCCAGGTCGACGCCCGCCGGCACGGGGAACTGCTGCTGCCCCTGATCGACGCGACCCTGCGCGAGGCCGGGCTGAAACTCGATGCCGTCACCGGCATCGTCGTGGGCGTCGGCCCCGGTCCCTACACCGGACTGAGGGTCGGGCTCGCGACGGCGGAGACCTTCGGATTCGCGCTCGGCGTCCCGGTCCACGGCCTGTGCACGCTGGACGCCCTGGCGTACGCGGCCGGGGTCGAGGCCGGTGTCGAGGGCCCCTTCGCGGTGGCCACCGACGCCCGCCGCAAGGAGGTCTACTGGGCGCGCTACGACGACGCCCGCACCCGCACCACCGAGCCCGCCGTGGACCGCCCCGCCGACATCGCCGAGCGCCTCGCGGGGCTGCCGGTGGTCGGCGCGGGCGCGCTGCTCTACCCCGAGGCCTTCCCCGACGCGCGCGGCCCCGAGCACGTGTCGGCCGCGGCACTCGCGTCCCTGGCCGCCGAGAGGCTGGCGGCCGGGGCGCAGGCCGTGGGCAAAACGCCCGTCGGTGAAACGGCCGCCGGGACAGCGGCGGCAGGGGAGCGGGGCGACGGTGAGCCGACGGCAGAGGAGCAGAGCGGCGGGGAGCCGACGCCAGAGGGGCGGACCGAGGCCGGCGGGAAGCCGACCACCGGGTACGGCTTCCTGCCCCCGCTGCCCCTCTACCTGCGCCGCCCCGACGCCCAGGTGCCCAAGAACTACAAGGTGGTCACCCCCAAGTGACCACCGCCGCCAAGCCGTCGACGACCGTCCTGCGCGAGATGCGCTGGTGGGACATCGAGCCGGTGCTCGCCCTGGAGCACGCGCTGTTCCCCGAGGACGCCTGGTCACCCGGCATGTTCTGGTCGGAGCTGGCGTACGCGCGCGGCCCCCGCGCCTCCCGTCGCTACGTCGTCGCCGAGGACCCGGCCACCGGCCGGATCGTCGGGTACGCGGGCTTCGCGGCCGCCGGTGACCTCGGCGACGTACAGACCATCGCCGTCGCCCGCGACCAGTGGGGCACCGGCCTCGGCGCCCGCCTCCTCACCGACCTGCTGAAGCACGCGACCGCCTTCGAGTGCACCGAGGTGCTGCTCGAAGTGCGCGTCGACAACACGCGCGCGCAGAAGCTCTACGAACGCTTCGGCTTCGAACCGATCGGCTTCCGCCGCGGCTACTACCAGCCCGGCAACATCGACGCGCTCGTGATGCGGCGTACGACGACCGAAGAGACAGAAGAGATCCAGCCATGAACCTCACCAGCGGTATCGACGAGCCCCTGGTCCTCGGCATCGAGACCTCCTGCGACGAGACCGGCGTCGGCATCGTCCGGGGCACGACGCTGCTCGCGGACGCGGTCGCCTCCAGCGTCGACACGCACGCCAGGTTCGGTGGCGTGGTCCCGGAGATCGCCTCCCGCGCCCACCTGGAAGCGATGGTTCCGACCATCGAACGGGCTCTCGCCGAGGCGGGCGTCACCGCGTCCGACCTGGACGGCATCGCGGTCACCGCGGGCCCAGGACTGGCGGGCGCGCTGCTGGTGGGCACCACGGCGGCCAAGGCGTACGCGTACGCGCTCGGCAAGCCCCTCTACGGCGTCAACCACCTCGCCTCGCACATCTGCGTCGACCAGCTGGAGCACGGCAAGCTGCCCGAGCCGACGATGGCGCTGCTGGTCAGCGGCGGGCATTCCTCGCTGCTGCTGGCCCCCGACATCACCTCCGACGTACGGCCGCTGGGCGCGACCATCGACGACGCGGCCGGCGAGGCGTTCGACAAGATCGCCCGGGTGCTGAACCTCGGATTCCCCGGCGGCCCGGTCATCGACCGGCTCGCCAAGGAGGGCGACCCGAAGGCGATCGCGTTCCCGCGCGGTCTGACCGGCTCGCGCGACCCGGCGTACGACTTCTCCTTCTCCGGCCTGAAGACCTCCGTCGCCCGCTGGATCGAGGCGAAGCGCAACGCGGGCGAGGAAGTCCCTGTGCGGGACGTCGCCGCCTCGTTCCAGGAGGCCGTCGTCGACGTGCTGACCAGGAAGGCCGTACGGGCCTGCAAGGACGAGGGCGTCGACCACCTGATGATCGGCGGCGGCGTCGCGGCCAACTCCCGCTTGCGGGCACTCGCCGAGGAGCGCTGCGCACGGGCCGGCATCCAGCTGCGCGTCCCGCGTCCCGGTCTGTGCACGGACAACGGTGCGATGGTCGCCGCCCTCGGCGCCGAGATGGTGGCCCGCAACCGGCCGGCCTCGGACTGGGACCTGTCCGCCGACTCCTCGCTCCCGGTGACGGAGCCCCACGTGCCGGGGCACTCCCACTCCCACGCCGATGCGCACGGACAGGGACACGCACACACCCACGACCACGTCCACGAGATCAGCAAGGACAACCTGTACTCATGAGCGTGGCGCTGATGTGGGAGGCCCGTGCCGTCGAGGGCAGGGGCGCCGAGCTGCTGGAGTGGGCCAGGGCCCGGACGGGCGAGCTGGCCGCCACCCCGCTGCGCCGGGAGTTGTTCCGGGCCCCGCAGGACCGGGTGCTGGTCATCACCTGGTGGGAGGCTTCGTACGACGCGGAACTGCCCGAGCTGCCCGAGCCGGACGCGGAACTGATCACCAGGGCCGTGCACAGGTGGCGGTTCGAGAGCGTGGAGGACTAGGGCCTCCGCGGTGGACCGTGCCGTGCCGCGCGCGGAGCGGTGGACCTGGCTCGCGCGGTGTGGTGGACCGGTCCGTGTGCGGCAGGCTCCGTTCCGCGTGCGGTGGGCCCCGTTCCGCGTGCGGCAGGCTCCGTTCCGCGTGCGGCAGGCCCCGTTCCGCACGGGCGAGTACGCTCGGAAGCCGTAGCGAATAGGGCAAAAGGAGCGAAGCGGTCATGAGGGTCGACGTCCACGCGCACTACTTTCCCGAGCTCTACCTCGCGATGCTCGACGACTTCCACGGCCCCCCCGACCGCACAGCCGAAGCGCGCAAGAGCGGTGGCGGCTCTGCCCCGGCGCAGGTCGAGGCACGGCTGGCGGCGATGGACGCGACCGGGGTCGACGTACAACTGCTCTCCGCGCCGCCGCTCACGCCGTACTTCGAGGACGCCTGGCAGGCGCTCGGTGCGGCCAGGGTCGCCAATGCCGCGTACGCCGATCTGCTCGCCGCCCACCCCGGCCGCTTCCGCGCCCTGGCCTCCCTGCCGCTGCCCAACGGTCTCGCGGCGGCAGACGAACTGGGGCGCACGATGGACGAGTTGGACTTCCTCGGTGCCGCCGTCACGGCGACCGTGCTCGGACGGCCGCTCTCCGACCCCGAGTTCGTCCCGCTCTTCGAGGCGCTGGAACTGCGCGGCGCGGTGCTGCTCGTCCACCCGGTGGACGGCGAGGACCCCGCGCGGATCTACGAGCGGCTGGACCTCGCCCCCTACCCCTCCGTCCGGCTCATCACCACCGGCCCCACCCCGCCGCCCCGCCCGCTGAACCCCCTCCACCACCACGCGGTGTCCGACGCGGACGGGCTGCGGCGCGCGGCGGTGACCTTCGGCCCCGGGCGGCTGCTGCTCGGCAGCGGCTTTCCGTACGGTACGGAGACGGCGGACCACGCCCTCGTACCGGACGAGAACGCGGTGGAGCTGCTGGGGCTCGGGTGGTAGAGCCACTGGAGTCCGGCCCCTGTCCCGACGACAAAGGCTGCGGGGCCCGGCCCCGTTCGCCGAGGCGGCCGTACCCTGAAGGAACGGGGACGCGCTTGGGGGAAGGGGTGTCAGATGGCTTGGTACTGGTGGCTGTTCATCTTCTTCATGATGGGCGGCTTCGGCGGCATAGCGAACATGGGGCGACAGGCGCTCGCCACCCGGCACGAGCGGCAGATGGAGCGCATCGCGGCGCAGCGCAAGGAGCGGCAGGCGCTGGAGGCGGCCGGCAAACCGCCGGAGCCGGTCTGTGGCTGTACGCACCACCTGGCGAAGCACGACAAGGCGGGCAAGTGCCACGAGGTGGTGGAGCGGCCGACCGCCTGGGACGAGGACAAGAAGCCGGTGCGCTTCGAAGCCGGGGCCTGCAACTGTCAGCAGTACGTGGGGCCCCAGCCGCTCTCCCTCGTGTACGCGGATGAGCTGACGGACCTCTGAGACGCGGTAGCGTCGGCGCGGACCCGCCCGTACGTACGAAGGAACCCGAGCCGGATGCCTCGCCCGCCCCTGCCGCCGCCCCCGCCGCCTCCCGGGATCCGGGCCTGGCCCGACCGGGGCGCGCTGCTGGCCGACCGGGCCCGCGCCATGCGGGAGTTGGGGCGCCGCACGCTCGGGGCGCCGGCGGCGGTGAGCTTCTGGCTGTACGGGCTGCTGCTGGCGGTCGGGTGGGGGTGCGTGGGCGCGGCGCTCCAGGCCTTCGGGCAGGGCATCTTCCCGGAGGTGGTGATCGGCGGGATCCTGCTGCTGCTCGGCATCGGAGCGATCGTGCCCGCCGCGATCCTGCTGTGGCTGGGCGTCAGGCGCGACCGGGTGATACGGGAACGGCTGCGCGCCTGGGGCGAACTGGGCCCCGACCCGGCGGTGGACGCGGGGCTGCGCGCGCCGGTCCGCAGCCTCGCCTGGCTGCTGCCGTCCTTCGTGCTGGCTGCGGTCGGGCTGTGGATCTCGCTGGGCTGGGCGGCCCGTGCGCTTCCCGGCCAGGACACCTATGCCGACGCCGCGTACTTCATCGGGATGGGGTGCGTGCTGTGGCTGGTGGGTCTGCTGGGCATCGTGAAGGCCGTGGGGCACTACCGGTGGGCGCTGCGCGGGCTGGGACCCGTACGGGCGTAACCGTGACCTGAGTCCGGCTGACCCCGTGGACCTCGTTAACCCCGTGGACCCCGTGGACCCCGTGGACCCCGTTAACCCCGGGGGCCCCGTTAACCCCGGGGGCCCGCGGGCCCGGGTCCGGCGCCGCCGTGAACCGGAGTGGGGCCCTGCCCGTCAGGTGGTGGCCGGGTGGCCGATGAGCATGGTCGGGGCGCCGGCCACGCGGGTCAGGAAGACGGTGGCGGAGTTCTTGCCGGAGAGCTTCATCTTCTTGCGCAGCTCCTCGGGTTCGACGGCCGAGCCGCGCTTCTTGACGGTCAGGATGCCCACCTCGCGCTCCCGGAGCAGAGCCTTCAGCTTCTTCATGCCGAAGGGGAGCCGGTCGGTGATCTCGTACGGGGTGGCGTACGGGGTCGGACGGAGCTCGTCGGCCGTGATGTAGGCGATGGTCTCGTCGATCAGCCCGCCGCCGAGGTCTTCGGCGACCTCCGCGACCAGGTGGGCGCGGATGACCGCGCCGTCCGGCTCGTAGAGGTAGCGGCCGACGGCGCGTACGTCCGGATTGGGCAGGCCGCGGCCCACCAGGGAGGCGCCGCCTGGCAGGAGGGTGGCGCGGCGGACGCCGGGGGTGACGGGGGCGGATGCTGCGGGGGCGTTCGCGGTGTGCCCCACGACGACTTCCTCCGGCGGGGCTGCGTTCGCGGCATGCCACAGGACGGCTTCCTTCACGTCGCCGTGGTCGGAGATCCACTCCGCCTCGAAGTCGGCGGGTACGAGCTCATGCGGGATGCCGGGAGCGATCTTGATGGCGCCCGTGCCCACGCGGCGTACCGCCTCGATCGAGAAGGAGAGGGGCGGTGAGTAGGCCTCGGGGTCGAAGATCCGGCCGCGGGCCCCCGACCGGCGCGCCGGGTCGATGAAGACGGACTCGGCGCCGGTGAGGTCGTGGCTCAGGACGTCAGCGGTGACGACGGTGAGGGCGGACGGGGCGGGGAGCAGGGCGTCCGCGTTGGCCCGGGCGGCCAGGCAGGTGGCCGGGTCGAGGTCCACCGCTTCCACGGTCAGGCCCGCCCTGGCCATGGCGAGGGCGTCGCCGCCGATGCCGCCGCAGAGGTCGACGACGTGGGAGAGGGGGGTTCCCGATGCCGTGCCCAGGGCACGGAAGCGGGCCGCCCGGTACTCGGCGACCGACTTCCGGGTGGACTGCTCGACGCCGTTGGGGGTGAAGTACATCCGCCGCGCGTCCTCGGCCCCGAACTTCGCTGCCGCCCGCTGCCGCAGCCGTGCCTGGGCGAGTGCCGCGGACACCAGCTCGGGGGAGTGGTCGCGGCGCAGCCGGGTCGCCACCGCCAGCTCCTGGGCGGGGTCGTAGTCCCGGAGCTCGGCGAGCAGTGCCTGCCCCTCGGGGGAGAACAGGGCGCGGAAGGTGTCCGTGGGGCTGGTGGCCGCGGGGCCGGGGTGGTTCGTCACCCGGTCCATTGTGGGCCAGACCGGGGAGTGGGCCGGGAGAGGGACTGTCGGGCGGGTGTGGGCCGGGCGAGGGACGGCCGCGCGCGGGTGCGGGCCGGGGCGGGGACGGCCGGGAGAGGGTGTGGGCCGGGCGAGGGACCGCCGCGCGCGGCTGTGGGCCGAGCGGGCGACGGCGGGGCGGGCGGTCGCGGTGTCGGCCGGTTCGCGGGGTGCCGCACTGACAGGATGCGGCGCCATGCGACTTGTACGACAAAAGGAAGAAAGAAGGCTCTCTGTGGATATCTCGGGAGCAGGTGGGCGCCGTCGGGGGACGATGGTGATCGCGGTTCTGGTGATGGCCGCGATCGCCTCGGGGTGCGCGACCCCGGCGGAGGAATCGGGCGGGCAGGGCGGGTCCGCCCGGGAGAAGGGGGAGCACGGAGGGCAGGGGGTGGACGGCGCTGCGGGGGCGCTGCTCTCCCCGGCGGAGAAGCTGCGGCGCGAGCGGGCCGCGGCCCGGGCGACGAAGGCGGCCCGGGCAGCTGCGGCCCGGCGCTGGGGCCTCGCCCAGGTGCCGCTGACGGCGCCCGCGCCGCCCAAGGTCAAGCCGGCGCTCAGGACCCGGCCGGGCTTCGAGGTGGACGGGCAGGTGTCCGAGGGGCTGCCGCCCGTCTTCACCACCGTGCCGGTCAAGGACAGGGTCGTCTTCCTGACGATGGACGACGGGGCCGAGAAGGACCCCGAACTGCTGCGGATGATGGACGAGCTGGGGATCCCCTACAGTGCGTTCCTCTCCGACTACCTGGTGAAGGAGGACTACGACTACTTCAAGAAGATGCAGGACAGGGGCGTTGCCCTGCACAACCACACCCTCAACCACCCCTATCTGCCGGCGCTTTCCTACCGCAAGCAGAGGTACGAGATCTGCGGCCAGCAGGTCAACATCGAGAAGCGGTACGGCAAGCGGCCCCCGCTCTTCCGCCCGCCGTTCGGCAACTACAACAAGAACACGCTCCGCGCGGCCAAGTCGTGCGGTGTGAAGGCCGTGCCCCTGTGGGCGGCCGAGGCCTTCCCGGACCGGATGGAATGGCGCGAATGGGACCGCGATCTGCACCCCGGTGACATCGTCCTCACGCATTTCCGGGGGCGGGGTGACTGGAAGGGATCCATGCCCGACATGATTCGTCGCGTCATGAAGACCATCACCGCCAAGGGTTACGCCGTGGCCAAGCTGGAGGATTACGTGTGAGACGTGGACGGGTGGGCCGGCCGGGGATACGGGTGGCGCGAGCGGTGGCGGTCGGTGTGCTCGTCGCGGTGACGGGAGCCTGCGCCCAGACGGAGGGCGGCGGAGCGGGGGCCGGGGCCTCGCCCGGGCGCCCCGAGGTGTCCGCGGGAGCCGGGACCGGGATCGGTGCCGGTGCCGGTGCCGGTGCCGCGAGCGCGGTGCCGGGGGGCCGGGCCGGGGAAGGGGTGCCAGGGCGGGCGGCGCCCGTCGCGCCGGGGGTCGACGCCCGCGGAGTGGCGGCGAAGGCGTACGCGCGGTGGGGGCTGGCCGGGCCGCTCGCGCCCGTTCCGGTGAAGCCGGACCGTACGCCCGTGCTCAAGGCGTCCGGACCGCCCGTCGTGCTGGACCGGGTCCGCACCCGCGACAAGGTCGTCTTCCTGACCTTCGACGACGGCGCGGAGAAGGACCCCGCCTTCGTGCGGATGGTGCGGGAGCTGAAGCTGCCGATCAGCATGTTCCTGACCGACAGCGTGGCCGGCAGCGACTACGGGCACTTCGAGCAGCTGCGCGCGGCCGGTGCCACCGTCCAGAACCACACCACGGGGCACGCGAACCTGCGCACCCTTGCCTACGAAGGCCAGCGCGCCCAGATCTGCGGCCAGCAGGACCGGCTGAAGGCCCGCTTCGGCACCAGACCCGCACTCTTCCGCCCGCCGTACGGCAACTACAACGCGGACACCGTGCGGGCGGCGGGAAGCTGCGGGGTGCGCGCGCTGGTGCTGTGGCGCGAGTCGATGCAGATCAACAACATGCGCTACGCGGAGGGCGACCGGCTCAAGCCCGGTGACATCGTCCTCGCGCACTTCCGCGGCCCGGACGAGCTCAAGGGCTCGACGATCACCGAGATGACGGCCCGCATGCTGCGCCGCATCCAGGAGCAGGGTTTCACGGTGGCGAAACTGGAGGACTACCTCTGAGGAGGACCGCCCCGGGGCGGCGCGCCGGAGTGACGCCCGGGGCGGCGCGCCGGGGCGTTCGCGGAGCCCGGTGGGGGACCGGGTCCGCGCACCGCCGGGGGGCTTCGATTGGCACTCCGCTTGACCGAGTGCTAACCGCGTCATAGTCTCGGTTCTGGCACTCACCAATGGAGAGTGCCAACGCAGCGACGGGCAGGTCCGGCACCCGCGACGACGGATCCACCTGGTCGCCACCCCAGACTGTTAACCCCGTGAGATCTCCGAAGGGGGAGACCGGATCGTGACGACCGCCAGCAAGGTTGCCATCAAGCCGCTTGAGGACCGCATTGTGGTCCAGCCGCTCGACGCCGAGCAGACCACGGCCTCTGGCCTGGTCATCCCGGACACCGCGAAGGAGAAGCCCCAGGAGGGCGTCGTCCTCGCCGTGGGCCCGGGCCGCTTCGAGAACGGCGAGCGGCTTCCGCTCGACGTGAGCGTCGGCGACGTGGTGCTGTACAGCAAGTACGGCGGCACCGAAGTGAAGTACAGCGGCGAGGAGTACCTCGTCCTCTCGGCCCGCGACGTTCTCGCGATCATCGAGAAGTAAGCAGGCCGGGGAGTAACTCACTTCCCGCATTTGTTGACTGCGCCCCTGGCCCCCGCATACACGCCGGGCGGCCGGGGGCGTAGTTCATTTTGCGCAGTTCGTAATTCCGAGAGGACTTGAAAAGCTCCATGGCGAAGATTCTGAAGTTCGACGAGGACGCCCGTCGCGCCCTTGAGCGCGGCGTCAACAAGCTTGCCGACACCGTGAAGGTGACGATCGGCCCCCGCGGCCGCAACGTCGTCATCGACAAGAAGTTCGGCGCCCCGACCATCACCAACGACGGTGTCACCATCGCGCGTGAGGTCGAGCTCGACGACCCGTACGAGAACCTCGGCGCCCAGCTGGTGAAGGAGGTGGCGACCAAGACCAACGACATCGCGGGTGACGGTACGACCACCGCCACCGTGCTGGCCCAGGCGCTGGTCCGCGAGGGTCTGCGCAACGTCGCCGCCGGCGCTTCCCCGGCCGCCCTGAAGAAGGGCATCGACGCCGCGGTCAAGGCCGTGTCCGAGGAGCTCCTCGCGTCCGCCCGCCCGATCGACGACAAGTCCGACATCGCCGCCGTGGCCGCGCTCTCCGCGCAGGACCAGCAGGTCGGCGAGCTCATCGCCGAGGCGATGGACAAGGTCGGCAAGGACGGTGTCATCACCGTCGAGGAGTCCAACACCTTCGGCCTGGAGCTCGACTTCACCGAGGGCATGGCCTTCGACAAGGGCTACCTGTCCCCGTACATGGTGACCGACCAGGAGCGTATGGAGGCCGTCCTCGACGACCCGTACATCCTGATCCACCAGGGCAAGATCGGCTCGATCCAGGACCTGCTGCCGCTCCTGGAGAAGGTCATCCAGAACGGTGGCTCCAAGCCGCTGCTGATCATCGCCGAGGATGTCGAGGGCGAGGCGCTCTCCACCCTCGTGGTCAACAAGATCCGCGGCACGTTCAACGCCGTGGCCGTCAAGGCCCCGGGCTTCGGCGACCGCCGCAAGGCGATGCTCGGTGACATGGCCACCCTCACCGGTGCCACCGTCATCGCCGAAGAGGTCGGCCTCAAGCTCGACCAGGCCGGTCTCGACGTACTGGGCACCGCCCGCCGCGTCACCATCTCCAAGGACGACACGGTCATCGTCGACGGCGGCGGCAACGCCGAGGACGTCAAGGGCCGCGTCAACCAGATCAAGGCCGAGATCGAGTCCACGGACTCCGACTGGGACCGCGAGAAGCTCCAGGAGCGCCTCGCGAAGCTCGCCGGCGGTGTCTGCGTGATCAAGGTCGGCGCCGCGACCGAGGTCGAGCTCAAGGAGAAGAAGCACCGTCTGGAGGACGCCATCTCCGCGACCCGCGCCGCGGTCGAGGAGGGCATCGTCTCCGGTGGTGGCTCCGCGCTCGTCCACGCCGTCAAGGTCCTGGAGGGCAACCTCGGCAAGACCGGCGACGAGGCCACGGGTGTCGCGGTCGTCCGCCGCGCCGCCGTCGAGCCGCTGCGCTGGATCGCCGAGAACGCCGGTCTCGAGGGTTACGTCATCACCTCGAAGGTCTCCGAGCTCGACAAGGGCCAGGGCTTCAACGCCGCCACCGGCGAGTACGGCGACCTGGTCAAGGCCGGCGTCATCGACCCGGTGAAGGTCACCCGCTCCGCGCTGGAGAACGCCGCCTCCATCGCCTCGCTGCTGCTCACGACCGAGACCCTGGTCGTCGAGAAGCCGGCCGAGGACGAGGGCGACGCCGGTCACGGTGGCCACGGCCACTCCCACTGACGTCCCCGCAAGGACCGTTGGCAGCTGAACGGCGCCGAGGCCCGGCACCCCTTCGGGGGTGCCGGGCCTCGGCGTTTCGCGTGGTGGTGTGCAGCGGTGGTGTGCGGCCGGGGCGTTATGCGGAGTGGCCGAGCACGTCCGGGCGTACCGCCTCGGCGAACGGCGCCCCGGCCGCGTACCGCTCCAGCTCGGCGAGCGCGTGGTCGGCCATCCGGTGCAGCTCATTGCCGAAGGACCCGGCCATGTGCGGGGTGAGCAGCACGTTCGGCAGGGTGTACAGCGGCGAGCCCGGTGGCGGGACTTCCGGATCCGTGACGTCCAGTACGGCGTCCAGCCGGCCGGACCGGAGATGCGGGAGGAGCGCGGCCTCGTCGATCAGGGAGCCCCGCGAGGTGTTGATCAGCGTCGCCCCGTCCGGCATCGCGGCCAGCTCGGCGGCGCCGATCATGTGCCGGGTCTCCGGCAGCTGCGGGGCGTGCACCGAGATGACGGTGCTGCGCGTACAGAGCGCGTCCAAAGCGACCGGCTCCGCGCCGAGCCCGGCCGCCTCCGCGGGGCTCACATACGGGTCGTACAGCAGGACCGTCACGTCGAAGGGGCGGAGCAGCTCCATGACGCGGCGGCCGATCCGGGAGGCGCCGACGATGCCGACGGTGCGGCGGTAGTTGCCGGAGGTGTGCAGGACGGCGTGCCAGTCGTGGCCGGTACCGTTCAGCTCCCGGTAGCCGCGGGCCGCGCGGTGGACCTGCTTTCCGGCGAAGAGGATCGCGGCGAGCGTGTACTCGGCGACGGGCAGGGCGTTGGCCCCGGCGGCCGAGCTGACCCGCAGCCCGCGCTCCCAGCAGGCCGGGGTGATGTGGTGCTTGACCGACCCCGCGGCGTGCACGACGGCCCGCAGCCGCGGCGCCCTGTCCAGGATCCGCTCGGTGAGCGGGGTCGCGCCCCAGCAGGTGAGGAGCACCTCGGCCTCGGCGAGCGCGGCCGCGAACTCAGGGGCGTGCAGGTCGTGGGCGACCAGGTGGGGATCGGTGCGGGCGATACGGGCCAGCCGGGTGCGGCGGTCGTCGGTGAAGAGGCGGTCGGCGATGCCGGGGGCCATCGCGAGCAGGGTCGCGGGGCGATTGTCAGTGGCGTGGTGCATGGTGGAACTCGGGCTCCTCATCGATTCGTTGGGTGCCCGGGCGCGGCACCCGGGCACCCGTCACTTGACGCTGCCGGCGGTGAGCCCGGCCTTCCAGTGCCGCTGGAGGGAGACGAAGGCGACGATCAGGGGGATGACGGCGAGGAGCGAGCCCGTGACGACCATCGGGAGGTACGTCGGCTCGGCGTGGGCGCCCGAGTTCCAGGCGTACAGGCCGAGGCTCAGCGGGAAGAGGTTCTGGTCGGAGAGCATCACCAGGGGGAGGAAGAAGTTGTTCCAGATCGCGGTGAACTGGAAGAGGAAGACGGTCACGAAGCCCGGCATGATCATCGGCAGGCCGATCGAGACGAAGATCCGCAGCTCGCCCGCCCCGTCGATACGGGCTGCCTCCAACGCCTCGTTCGGAATGTAACCCGCGCTGAAGACCCGGGAGAGGTACACGCCGAAGGGGTGCACCAGCACCGGCAGCAGGACCGCCCAGTAGGTGTTGACCAGACCGATCCTGCTGGCCAGCAGGTACATGGGCAGGGCGAGCGCGGTGGTGGGGACCAGCACCCCGAGCAGCACGGTGGAGAACAGCTTCTCCTTGCCGCGGAAGGCGTACTTGTCGAAGGCATAGCCCGCCGCGACGCTCACCAGCGAGCTCAGGACGGCTCCGACGCCCGCGTAGAGAAGGGAGTTGGCGTACCAGCGGAAGTAGATGCCGTCGCCGTGTTCGGTCAGCGCGGAGAGGTTGGCGCCGAGGTCGAAGCCCTCGAAGGAGAAGGCGTTGCCCGCGAGCAGCCCGCCGACGTCCTTGGTGGCGGCGGTGAGCAGCCAGACCAGGGGGAAGAGCATGTACAGGGCGGCCAGCACGAGTGCGCCGTTGACCGCCGTACGGGACAGCCAGCGGCTCGCGGGTCCGGGCGGGGCGGTGGGGGAGACGGTGGTGCTCATGAGGTGACCCCCTTCACTGCCTGCTGCCCGGCCTCCTGCTGCCCGGCCTCTCGCTGCCCGGTCTCCTGCAGCCCGGCCCTCTGCCGCGTGGCCTTCTTCGGCTTGCGTCCGGCGGACAGTCTCGTCACCACGAACGACAGCAGCGCCGCCGCCAGGGCGAGGAGTACGGAGGCGGCCGCGGCCAGCCCGTAGTCGTTGCGGTCGAAGGCCGCGGTGTAGGCGTACATGTTCGGTGTCCAGGTGGAGGAGACGGCGGAGCCCGTCCCCTTGTTGAGGATCAGTGGCTCGGTGAACAGCTGGAGCGAGCCGATCACCGTGAACAGGGCGACCATCACCACCGAGGCCCTGATCAGCGGCACCTTGATGCTGAACGCGATGCGCCAGGCCCCGGCGCCGTCCACCGTGGCGGCCTCCAGGACCGAGCGGTCGACGGCCTGGAGGGCGGCGTAGAAGATCACCATGTTGTAGCCGAGCCACTCCCACAGCGCGATGTTCACCACCGAGGGCAGCGCGCCCGAGGGCGAGAAGAAGTCGAAGCCGATCCCGCCTGCCTCCATCGCGTCGACCACCGGGCTGAGCTGGGGCGTGTAGAGGTACACCCAGATCAGCGCGGCGATGATGCCGGGGACGGCGTGCGGCAGGAACAGCGCGAGCTGGAAGAAGCGGCGGGCGCGGGCGAGCGTCGAGTCCAGCAGCAGCGCCAGCGCGAGGGCCCCGCCGATCATCAGCGGAATGTAGAGCACGCAGTACCCGAGGAGGACGAGGAAGCCGTCGCGGAAAGCCGGATCGCCCAGGGCGGCGGTGTAGTTGCCGAGCCCGCTGAAGACGGTCTCGGCTCCGCCGAAGCCCAGCCCCGACTGCTTCTCGCTGAAGAGGCTGAGCCCGACCGCGTAACCGATCGGCACGACCATCACCAGCACGAACAGGACGAAGAAGGGAGTCAGGAGGAGGGCGGCCGCGGCATTGGTACGGGCTCTGGCACCCGAGCGGCCCCGGCCCATGCCCCGTCCTATGCCCCGGCCCATGCCTCGTCCCCGGCCCCTGGGGACGGCTCCGGTGCCGGCGCGGGCGGTGGCCCCGGAGGCCGCGCCGGCACCGGAGCCGGTGGTCCGGGTGGCGGACTTCGTGGTGTTCATGGTGCTGCTCAGCCCTCGACCTTCAGGCCGCGCTTCTTCAGTTCGGCGACCGTGGCGTCGTGCCCGGCCTTCACCGCGTCCGCGATCGTGCTGCTGCCGCCGGAGAGCTTGCCGAACTGGTCCTTGATGACGCTGTTGGTGGTGCCGGTGCTCGGACCCCACGACCAGTTCGGGTTGATCGACCTGCCCGCGTCCTCGAACACCTGGTAGATGTCCTGGCCGCCGTAGAACTTCGCGTCGAAGGCCTTCTTCGCCACCGGGCGCAGGTCGCCCGCGGCCGGGAACGCGCTCGAAGTGCCGGACGCGATACGGGCCTTGACCCCCGCCTCGGTGGTCGTCATCCACCGGGCGAACTCGACGGCCGCTGCCGCCTTCGCGCTGCCCTTGGTCACTGCGAACGTCGAGCCGCCCAGCATGCCGGAGGCAGCCTTGCCGTCCCAGCTCGGCATCGGCGCTACCGCCCACTTGCCGCTCTGCTCCGGCAGCGTCCCCTTCAGGACGCCCGCGCCCCAGGCCGCCCCGAGGTACCCGACGGTGCCGCCGCTCTTGAGGGAGTTGGTCCACTCCGGGCTGAACGAGGCGTTGTTGCGGATCAGGTCGTCGTCGAGCAGCTGCTGCCAGTACGCGGCGGTCTTCGTGGTCGCGGCGTCGGCGGTGTTCACCTTCCAGGTGTCGCCCTCGGCCTTGAACCACTGGGCGCCCGCCTGCCAGGCCATCGCCTGGAAGGTGGACGGATCGTCCGGGAAGAAGGTGCCGATCCTGGCCTTGGCGTCGGCCTTCCTGACCTTCTCGGCCGCCTTGCGGAACTCGACCCAGGTCCGGGGCACCTCCACGCCGTACTTGGCGAAGAGGTCCTTGCGGTAGAAGAACGCCTGCGGCGCCGCGTCGAAGGGCACCGCCCACGTCTTGCCGCCCAGCGTGGTCAGCTCCACGGCCTGCGGCAGGAACTTCTTCTTCACGTCGTCGCCGACGAGAGCGCCGATGTCCTGTACGGAGCCCTGGCTGACGAACTCCGGCAGCATCGGGTACTCGATGGACACCAGGTCGGGCGCGTTGTCCGCCTTCACCGCGTTGGAGATCTTCGCGTAGCCGCCCGCGTTGCCGGACGGGATCTCCTCGAACTTCACCCTGATGTCCTTGTGCGAGGCGTTGAAGGCGTCGACGGCGTCCTTCGTTCCCTTCGCCCAGCCCCAGAAGGTGATCTCGACGGGCTTGCCGTCGGCCCCCGGGGCGGCGGTGTCACCGCCACCGCCGCCGCACGCCGTGAGCACGGCGAGGGCGGTGGCAGCACCGGCTATGACATGGGTCGTACGGTTCCAACTGCGGCTCACGGCACGGCTCCTGTACGGAAGGCGACACTGACGTGTGGGGTTGGCCGCGATCCTGGGACCAGCCCTGACCGAAGTCAAGAGCGATTGATCGATTGATCGAAAACAGATCAGCCGAATGTGCCAGGGGAGACCCGAGGAGCCGCCCCCGACCCGCGGCCGGAGTTCCGGCCTCGGCTCTCCCCCGGCCCGCCGCCGGAGCCTCCGCGGCCCCCCGGCCCGCCGCCGGAGCCTAGACCTCCGTACCCCGTCGGCCCGCCGAGGAAGGCTCGCCCTCCGCGCCCCGCGCGGGCCTCGGCGCCCCGCACGACGACCGCACCCGCAGCCTCGGCAGCAGCGTCAGATGCCGCCGGGCGGCCTCCTGCGCACCGTCCCCGCCCAGTCGTTCCAGCAGGAGCTGCGCCGCGTGCTGTCCCACCTCCCGCTTGGGGGGCGCGACCGCAGTGAGCGGGGTGTCCGCCAGCGCCGCCACCTCGTCGTCGTACGCCACCACCGCCAGGTCCTCGGGCACCCGCACCCCCAGCTCGGCCAGCCGCTGCACGATCTGGATGGCGTCCACGTCGTTGTGCACCAGCGCGGCCGTCGCCCCGGCCGCCACCGCCGCCCGCAGATCCCCCACCGCTGCCTCGAACCCCGCCGGATCCAGCTCCGCGGGTACGGAGTCGATGACGGCGCGCGGCGCGGCCAGACCCAGCGCGCCCAGCGCCGCCGCGTACCCGGCCCGCACCGACAGCGCCGTCGGGCTGTCCGCCCGCGCCACCAGCACCGGCGTCCCGTGCCCGAGGTCCACCAGGTGGCGCACCGCGATCAGCGCCCCGTGCCCGTGGTCCGAGCAGACCCGGTCCAGCGCGTCCGCCGCCGAGCCGGGCACGGGCTGCCGCTCCAGCAGCACCGCGGGCACCGGAAGCCCGGCCAGCCACCCGCCGTGCTCCGCCGGGTCCTGCGGCCTCCGCCAGCCGGGCGCCACCAGCAGCCCCTGCGCACCGGCGGCGAGCAGCCCCTCCACCCGGGCGTGGTCCTCCTCGGGGCGGTAGTCCGAGATGCGCAGGATCAGCCGCGCCCCGGCCCGTGCCGCCGCCTCGTGCGCCCCGCGGATCACCTCGGCGAAGTAGTACGTCGCCGAGGGCGCGAGCAGCCCGAGTACTGGTCCTTCGGTGTGCCCGGGCGCCCCGTCGGCCGAGGGCCCCGGCCAGGACACCGACCCGTGCACCCGGTCCAACAGCCCTCTGCCGGCGAGTACTTCGACGTCCCGGCGGGCGGTCACGGGGGAGACCCCGAGCAGTCCGGCGAGATCGGAGACCCGTGCGGTGCCCTGCCGGCGGACCAGCTCCAGCAGGCGGTCATGACGTTCAGCGGCGCTCTCGCGCACGGCTGCCTCCCCCGGGGTCGTGTCTGGGCGGTGCGCGTCCGGTGACGCGGCCGGCTCCGACCCTAGACCAGCAAGTGTGATCGAACGGCGCAAGTTTCGATCATTCGAACGCGACCCATTGACCCGCACTCAACGGAAGTCGATGATTCCGGGCGACGCCGCCAAAGCCGCCCACCGCCCACCGCGACGCCGCCAAAGCCGCCCACCGCGACGCCGCCACTGCCGCGTGCCGCGACGCCGCGCGCCCCGCCACCGCCGAAGCCGCACGCCCATAGGGAGCACCATGCCCGCGCCGCCCCCAAGGAGCCGCATGCCCGCAGGGATCAGCATGCCCGCGCCGCCCGAGAACCGTGGGCTCAGCCCGTACACCGGCTGGACCCGCGCGCACTGGGAGCACGCGGCCGACCAACTGCTGCTCGCGGTCCGCCCGTACAGCACTCCCCGCCACGGCATGATCCACCTCCCGGGCCCGCGGCCCAGCGTCTCGGGCCCGCGTTCCGACGGCCTCGAAGGCTACGCCCGTACGTTCCTCCTCGCCGCGTTCCGGGTCGCCGGAGCCCGTGGCGACGACCCGCACGGCCACCTCCCGCGCTATGCCGAAGGGCTCGCCGCAGGCACCCGCCACCCCACCTCCAGCGGTGAGCTGAGCGCCGCGGACCCCGAGTCCTGGCCCCGTACCACCGACGTCCGGCAGGCCGTCGTCGAGTCCGCCTCGGTCGCCCTCTCGCTGCGGCTCACCCGCCCCTGGCTCTGGGACACCCTCGGCGACACCACCCGTCAGCGCACCGTCGACTGGCTGCTGCCCGCGCTCGGCCCGTCCCCGGTGAACAACAACTGGTGGCTCTTCGGCCTCACCGTCGCCGGCTTCCTCGCGGACGCCGGCATCGAGACCGACCGCGCCGCCGCCACCATCGACACCGCCCTCGCCCGCATCGAGGAATGGCACCTCGGCGACGGCTGGTACAGCGACGGCCCCAACGGGTGCTTCGACCATTACAACGCCTGGGCGCTGCACTTCTATCCCGTCCTGCACGCCCACCTCGCCGGCGACAGGGAGCTCCTCGACCGCTACGGCCCCCGCCTGCGCGCCCAACTGGACACCTACACCGCGCTGTTCGACACCAACGGCGCCCCCATGCCGTACGGCCGCTCCCTCACCTACCGTTTCGCCGCTGCCGCCGCCCCCTGGCTCGGCGCGCTCACCGGCCACACCCCGCTCACCCCGGGCGCCACCCGCCGCCTCGCCTCCGGCACCCTGCGCCACTTCCTCGACCGCGGCGCGACGGACCCCGAAGGACTGCTCACCCTCGGCTGGTACGGCCCCTACCCGCCCATGATCCAGTCGTACTCGGGCCCCGCTTCGCCCTACTGGGCAGCCAAGGGCTTCCTCGGCCTGCTCCTGTCCGCCGGCCATCCCGCCTGGACGGCCACCGAGGAACCGCTGCCCGCCGAAACCGCGGACGCGGTCACCCTCGTCGCCCCGCCCCACTTCCTCGTCCACTCCACCGCCGCCGACGGTCTGGTCCGCCTGCACAACCACAGCACCAACCACGTCGGCCCCGAGGGCGACCCCGGCTACGCCCGCTTCGCCTACTCCACCCGCACAGGACCCGCCCACCGGACCTCCGACAACCACTTCTCCCTCGTCGTCGACGGCACGCACACCCGGCGCGGCCCCGCCACCCCCCTCGCCCACGGCCCGGGCTGGGCGGCCTCCGCCCACACCCCGGCCCCCGGCATCCGCGTGCTCTCCGCCACCGCCGCCCACGGCCGCGGTGAGGTCCGCGCCCATCTGGTCCTGGGCGCAGCGCCCGGCACCCCGGTCCGCCAGACCGGCTGGGCGATCACCCCGGACGGACCCGCCGCCCAACTCCACCCGGTCCACGGCTACGGCGAGGAGGTCACCGAACTCCCCGTCGGCCCCACCCAGTTCGGCCCGCACGCCACCGCGCTCGCTCTGCACGGACGGACGGCGGAGAGCTCCGCTTCCCTCTTCGTCGCGCTCGCCTCCCTCACCGCCGAGCCCGCCCCGGGCCCGGCCGCCTCACTCGCGGACGTCCAGGTCCAGGGCCTCACCGCCCACGGCGCCGACCTCCGGGTGACCTGGCCGAACGGCACCACCACCCGGCTCCGGCTCACCCCGGCGGAACCGCCCGCACTGGCCCCCCACTGAGGCCTGCTGAGGCCCGTACCCGCCCACTGAGGCCTACTGAGGCCCGTACTTGCGGCCCGTCCGGGACGTGATCCCGCCGAGCAGGCCGCGCGGCGCCACCTTCACCACACCCATCAGCGCCTTGTACCGAGGGTCCGGGATCGACAGCGACTTGCCGCGCGCCAGGTCCTTCAGCGCCTCCGCGACCAGCTTGTCCGCGTCCAGCCACATCCACGACGGGATGTTGTCCGTCCCCATCCCGGCCCGCTCGTGGAACTCCGTGCGCACGAAACCCGGGCACAGCGCCATCAGCCGCACCCCGCTCCCCGCCATGTCCTTCGCGACGCCCTGGGTGAACTGCACCACCCACGCCTTGCTCGCCCCGTACGTCCCACGGGGCACGAAGGCAGCCACCGAAGCGACGTTGACGACCCCGCCGCGCCCGCGCTCCTTCATGCCCGCCACCGCGGCCGAGGTCAGCCGCAGCACCGCCTCGCAGTGCACCTTCAGCATCGCCAGCTCGTCGGCCATCGGCACGTCCAGGAACTCGCCCTTGTTGCCGAAGCCCGCGTTGTTCACCAGCAGGTCCACTGGGTGGGTGCGGTCCGCGAGCCGCTTTTCGACGGCGGCGATGCCTTCCTCGGTGGACAGGTCGGCGCTCAGCACCTCCGCCTCGACCCCGTGCTTGTCGTGCAGCTCCGTCGCCTGTTCCCGGAGGCGTTCGGTGGAGCGGGCCATTAGCACGAGGTTGTGCCCGTCGGAGGCCAGTCGCCGCGCGAACGCGGAGCCGATGCCCGCGGTCGCTCCTGTGATCAGTGCAGTCGTCATAAGGAACACGTTAGTGCCCGGCATGATCGCCCGTGGCTCCGCCGGCTCCCGGCGCCCCGGCCCGCTGCCCCTTCTCCACCACCACGAACTGCCCCATCATTCCCTGGTCCTCGTGGAACAGCAGGTGGCAGTGGTACATGTACGGCGTGTCCGGGTCGGCAGGGCCCTCGAACCGCATCGCGAGCTTCACCGTGCTCCCGCCCGGCACGAACACCGTGTCCTTCGCCCCGCGCAGCATGCCCGTGGGGGCCTTGCCGTCCACTTCCAGCACCCGGAACTGCACGTCGTGCACATGGAAGTTGTGCGGCATGCCGTCCTCGTTCCGTACGGTCCAGGTCTCCGCGGTGCCGCGCGTCACCGTCTCGTCGACGCGCGACATGTCCATCTTCCGGCCGTTGATCCCGGACATCCGCAGCCCGAAGAACCGCCCGCGCACCGCTTCCTTCTCCCGCGGCACCTCCCACGCGCCGAGCACGCCCGGCAGCTGCGGCGACGTGCGCAGGGAAGGCTTCGCCCGCAGTTCCAGCACGTCGAAGGAGTCGTCGCCGCCGCCGAACCGGCGCTGCCAGCCGTCCCCGTAGTTGTCCTGCGGAAAGCTGCGCAGGACGGCCTTCTCGCCCGCCCGCATCCGCACCACGATCTCCGCGCGCTCTCCCGGCGACAACTGCACCCGCCGCAGGGATTCCGGTTTCTCCAGCAGGCCGCCGTCCGTGCCGATCAGGGCGAAGTCCCGGTCGTCACCGAACCCGAAGTCGTAGATCCGCGCCGTCGACGCGTTGACCAGCCGGAGCCGTACGAGTTCGTCCCCGACCACCTTGTACGGGTCCAGCGTGCCGTTCACCATCGTCCGCTCGCCCAGGAAGCCGGTGCTCTGAAGCATCCCCTTCCCGTGGTCGAAGGCCGCCCCGTCGAAGGTCACGTCCTGCACCGCCACCGGCACGTCGTCCACCCCGTACCGTGCGGGCAGCTTCAGCGCGGACGCGCGCGCGTCGTCCACCAGGAACATCCCCGCCAGCCCCCGCTGCACGTGCTTCTCGGTCTTCCCGTGGGGATGCGGGTGGTACCAGAGCGTCGCGGCCGGCTGGCCGATCTTCCAGTACGGGGTCCAGGTCGCGCCCGCCGCGACCTCCTGGTGCGGGCCGCCGTCCATGCGGGCGGGCAGGTGCATCCCGTGCCAGTGCACGCTGGACGCCTCGCCGAGTTCGTTGGTGACCCGTACCTTCACCTTCTCGCCGCGCGCCGCCCGCAGCGTCGGCCCGAGGTAGGACCCGTTGAAACCCCAGGTGGGCGTCCTGACCCCGGGCAGGAACTCCGTCGTCCCGGCCCGCATCCGCAGGTCGAAGACCCGGGTGCCGTCCTTCTCGACCACCGACTTCGCCAGCGGCGGCACCTTCAGCTCGTTGCGGAACTCCGTCCTGCCGACGGTGCTGATCTCCGCACCCGTCCAGAGCGACAGGAACAGGCCGCCCACGGCGGCGACGAACACAGCCGCGGCCGTGCCGAGAACGATGAGGACGCGCTTCCATCGGGACATGCCCCGAGCCTCGCCCGGCACCCCTCGCCGGGGCATCGGGGACGCCCCCGGCCGCCCCCGGAACCAACCCCCGTACCGCCTGGGGGATTTCACCCAGACCGGTCCGAGGGCCCACCGCGGCGACGGCCCGCGGGAGACCCTCACACCGGCCCTCGATGGACCTCCGCGCAGGCCCTCGACAACCCCGGGTCAGCCCTGCTTCGCCTGCTTCTCCAGGTACGTGAGGACATGGTCGCGCGCCTCGGGCTCCAGCGCGTCGCCCGCCGCCAGCAGCCGAGGCAGCAGCGTGTTCTCCCTGAGGAACGCCTGGAAGAACAGGCCGACCGTCACGTCGTGCTCCGGCCTGTGCACGACCTCGATCGCATCCCCGGCCCGCACGGAACCGGGCTCGACCACCCGGAGGTAGGCCCCCGGGGCCCCCGCCTCGGTGAAGCGCTTCACCCAGCCCTTCTCACCGACCTCGCCCGCGAACGTACGGCACGGAATGCGCGCACTGCTCACCTCCAGCACCAGGTCCGCCCCGACGCGCCAGCGCTCGCCGATCAGTGCGCCGTTGACGTCGAGGGAGCGGGTGGTGAAGTTCTCGCCGAACTCGCCGTTGCGCAACGGACGTTGCAGCTCCTCCTCCCAGGCGTCCAGGTCCTCGCGCGCGTACGCGTAGACCGCCTGATGGGTCCCGCCGTGGTGCCGCAGATCGCACACGTCGTCCCCGGCGACCCCGCTGGCGCCCACCCCCTTCGGACCCGGCTCCGACACCCGCACCGGCCCTTCCACGGGCCGCTTGCCCGCACCCGTCACCTTGTCCGGGTTGGCGGTGTACTCGCTGGCCGTGGCCCGCCCCGCATTCACGCTCAGTAGCTCCATGGCCGGAACGCTAGCCCAATCGAGCTAAAAGACGATATTGACAATTCGCCTACGGCCCCAAGTCGGACTTATACTCCATGCCATGATCGAAGCCCGCCACCTCCGCGTCCTGCGCGCGGTCGCCGCCACCGGCTCCTTCTCCGCGGCCGCCCGCGAGCTCGGCTGCACGCAGCCTGCCGTCAGCCAGCAGATGAAGGCCCTGGAGCTGTCGGCGGGCACCCCGCTCCTCATCCGCACCGGCCGCGAAATGCGCCTCACCCAGGCCGGCGAGGCCCTCGTGCGGCACGCCGCGGGCATCCTCGCCGGACTCACCGCCGCCGAGGAGGAGGTCGCCGCCATCGCGGGCCTGCGGGCCGGCCGGGTGCGTCTGGTCTCCTTCCCGTCCGGCAGCTCCACCCTGGTCCCCACCGCGCTGGCCGCCCTGCGCGCCGCCCACCCCGGCACCCGTGTCTCCCTCGTCGACGCGGAGCCGCCGCGCTCGGTGGAGATGCTCCGCGAGGGCGACTGCGACGTGGCTCTCGCCTTCCGCTACGGGCCCGGTGGCGCCACCGAGGACTGGAGCGACCTGGTCGTCCGCCCGCTGCTCACCGACCGCCTGGTCGGCCTGGTTCCCGAGGGCCACCGGCTCGACGGGGCCGGCACGGTCGGCATCGGCGAACTCGCCGGGGAGCCATGGATCGCGGGCTGCCCGCGCTGCCGCCGACAGCTGGTCGAGGTCTGCGAGAGCGCGGGCTTCGCCCCGCGGATCGACTTCGCCACCGACGACTACCCGGCCGTGATCGGCCTGGTCGGCGCGGGCCTGGGCGTCGCCGTCCTGCCCGCGCTCGCCATGGAGTCCGTGCGGCACAAGGCCGTCCGCACCGTCGTCGTCGAGCCGGCCGTGCAGCGCGAGATCGTCGCGCTCACCCTGCCGGACCTGGCCCAGGTGCCCGCCGTGGCGGCCACGCTCGACCAGCTCGCCCTGGCAGCGACCCGCTGAGCGGGCGCCCGCCGGGCGGGTGTTCCTTGCGCAGAAACGTTCCTTCGCAGGTTTGGTCCGCCGATTACTTCACCAGAGTGATGCGGCGCGAGTGCTCGGAGCCGCCGCCGTGCACCGGAGGCGGTCCGTCCGCGGAGGGTTTCTTTCCGCCCGCCGGCCCTGTGGCCGATCCGGCCGGGACCAGGCGGTGCCTGGCCCGGCCCATCAGCTCTTCCCGCTCGTCCTCCGTGAGGCCGCCCCACACGCCGTAGGGCTCGCGCACCTGGAGCGCGTGCGCCGCGCACTGCGCGCGCACCGGGCACCTCATGCAGACCTCCTTCGCCGAGTTCTCGCGTGCGCTCCGCGCGGCCCCGCGCTCGCCCTCCGGGTGGAAGAACAACGAGCTGTCGACGCCGCGGCAGGCGGCCAGGAGCTGCCAGTCCCACAGGTCGGCGTTGGGTCCGGGAAGGCGGGAGAAATCTGCCATTGGTTGTCCCCTTGCGTCTGTGCTGAGGCGGAAACGTGAGCGAGCCCGTACATCTACGGTGTGAGTAGATGAAAATATGACTCATTGGAAATCTAGCCCTAGACACCAGCAAAAAGGAAGAAAACTGACTAAATGGGGCACCTGGGCCGCGAGAGGCCGAATCCGGGGCCGTAACTCTTTCGAGTGACCGTCGTTGAGTTGGCTGAGGCGGTTGAAGGAAAGAGCGATCGGGCAAGTGTCCGAGAGTGTCAACCGCTCAGGTGACGACTTGTATTCAGCCTGGAGGCCCAAGGTGACGCGCATCAGCTGTGCGAGCGGCGGAGGTCGGTCATGACATCCGTCCTCGTCTGCGACGACTCCCCGCTTGCCCGAGAAGCGCTTCGCCGTGCGGTCGCGACCGTGCCCGGCGTCGAGCGCGTGACGACGGCCGCCAACGGTGAGGAAGTCCTCCGCCGCTGGGGCGCCGACCGTTCGGACCTGATTCTGATGGACGTACGGATGCCCGGTCTCGGCGGTGTCGAGACGGTCCGGCGTCTGCTGTCGGCCGACCCCGGCGCCCGGATCATCATGCTCACGGTCGCGGAGGACCTCGACGGGGTCGCGCTCGCGGTCGCCGCCGGAGCCCGCGGCTATCTGCACAAGGACGCGTCCCGCGCCGAGCTGCGCGCGACCGTGACGCAGGCCCTCGCCGACCCGACCTGGCGGCTCGCCCCGCGCCGGCTGCGGTCCGCCGAGATGGGCGCGGCCCCCACGCTCACCGCGCGCGAGATCCAGGTGCTGGAGGGCATGAGCCACGGCCGCTCCAACGCGGAGATCGGCCGTGAGCTCTTCCTCTCCGAGGACACGGTGAAGACGCACGCCAGGCGGTTGTTCAAGAAGCTCGGCGCCTCGGACCGGGCGCACGCGGTGGCGCTCGGGTTCCGGTGGGGTCTGGTCCGCTAGGACCGCGGCCGGTGTCGAACCACCACGCGTGAGAAGGTCCCCCGTCCGCCTCGTGCGGACGGGGCGCAGGACGCCCGATCCCGGTTCGGCGGCCGATGCCGCATCCTTGAGGGATGGGGTTCCTCGGGAACGGATCGGTCGAGCGGAAGGGGAGGGCGCGGGAGATGAGTCCTGGCGTACCTGCTCATAACGCTTCAGTGCACAACTACGGGCGCGGCGGCGCGGATGCCGGTACGTCAAGGCACCATGGACCGATGCGCGACGACGAGGCGGTGGCGGCCCAGGGGGCCATCGGTGCCCTGGTGCACCACGCCGTCGAGGGGGACGAGCAGGCCACGCACGACCTGCTCGCCCACGTACACCCGCTGGCCCTGCGCTATTGCAGGTCACGGCTGTCCCGGCTGCCCGGTGACGCTCGTCACTTCGTGGAGGACCTGGCCCAGGAGGTCTGCGTCGCGGTGCTGATGGCACTGCCGCGCTACAAGGACACCGGCCGGCCCTTCGAGGCCTTCGTCTTCGCCATCGCCGCCCACAAGGTCGCCGACCTCCAGCGTGCCGCGATGCGCCACCCCGGGTCGACCGCGGTGCCCTCCGACGAGATGCCGGAGCGGCCCGACGACTCGCTCGGCCCCGAGGAGCGGGCGCTGCTCAGCAGCGACGCCGCCTGGGCCAAGAAGCTGCTGGCCAATCTCCCCGAGCACCAGCGCGAGCTGCTGGTGCTGCGTGTCGCGGTCGGGCTGACCGCCGAGGAGACCGGGCAGAAGCTCGGAATGTCGCCGGGGGCGGTGCGTGTTGCACAGCACAGGGCGCTGAGCAGACTGCGCGCCCTCGCGGGGCAGTAGCCCCCCACGTCCGGCCCGCTCCTGTCGTACCGCGTACCGCATCGGCGTACCCGCGCGCGGGAGAAACGTACAAACTCGGCCGCTTGTCATGATCGTGGAATCCGACACGTCAGGTTCCCGTTAGCATGGACATCCGCGCCGGGCAAGACCATTTGGAAGGTGTCATGACTGCGAACGTCGATGGAGTGCCGGAGAAATTCGCGACGCTCGGGCTGACCTACGACGATGTGCTGCTGCTTCCTGGCGCGTCCGACATGGCACCCGACCAGATCGACACCTCCTCCCTGATCTCGCGGAACGTACGGGTGAACATCCCCCTGCTGTCCGCGGCCATGGACAAGGTCACCGAGTCCCGGATGGCCATCGCGATGGCCCGCCAGGGCGGAGTCGGCGTCCTGCACCGCAACCTCTCCATCGCCGACCAGGCCAACCAGGTCGACCTGGTCAAGCGCTCCGAGTCCGGCATGGTGACCGACCCGATCACCGTGCACCCGGACGCGACGCTGGCCGAGGCCAACCAGCTGTGCGCCAAGTTCCGCATCAGCGGCGTGCCGGTCACCGACGCGGCGGGCAAGCTGCTGGGCATCGTCACCAACCGCGACATGGCCTTCGAGACCGACCGCAGCCGTCAGGTGCGCGAGGTCATGACGCCGATGCCGCTGGTCACCGGGCACGTCGGGATCTCCGCCGTGGACGCGGTGCAGCTGCTGCGCCGCCACAAGATCGAGAAGCTGCCGCTGGTCGACGACGCGGGCATCCTCAAGGGCCTCATCACGGTCAAGGACTTCGTCAAGGCCGAGAAGTACCCGAACGCGGCCAAGGACGCCGAGGGCCGCCTCCTCGTCGGCGCGGCCGTCGGTGTGGCCGGTGACGCCTTCGAGCGCGCCCAGGCGCTGATCGAGGCCGGCGTCGACTTCATCGTGGTCGACACCGCGCACGGCCACTCCCGGCTGGTCGGCGACATGGTCGCCAAGATCAAGTCGAACTCCTCGCACGTCGACGTCATCGGCGGCAACATCGCCACCCGCGACGGCGCCCAGGCGCTCATCGACGCCGGTGTCGACGGCATCAAGGTCGGTGTCGGACCGGGCTCGATCTGTACGACGCGCGTCGTCGCCGGCATCGGCGTTCCGCAGGTCACCGCGATCTACGAGGCCTCGCTCGCCGCGAAGGCGGCCGGGGTCCCGGTCATCGGTGACGGCGGCCTGCAGTACTCCGGTGACATCGCCAAGGCGCTCGTCGCCGGCGCGGACACCGTGATGCTCGGCTCGCTGCTCGCGGGCTGCGAGGAGTCACCGGGCGAGCTGCTGTTCATCAACGGCAAGCAGTTCAAGTCGTACCGCGGCATGGGTTCGCTGGGTGCCATGCAGACCCGCGGCCAGGACAAGTCGTACTCCAAGGACCGGTACTTCCAGGAGGGCGTGCGTACCGACGACAAGCTCGTGCCCGAGGGCATCGAGGGCCAGGTGCCCTACCGGGGCCCGGTCTCGGCGGTCGTGCACCAGCTCGTCGGCGGTCTGCGCCAGTCGATGTTCTACGTCGGCGGCCGCACGGTTCCCGAGCTCCAGGACAACGGACGCTTCGTCCGGATCACGTCGGCGGGCCTCAAGGAGAGCCACCCGCACGACATCCAGATGACGGTCGAGGCGCCGAACTACAGCCGCAAGTAGCCGTAAGCAGTCCGCGCGCGGCGTGGGGCGGTCCCGGATCACCGGGACCGCCCCTTCGCTGCGTGTCGGGGATACTGGAACGGCAGACCAAGAGGGAAAGGCCACACAACGTGACTGAGATCGAGATCGGGCGCGGCAAGCGCGGCCGCAGGGCGTACGCGTTCGACGACATCGCCATCGTGCCGAGCCGGCGTACGCGGGACCCGAAGGAGGTCTCGATCGCCTGGCAGATCGACGCCTACCGCTTCGAGCTGCCGTTCCTGGCCGCCCCCATGGACTCGGTCGTCTCCCCGGAGACCGCCATCCGCATCGGGCAGCTCGGCGGGCTCGGCGTACTGAACCTCGAAGGCCTGTGGACGCGGTACGAGGACCCCGAGCCGCTGCTGGAGGAGATCCGCGAGCTGAACGACGAGGGCGCGGCCACCCGCCGCCTCCAGGAGATCTACGCCGAGCCGATCAAGGCCGAGCTGATCGGGCAGCGCATCAAGGAGGTGCGTGACTCGGGTGTGGTCACCGCCGCCGCGCTCTCCCCGCAGCGGACCGCGGAGTTCTCCAAGGCCGTCGTCGACGCCGGCGTGGACATCTTCGTCATCCGCGGCACCACCGTCTCCGCCGAGCACGTCTCCGGCGCGGCCGAGCCGCTCAACCTCAAGCAGTTCATCTACGAGCTGGACGTCCCGGTCATCGTCGGCGGCTGCGCCACCTACACCGCGGCCCTGCACCTGATGCGCACCGGCGCGGCCGGTGTGCTGGTGGGCTTCGGCGGCGGCGCCGCGCACACCACCCGCAACGTGCTGGGCATCCAGGTCCCGATGGCGACCGCCGTCGCGGACGTGGCAGCGGCCCGCCGCGACTACATGGACGAGTCCGGCGGCCGGTACGTGCACGTCATCGCCGACGGTGGCGTGGGCTGGTCCGGCGACCTGCCCAAGGCCGTCGCCTGCGGTGCGGACGCCGTCATGATGGGCTCCCCGCTGGCCCGTGCCACGGACGCACCCGGCCAGGGCCACCACTGGGGCATGGAGGCCGTCCACGAGGACGTGCCGCGCGGCAAGCGGATGAACCTGGGTGTCGTCGGCACCACGGAGGAGATCCTGACGGGTCCGGCGCACATCCCGGACGGTTCGATGAACCTCTTCGGCGCCCTGCGCCGCTCGATGGCGACGACGGGCTACAGCGAGCTCAAGGAGTTCCAGCGCGTCGAGGTGACGGTGGCGGACTCGCAGCACCGCCGCTGACCGCCCGTTCCGTACGCGTACGGCCGCAACGGAGGAGGGGCCCCGCACCGGGTTATCGGTGCGGGGCCCCTCCTTCTGTGCCGGGCGCTCCGGGTGCGGCGCTCCGGGAGCTGGTCGTTTACGAGGCCTTCTTGGTGCCCGCGACCGCGCCGACCACGGCGAGGACGAAGAAGAGGAACGTCATGAAGTCCAGCTCTTGCTTCCAGGCCTCGTTGAGCAGGCCGAAGTGCTCGGTGAGCATCGACATGACACCGACGCCCATGGCCTTGTCGGCCAGGATCGCCATGCCGAGCAGCTGGCCGAGGTACACGCCGATCAGCGAGAAGACCGAGGCGAAGACCATGACGACCGGGCTGCGGCCGCCGAGCTTGCCCGCGGCCAGACCGGTGAGGAAGCCGACGCCGACGGCGGCGTAACCCACCTCGGCCTCCAGCATGCCGATGACGGCGCCGTAGATGCCCGCGGTGACCAGGGCGACCACGAAGCCGGTCAGCAGGCCGCCCCCGACGTTGCCGCGCGCCGGAGCGGGCTCGGGCGGCGGGAAACCGCCGCCGAACTGGCCCTGCTGCGGGGGGAACTGGCCGCCGGGGAACTGGTGGGGCCCCTGCGGGTGGCCCTGCGGCGGCGGGTTCTGGGCGTACGGGTTGCCGCCGGGCTGCTGGGGTGGCTGAGCCGGATAGGACATGGGTGGTTCCCCCCTGGGAGTGATGTAAAGCGCGCATAAGTTCGATGGTGCGGGCTTGACGGTAGCAGCCGGCTCCGACAGGCGGGGGTGGGGATTGCGGGGCGGCCTCCTGCGCGACGTGTGCAGGTCGGCCAGGGGTGCGGGAGGCATGGGGGACCCGGTTCGGCGGATCGTGCCGGAGCGGTCCTACAGCCGGTACGTCGCTCCGGCCGGGCTCGCGCCGCGGGTGTCGAGCAGGAGTTGGGCCTTCACCGCGAGGCCCTGGAGGTCGTAGGTGCGGTGGTGCTGGAGCAGGATCGTCAGATCGGCCGCCGCGGCCGCCTCGTAGAGCGAGTCCGCGCGGGGGACCGGGACGTCGCGCACCCGCCAGTGCGGGACGTGCGGATCGTGGTAGGTGAGGTGGGCGCCCATGTCGCGCAGCCGGGAGGCGATTTCGGGGGCGGGGGAGTTCTCCTGGTCGGCGAGGTCGGGCTTGTAGGTGACGCCGAGGAGCAGCACGCGGGCACCGCGGGCGGACTTGCCGTGCTCGTTGAGGAGGGTGGCGCAGCGTTGCAGGACGTAGCTCGGCATCCGCCCGTTGATCTCCTGCGCCAGGCCGACCATGCGCAGCGGGTGGCCGGGGGTGCGGTTGCTGTACGAGAGGTAATTGGGGTCGAGGGGGACGCTGTGGCCGCCGACGCCGGGGCCCGGGCGGAAGGCCTGGAAGCCGTACGGCTTGGTCTCGGCGCAGCGGATCACGTCCCAGAGGTCGACGCCCAGGTCGTGGCAGAGGACGGCCATCTCGTTGGCGAGGGCGATGTTGACGTGCCGGTAGTTGGTCTCCAGGACGCCGACGGTCTCCGCCTCGCGGGGGCCACGCGCGCGTACCACCTTGTCGGTGAGGCGGCCGTAGAAGGCGGCGGCGGACTCGGTGCAGGCGGGCGTGAGGCCGCCGATGACCTTGGGGGTGTGGGCGTAGCCGTGACCGCGGTTGCCGGGGTCGAGCCGGGAGGGGGAGTAGGCGAGGTGGAAGTCGCGGCCCGCGCGCAGCCCGGAGCCCGTCTCCAGGAGGGGGCGCAGGATGTCCTCGGTGGCGCCCGGGTGGACGGCGGACTCCAGCAGCACGGTGGTGTGCGGGCGCAGCCTGGCGGCGAGGGTACGGGCGGCCGCCTCGACGGCGGACAGGTCGAGGGTGCGGTCCTGGCCGAGCCGGGTGGGCGCGCAGATGACGGCGGTACGGACGCGGCCCAGCTCGGCCGGGTCGGTCGTCGGACGGAACCCGCCCGCCAGCATCCGCCGGATCTCGGCCGCGGAGAGCGAGCCCTCCACCGGTGGCCGGCCGGCCGCCAGCTCGGCGACCGGGCGCGGATCGGTGTCGTAACCGATGGTGGCGACGCCGGCGGCGACGGCGGCCTGGGCGAGCGGGAGGCCGAGGTGGCCGAGTCCGATGACGGCGAGATCTGCGGGCATGGCGTGAGCCGTCCTTCCCTAGGGTCCGCCGGCGTGCGCTGTGCCCGCCCTAAGGGCAGGTGGGGCGGAGCGCAAGCCCTGTGGACAGTTCGAGCCGAGGAAATATCAGACTAGGCGTATATATGACCGTTATGAGGGATTTGCGGCACGGGTTCGGGGTGGCTCTGGGAGCGTGTCCCGGCGTCGTGCGGAGCCGCCCCTTCCCCTGGTTGTCCACAGGCGGTGGCTGAAGAAGGGACCTGGGTTGAGAATCGGGGGAGTGGCCCGGGGCAGGCTCCGTCCCACGGGACGACCGCGACCCCGACCGCACCCACCGCACCAACGGGAGGCAGCAGTGAGGACAGCGACACTGGGACCGGCCGAGCGCGCCCAGGCGCTCGCCGCGATGGCCGAGCGGGAACTGGACGTGCTGGTGGTGGGCGCGGGCGTGGTCGGCGCCGGGACGGCGCTGGACGCCGCGACCCGGGGTCTGTCCACCGGGCTCGTCGAGGCCCGCGACTGGGCCTCGGGCACCTCCAGCCGCTCCAGCAAGCTGATCCACGGCGGCCTGCGCTATCTGGAGATGCTCGACTTCGCCCTCGTCCGCGAGGCACTGAAGGAACGCGGTCTGCTCCTGGAGCGGCTGGCACCGCACCTGGTGAAGCCGGTGCCCTTCCTCTACCCCCTCCAGCACAAGGGCTGGGAGCGGTGGTACGCGGGATCGGGCGTGGCCCTGTACGACGCGATGTCGGTCTCCTCGGGGCACGGCCGCGGACTGCCCATGCACCGTCACCTGTCGCGGCGTCACGCGCTGCGGGTGGCTCCCGCGTTGAAGAAGGACGCGCTGACCGGGGCACTCCAGTACTACGACGCCCAGATGGACGACGCCCGGTTCGTGGCCACTCTGGTGCGCACCGCCGCCGCCTACGGCGCGCAGGTCGCCAACCGGGCGCGGGTGATCGGCTTCCTGCGCGAGGGTGAGCGCGTCGTCGGCGTACGAGTGGAGGACGTCGAGGCGCGCGGCGAGTACGAGATCCGGGCGAAGCAGGTCGTCAACGCGACGGGGGTGTGGACAGACGACACCCAGGCGCTGATCGGGGAGCGCGGGCAGTTCCACGTCCGCGCGTCCAAGGGAATTCACCTCGTGGTGCCCAAGGACCGCATTCACTCCTCCACCGGATTGATTTTGCGTACCGAGAAATCGGTGCTTTTCGTCATTCCGTGGGGAAGGCACTGGATCGTCGGAACGACGGACACGGACTGGGATCTCGACAAGGCGCACCCGGCGGCCTCCAGCGCGGATATCGACTATCTGCTGGAGCACGTGAATTCGGTGCTCGCCGTTCCGCTCACCAGGGACGACGTGCAAGGGGTGTACGCGGGACTGCGGCCGCTGCTGGCCGGGGAGTCGGACGCCACCAGCAAACTGTCGCGGGAGCACACGGTCGCCCACCCCGTACCCGGGCTGGTCGTCGTCGCGGGCGGCAAGTACACGACGTACCGGGTGATGGCCAAGGACGCCGTCGACGAGGCGGTGCACGCGCTGGACGTGCGGGTCGCGGAGTGCGTCACCGAGGACGTCCCGCTGGTCGGCGCCGAAGGCTACAAGGCCCTGTGGAACGCGCGGGCCAGGATCGCGGCCCGGACGGGGCTTCACGTGGTGCGCGTGGAGCATCTGTTGAACCGGTACGGATCGCTCGCGGAGGAACTCCTCGAACTGATCGCGGAGGACCCCGGCCTCGGCGATCCGCTCACCGGCGCCGAGGACTATCTGCGCGCGGAGGTCGTCTACGCCGCCTCGCACGAGGGGGCGCGCCACCTGGACGACGTACTCACCCGGCGCACCCGGATCTCCATCGAGACGTTCGACCGGGGCACACGCAGTGCGCTGGAGTGCGCCGAGTTGATGGCGCCGGTGCTTGGCTGGGACAAGGGACAGGTGGAGCGGGAGGTGGAGCACTACCAGAAGCGGGTGGAGGCGGAGCGCGAGTCGCAGCGCCAGCCGGACGATCTGACGGCCGACGCCGCACGGCTGGGGGCGCCGGACATCGTGCCGTTGTAGGGAGAGGATACGGAGGCGGGTGGGGCGCGGCCCGATCGCGCGCCCTGCCCCGGGGGTGGTGGTGGTCCGCGCGTGGGGGACAATGGGGGCTCTGCCAGGGCGGGTTGCCGCATCGCCGGGGAAGCTGCCGAAACGACCGACGTCATGTACGGACATGGGCTGCCATGGACGGACATGCGCGCACGGCCGGGGCGCGTGGCGAAGATCAGGGATCGCAGAGGGGACGCATGTCGGACGAGCGGAAGCAGTCGCCGAACAGCACGCAGGACGCCGTGTCCGACGATGAGGCGGGCGCGGAGGCAGCGGCCGCCGAAGCCGCCAAGGACGCCGCTTCGGACACCTCCGCGGAGGTCGAGGGGCGTCTGCTGGCCGGGCGTTACCGGCTCGGCGACGTACTCGGCCGGGGCGGTATGGGCACGGTCTGGCGGGCGATCGACGAGACACTGGGCCGGACCGTGGCGGTCAAGGAACTCCGTTTCCCGACCGCCATCGACGAGGACGAGAAGCGCCGCCTGATCACCCGGACCCTGCGCGAGGCGAAGGCCATCGCCCGGATCCGCAACCACGGGGCCGTCACCGTCTTCGACGTCGTCGACGAGGACGACCGGCCGTGGATCGTCATGGAGCTCATCGAGGGCAAGTCCCTCGCCGAAGCCGTGCGCGAGGACGGGCTGCTGACACCGCGCCGTGCGGCCGAGGTCGGCCTCGCCGTCCTCGACGTGCTCAGGGCGGCCCACCGGCAGGGCATCCTGCACCGCGACGTCAAGCCCTCCAACGTGCTGATCGCCGAGGACGGCCGGGTCGTCCTGACCGACTTCGGCATCGCCCAGGTGGAGGGCGACCCCTCGATCACCTCGACCGGCATGCTCGTCGGCGCGCCCTCGTACATCTCCCCGGAGCGCGCCCGCGGCCACAAGCCGGGCCCCGCGGCCGACCTGTGGTCGCTCGGCGGACTGATCTACGCGTCGGTGGAGGGAGTCCCGCCGTACGACAAGGGCTCCGCCATCGCGACGCTCACCGCGGTGATGACCGAGCCGGTGGACCCGCCGAAGCACGCGGGACCGCTGGAGGAGGTCATCTACGGGCTGCTCGCCAAGGACCCCGCCCAGCGGCTCGACGACGCGGGCGCCCGGGCGCTGCTCAACGACGTGCTCAACCAGCTCGACGACGCGGACGCGGCCGGCGACGAGCTGGCCCGCTCGGACGCCACGAAGGTGGTTCCGCTTCCGCCGGTGCCGGAGGAGCCTTCGGCACCGCTGAAGCCCTCGGCACCGCTGAAGCCGTCGGTGCCGCTGAAGAAGGAGAAGCGGGAGAAGCCGGCCAAGGCTCTGCCCGCGGCTGCGGCGACGGCTGCCGCGGCTCCCGCGGTGGCGGGTGCGGCAGCCGCCGGTGCGGCCACCACGGCAATGCAGTCCGGCGGTACGGGTTCCGGCTCCGGTTCCGGTTCGGCGCCGGCCGCCGGATCGGGTGGCGGGGGTACGCCGCCCGGGACCCTCGGCGGGATGTCGGCCGCCACGCGCAAGCGGGCACTGCTCGTGGTCGCGCTGGTGGCGGCCCTCGCCGTACTGGGCACCGTCCTCGCGCTCGCCCTGAACACCGACCCCCCGGCGGGCAAGGAGGAGGGCAAGAACGGCGGCGCTGCCACGAGTTCGAGCGGGGCCACGGCGGGCGGCGAGGGAAAGAAGGCGGACAAGACCCCGGACACGGGCACCGCCCCGGACAAGGGCGACGCCACGGCCGGTTCGGGCAGCACCGGCACCAAGCCCTCCGGCGACCCGGCCACCGGCAAGCCCGCCGACGGCGCGGTGCCCGCCGGATTCGAGACGGTCACCGACTCCCGTTTCCACTTCACGATGACGATGCCCGCCGGGTTCAGGCGGACGGCCATAGCGGGCGCGAACTCCGGCGGGATATACAGCAAGGACGGCGGATTCCCGCGCGTTCAGGTCGACTTCAACGGCAGCCCGAAGTCCGACGCGGCAGCCGCGTGGAACGCCGCGCGCGCCGTGGTCGCCGCCACCAGCGACGGCTACGAGCACATCGGGATAAAGCCCGTCGAGTACAACGGCTACCCCACCGTCGCCGACTGGGAGTTCACGCGCACCCAGCAGGGCCAGCGGGTTCACGTCCTCAACCGGGGGTTCAAGGTCGACGGCTCCCGCGGCTACTCGATCATGGTGAGCTGCCCGGCCGACGGCTGGCAGGGCGAGGAGTGCACCAAGCTCCGGGAGACCGCGTTCGCCACCTTCAAGCCGACCGGCTGAGCGGGATGCGGTGACACTGCCTCGCAACGGGGTATTGCCACGTATCGTGAGACGTCGCGGACCGTACGCAGCCGCAATACGCCGGTAAACGACTGGAATTGATGGTTTCGGGTACTTCCGAGGGACAGCCCCGAGGATCGACGGCAGGCCCCCCGGGGCAGGCTCCGATGGCCGGGGACAGCGGGGAAGAGCGCGCTTTGGGGAGGCGTCGTGGAGGACTACGCGGGTCGGGTGCTCGCCGACCGCTACCGCCTGCCGTTGCCGCCCTCGGACGAGTACGACCTGGTGGAGACCCGGGCCTTCGACGGGTACAGCGGTCAGGAAGTCCTCGTGCGGCAGGTGCCGCTGCCCGAGGTGGTGGACGCCGAGTTCCTCGACCACGACGGCGGGCCCGTGCACCGGCGGCCCGCCCCCGGCCGTGGCGGGCCCCGCCGGTCGGGAGATCCCGCCGTGCGGCGCGCGATCGAGGCCGCCCAGGCCGCCGCGCAGATTCCCGACCACCCCCGGCTCGACCAGGTCTTCGACGTGTTCGAGGAGGACGGCTCCCTGTGGATAGTGAGCGAGCTGGTGGCGGCACGGCCGCTGGCGGCGCTCCTCGCCGAGGCGCCGCTCAGCCCCTACCGGGCCGCCGAGGTCGCCTCGGACGTGCTCACGGCCCTACGGGTCCTGCACGCGCACGGCTGGACCCACCGGAACATCACCGTCCGCACCGTGCTGGTCTGTGACGACGGCCGCATCGTGCTGACCGGCCTGGCGGCGGGTGCAGCGGAGGAGGCGCTCTGCGGCTACGCGCCGATCCCCGGGGCGGCCGGCGGGGGTGCTTTGCTCGCCGGAGAAACGGACGCGGGCGGCCCGCAAGGTGCGGCGGGGCCGCCCGGCGAGGGCTGGGGCGACGCGGTGGTGCCGGTGCCGCGCGGCCATGTCGACCGGGGCGATGGGGGCTTCGGGGGGACGGGCAGCGGACCGGGCACGGGGCTGCCCGCGCTGCCGACGGACTTTCTGGGCCGGCAGGACGAGCAGCCCGACGCACGACAGGCACTGCCTCCGGGGGCACCGGGCCGGCACACGGGGCCCCTGGGTCCCGCGGGACCGGCGGGTACGTCCGGCCAGGCGGGTCCAGCAGGTGCCCCCGGCCCGGCGACACCTCCCGCGGCGGACGCGCGGGCGACTCGTGCCGGGGCGATCGCTGCCTACCGCGCGGGCGCCAGGGCAGCGGTCAAGGCCACCGAGGAGCAGCGCCGCCAGGCCGCCGCACCCGCACGCGGCCCGTACCTGCAGGACCCCGGCAGCGGCCCGGGAGCAGAACCGGGCGGCGCGACGGGCACCGGTACGGCCGACGGCCCCGGCGCGGGGTCTCCCTACGGCGCCGCGGCGGCGGGCACCGGACCGGTGTCGCCCTACGGCGAGGCCGCCGGACCCGCCGGGCGGCGGCCGGGCGCGGTCTCCCCGTACGGGACGGGCTCCGGGACCGGCAGCGGGAACAGCGGGACCGGCGGTTCCGGCGGCGGTACGGAGCCGACCAGGCCGGGCGCGGTCTCCCCGTACGGCAGGCCGACCCGGGCGATCTCGCCGTACGGCGAAGGAACGGGGCCCGCCCGCAGCGATCGCGGGGAAGGAACCGAGCGGGTCGGCGGGCAGACGCCCGGCACCAGCTGGCACGGCGTGCTGCCCAGGGGCGGCGGGGCCGGTGGCGAGGCCCTGCGCGCGGACGAACTGCGGCACAGCCAGCCGGGCCAGGCCCACGGGCAGGCCCAGGGGCAGAACCAGGCACAAGGGCGCGCGCAGAGCCAGGGCCACGGGCAGGCGCAGGGGCCCGGGCACGGCGCCGGCCGGCAGCCGGAAGGCCGGGCGGCAGGGCAGCAGGTGGAAGGCCGGGCGGCAGGGCAGCAGGCGGAGGGCCGATCGGCCGGACGGCAGCTCGCCGTGCCCGGCGCTCCGGCCGCGCCCCCCGCCCCCAGGGCGTCCGGCGGCAGCGGCCGCTGGGACGACGTCATCGCCGGGCTCCCGTACCGCGGCCCCAGCACCCCGCTGGCCGCCGAGCGCGCCCGGCAGACCCGTATCTCCGTCATCGGCGCGGTCACCGAGCGGTGGGCACCCGAGCAGGCCGGCCCTGTGTACGAGAACTGGCAGCTGGCGCCGCCGATCGGGCCCGCCACCGACCTGTGGGCACTGGGCGCGCTGCTGTTCCGCGTCGTACAGGGGCACGCGCCCTATCCGGAGGACAACGCCGCCGAGCTGGTGCAGATGGTGTGCGCCGAGCCGCCCGCCTTCGCGGAGGAGTGCGGTCCGCTGCGGCCCGTCGTGGAGTCGCTGCTGCGCCAGGACCCCACCGAGCGGCCCGACTTCGAGGAGCTGCGCGGCTGGCTGCGTTCCCTGGTGCGCTCCGCGCCCGAGCCGGACGCGGGCACCAAGGTCGTACCGCTGCCGTCACCGCCCGACGCCGCGCGGCTGCCGATCGTACGGCGCAGGGGCGAGCTGGTCCGCAAGCGCAAGGGCGGCTCGCAGCACGGGCGGCACCGGCACAAACAGGGCAAGGGCGGCGAGCAGCCCGCGAAGGGGGCCAGGCCGCCGCGTGCCCCACGGGTCCAGCGCGAGCCCAGGATCGCGGCGCGGCAGCCGCGCTCGCTGGGCAAGTGGCTGATCGTGCTCATCATGGCGGGACTGGCCGCGGCCGTCGTCTACGCCGTGGTGTTCCTGCCGAAGGGCGAGGGCGAGTCACCGGGCGGGCAGAACACGGGCAGCGGCCAGCAAGCCCCGTCCGGGCAGCAGCCGGACGGCGCACAGCAGCCTGCGCCCGAGCCCAGCGACGACGCCAAGGGCGACGGGGGCCAGGGCGACGGCGAGGCCGATGACGCCCCGTCGGCTTCCGCACCACCGCCCGCGCAGCAGAACCCGGCGTCGGACCTGCCGCCGGGGTACCGCATCGTCGAGGCCAAGGACGGGTTCCAGATCGCCGTCGACAAGAACTGGCGGCGCTCGCCGATGAACGACCGCGGGCAGGTCCGCTTCCAGGGGGGCGACCTCGAACTGGTGGTGGTTCCCGGCCGGGACACCGTCAAGGACAAGGGCGGCGACCCGATGGTCTACCAGCTCACGGAGGAGCCCGAGCTGGCGCAGGTGCGCGACTCCACCTGGGCCTCGTCGAGCGATCTGCGGCGCATCAGCGTCGGACAACAGGCCATGGCGGAAGGACAGTTCGCCTGGCCGGACGGCAGCGGCCGCGATGTCTTCGTCCGCAACCGGGCGATGATCATCGACGGGAAGTACCACATCGTCCAGGTCATCGGCCCGAAGACGCAGCGGGACGAGGTGTCGCGGGTGTACGAGGCCGCGGTGCAGCACTACCGCGCCGCGAAGTGAGTCCCGGCCGGATCTCGCGACCGGGACGGATCTCGCGCGGGGACGGAGCCTCGCGACCGGGCCGGACCCCGCGCGGGCACGGATCTCGCGACCGGGCCGGATCTCGCGCGGGCACGGAGCCTCGCGGCGGCCGAACCCCGCGCGGGGGCGGAGTCTCTCGATCGGGCCGAACCTCGTCAGGAGGCGCAGTCGCAGTCTCGGGACCGGCCCGAACTTCGCGCGAGAGGAGGGACATTGCCGCCCGGCGCCCCGGAGCGCGGCGGCCCGGCGGTCCAAGGACCGGGCGCTCCGACGGCCAAGGACCGGGCGCTCCGACGGCCCAGGGCCGGGCGCTGCGGTGGCCCGGCGGGCAGGGGGGCCGTGGCGGCCCGGTCACAGTGCGGTCTCGTGATCGCACTGTGTGCTCTCTCGGCAGCCCCGGTCCGTAACCTGGGTTCCCTAGGACACGGGGCGGTGGGCTGGACTGTGGAGAACGCGGGCAACAGTACGACAGGCGAGGCGGGCAGTGGCCCCGCTGAGGGGCACCTGCTGGCCGGGCGGTACCGGCTGGGCGATGTGCTCGGCAGCGGCGGCATGGGGCGGGTGTGGCGTGCCAGGGACGAAGTACTGCACCGCACCGTCGCCGTCAAGGAGTTGCGGGCCGGTCTGTACGCGTCCGAGGCCGAGCGCGCTCAACTGCACGCACGGACCCAGAACGAGGCGCGGGCTGCCGCCCGGATCAACCACCCCGGTGTCGTCACCGTGCACGACGTACTGGAGCACGACGACCGGCCGTGGATCGTCATGGAGTACGTCGACGGGCCCTCGATGGCGGACGCGCTCCAGGAGACCGGCGGCTTCGACGCCCGTGAGGCGGCCAGGATCGGGCTGCACGTCCTGGGCGCACTGCGCGCCGCGCACACCGTCGGCGTACTGCACCGGGACGTCAAGCCCGGCAATGTGATGCTGGCCAGGGACGGCCGGGTGCTGCTCACGGACTTCGGCATCGCTGCCATCGAAGGCGACTCCAACCTCACCCGTACCGGTGAACTGATCGGCTCCGTCGACTATCTGGCGCCCGAGCGGATACGTGGCGAGGACCCGGGCCCCGCCTCCGACCTGTGGTCTCTCGGCGCCACGCTGTACACCGCCGTCGAGGAACGTTCGCCGTTCCACCGTACGTCGCCCCTCGGTACGCTCCAGGCCGTGGTGGCGGAGGAGCCCGCGCCGACGTACCGCGCGGGGGCACTCGCCCCGGTGATCGTCGCGCTGCTCCGCAAGGAGGTGGCGGGCCGGCCGGGTGCCGAGGAGGCCCAGCGGATGCTGCTCGAAGCGATGGAGGGGCGGCAACCCCAGCAGGTGCCACCGCATCCGCCGACGCGGCGGGTCACCGAGGAGGAGCTGCAGGCCCCCGCCCACCTGCGGCCGACGGCTTCGGGCCCGCTACCGGGCCAGGGGCCCTCGGGGCATCCGCAGGCGCAGACCGCGGGCCATCCGCCCGGCCCGCAGACCGGTCAACCCGTCGGCCATCCGCCGGGCTACCCGCTCGGCACGGCCGCCGGTCACCCCGCCGGCCACCCGTCCGGTTACCCCGTTGGGCCCGCGTGGACACCGGTACAGGGAGCGACGCAGGGCCAGGGCCACCGCCCACCGCCGGTCACACGGCGTGCCAAGGCCGTGCTGGGAATCGTCGCGGCGGCGGTCGTCGGGGGCGGAGCCGTCTTCGGCGCGATCCAGTTCCTGGGTGACGAGGACGGAACCAAGGGCACAGCGGTCCGCGATTCCGCGGACCGGAGCGGAGGCAGGACTCCCCAGGGCGAAGGGGACAAACAGAGCCGGAACCAGAACCGCAGCCCGGACCGGACCCCGGACACCCATCCGGACCCGACCACGGACAACGACACGGCCCCGGCCCCGGGCGCCGGTCCGGACCCGACGCCGAGCACCGACCCGGACCGCAGCGGGGCCGGAGCGAACAGCCCGGGCACCGAACTCCCGGCCGGCTGGCGCTTGAGGCAGGAGGACGGGTTCAGCGTTCCCGTCCCGGAGGGGTGGCAGCGCGACGCGAGCAAGCCGGGCCAGTACGACTTCTCGCCCGACAACGGCCGCCACCTCATCCGTATCAACGTCGACCCGGACCCCGACTACAACAGTCCGTACCGGCACCTGGCCGATCTGGGACAGTACATCTCCGGGCGGCTGCCGGAGTACCGGCAACTCCGGCTGGAGGAGGGCACGTACCGCGATCGTCCGAGTGCCCGGCTGGACTTCACCTTCACCGAACGCGACACCAACCCGGGGCCCCGGTTCGCCGTGGACCACATGCACTTCGCCAGTAGCTCGGGGCCCGAGTACGCGATCTACGTGACGGGTCCGCTGGCCGACCGGGCCCAGACGCTCGAACGGTTCGACACGCTGCTCAAGGGCTGGCGGCACGCGGGGTAACGACCGGCGCCCGGCCGTGCAGGGAAGCAGCACCCGGCCGTGCCGGGAATCGGCGCCCGGCCGTGCAAGCAGCACCCGGGTCGTGCCGGGAAGCGGTGTCGGCCGTGCCCGGAAACGGGCCGAAGATTCTGGATCTCCTGTCGAATCCGGGAGAGCGCCCCTGATCAGGCCTTATGTGCCAGTGATCGCTGGCGTGGTCGTGAGAGCCCGGTGAAAAGCCATTACCGACGGGTACCAAATCGGCCCGCCGCGCCATACGCTCGCCCGTATGACGGACTCGCAGGCTCTCACGGCACCCCTCGGCACCAACCCCGTGGCCACTCCGCCCGCAGGCGCGCGTACCGCGGCGGACGTGATCACCCCCGAGGTGGTGGCCCAGCTGACCCGTGGAGTGGTCGGATCCGGACGGACCGCCAGCCACGGACCGCTCACCGGCGAGAAGCTCACCGACCTGCCCGAGTCCACGCCCGAGGACGTCGCCGTCGCCTTCGAGCGGGCCCGCGCCGCCCAGAGCGTGTGGGCGGCCGTCCCGGTCAGGCAGCGCGCCGCGGTCCTGCTGCGCTTCCACGACCTGGTGCTCCAGCGGCAGGCCGAGATCCTCGACCTGATCCAGCTGGAGACCGGCAAGGCCCGGCTGCACGCGCACGAGGAGATACAGGCCGTCGCGATGGCCGCCCGCCACTACGGCCGGCAGGCGCCCGCGTATCTGAAGGCCAAGCGGCACACCGGCGCCGTACCGACCCTGACCAAGGTCACCGAACAGCGTCAGCCGCGCGGTGTGGTCGGTCAGATCTCGCCGTGGAACTACCCCTTCGAGCTGTCCGTCGGGGACTGCCTGCCCGCCCTGGTCGCGGGCAACGCCCTGGTGATGAAGCCCGACACCGAGACCGCGCTGTCCGCCCTGTGGGGCCGCGACCTGCTCGTCGAGGCGGGGCTGCCGCCCGAGGTCTTCCAGGTCGTGCTGGGCGAGGGACCGGTCGTCGGCCCCGAGGTCGTCCGGCACGCCGACTACGTCTCCTTCACCGGCTCCACCCGCACCGGCCGGGAGATCGCGCAGAGCGCGGGCGCCCGCCTGGTCGGCGTCTCCCTCGAACTCGGCGGCAAGAACGCCATGCTGGTGCTGGAGGACGCCGACGTCGAGAAGGCCGCCGCCGGCGCCGTCCGCGCCTGCTTCGCCTCGGCGGGCCAGCTCTGCATCTCCATCGAGCGGCTGTACGTCCACGAGTCGATCGCCGACGACTTCGTGCAGCGCTTCGTCGCCCGTACGAAGGCGATGCGCCTGGGCACCGCCCTGGCGTACGGCGCCGACCTGGGTTCGCTGGTCGGTCCGCGCCAGCTGGAGACCGTCACCCGGCACGTGGACGAGGCCGTCAACAAGGGCGCCACCGTCCTCGCCGGCGGCACTGCCCGCCCCGACGTCGGCCCGTACTTCTACGAGCCGACCATCCTGGAGGGTGTCGAGGCCCCGATGGCGGTCTGCGGTGAAGAGACCTTCGGCCCCGTCGTCTCGATCTACCGGTTCCGCGACGAGGACGAGGTCATCGCCGAGGCCAACGGCACGTCGTACGGCCTGAATTCGAGCGTCTGGACCAAGAACGGCAAGCGCGGCCACGCCGTCGCCTCCCGGCTGCGCACCGGCACCGTCAACATCAACGAGGGCTACGGCCCCGCCTACGCCAGCGTCCGCGCCCCGATGGGCGGCATGAAGGAGTCCGGGCTCAGCCGCCGGCACGGCTCCGAGGGCATCCTCAAGTACACCGAGGCGCAGACCGTCGCCCACCAGCGGCTGATACCGCTCGCGCCGGCCTTCGGCATGGACGACGAGAAGTACGCCGCGTTCATGACCACCAGCCTCAAGGTCATGAAGGCCCTGCGCCTGCGCTGACGGCGACCGCCCACCCGCCTCCGCTTACACCGAACGAGGCCGTCCGCCTTCGCTTATACCGAACGAGGCCGTCCGACTGCTCCACCTTCACCGAACGAGGCCGCCCGACCCCCTTCGCTTTTCACCGAACGAGGAGTGCCAGTGCCGCAGGAGAGCTCTGCCCAAAACCAGGACACGGAGCAGGAGTTCGACTACGACGTCATCGTCGTGGGCTCGGGCTTCGGCGGTGCCGTCTCCGCGCTCCGGCTCACCGAGAAGGGGTACCGGGTCGGCGTCCTGGAGGCAGGCCGCCGCTTCACCCGCGAGACCCTGCCCCGGAACTCCTGGGACCTGAAGAACTACCTGTGGGCTCCCGCGCTGGGCCTGTTCGGCATCCAGCGGGTGCACCTGCTGGGCAACGTCATGGTCCTGGCGGGCGCGGGCGTCGGCGGCGGTTCGCTGAACTACGCCAACACCCTCTACGTGCCGCCCGCTCCCTTCTTCGAGGACCAGCAGTGGGCGGGCATCACCGACTGGCAGGCCGAACTCGCCCCCTACTACGACCAGGCCAAGCGGATGCTGGGGGTGCGCCTCAATCCGACCATGACCCCCTCCGACGTCCACCTGAAGGCGACCGCCGAGGCGATGGGGGTGGGCGACACCTTCCACCTGGCCCCGGTGGGAGTGTTCTACGGCGACGGGCGGGACGCCGACGGTTCCTCGACGACGGGGCCGGGACGGGAGGTGCCCGACCCGTACTTCGGCGGGAAGGGCCCGGCCCGCAAGGCCTGCACCGAGTGTGGCGAGTGCATGACGGGCTGCCGGCACGGGGCAAAGAACACCCTCAACGAGAACTACCTGCACCTCGCCGAGCAGGCCGGCGCGGTCATCCACCCGATGACGTCCGTCCTCGGCATCGCGGAGCACCCCGAGGGCGGTTACCGCGTCGCGACCGCCCCCACCGACAACCGCCGCAAGGGCACCGCGAGGATCCTGCGCTCCGCACGCGTGGTGGTCGCGGCCGGCACGTACGGCACCCAGACCCTGCTGCACGCCATGAAGGACGGCGGCCACCTGCCGCGCATCTCCGCCAGGCTGGGCGAGCTGACCCGTACCAACTCCGAGGCGCTGGTGGGCTCCCAGACCACCGACCGCCGCTACCGCAAGGCCCACGGCCCCCAGCTCGGCGCGTCGCGCGGCTCAAGGAAGGTCGATTTCACTCGCGGAGTGGCCATCACATCCTCCATCCACCCGGACGTCAACACCCACATCGAGCCGGTGCGCTACGGCCGGGGTTCCAACGCGATGGGCGCGATGTCGATCCTTCAGGTGCCGTACGCGGAGAAGTTCCCGCGCGTGCTCGGCTGGGCGGCGAACATGGTCCGCCACCCGGTGCTGGCCGCCCGTTCGCTCTCCAACCACCGCTGGTCGGAGAAGACCATCATCGGCCTCGTCATGCAGTCCCTGGACAACTCCCTGACCACCTACCGCAAGCCGGACGGCATCGGGAAGGGCCTGCTCACCGCCCGCCAGGGACACGGCGCGCCCAACCCCAAGCAGATACCCGAGGCCTCCCGCGCGGCCACCCTCCTCGCCAAGGAGATCAACGGCTTCGCCGGCAGCAACGTCGGCGAGCTGATGGGCACCCCGCTCACGGCGCACTTCCTGGGCGGCTGCCCGATCGGCGCGAGCGCGGAGGAGGGTGTCATCGACCCCTACCACCGGCTGTACGGACACCCGGGGATCTCGGTCGTCGACGGCTCCGCGGTCTCCGCGAACCTCGGGGTGAACCCGTCGCTGACCATCACCGCGCAGGCGGAGCGGGCGATGTCCCTGTGGCCCAACAAGGGCGAGCCGGACACCCGCCCCGAGCAGGGGTCCGGCTATGTGCGCCTCGCCGCGGTCGAGCCGAAGAACCCGGCCGTACCGGCGGAGGCGTTCGGCGCGCTGCGGCTGCCGCTGCTCGCGATCCCCGAGGTGCCGCCGAAGAAGCCCTGACCGGGAGGGCGGGCACGCGACACCGGACGGGGCGGGCGGGCACGCGAAACCTGACCGGAAGGGCGGGCACGCGAAAGGGGGGCTGCATTCCCCTCCGAATGCAGCCCCCCTCCCTTGTTCCGGAGCGGTCACGCGGTCGCCGCGCGGCTACGCCGTTCTCGCGTGGCTACGCCGTCCTCGCGGGACTGCGCCGTCCGCGCGTGGTTACGCGTCGGACTTGCGGCGGCGCACCAGGAACAGCGCACCCGCGCCCAGCACGACGGCCGCGCCACCGGCGATGCCGAAGACCGGGACCTGCGAGGACGCACCGGTCTCCGCCAGGTTGCCGGTGACCGACGGGACCTTGCCCGGGGCGGGCTTGGCGCCGGGCAGCGGCACCTTGCCGCCTTCCTGCGGCTTGGTGCCGGAGGTGTCCGTACCGGCCTTGACGATCTGGAACTTGTACGCGGTCTCGCCCGCGCCGATGCAGCCCTTGTCCAGGTCGACGTACACGCCGCCGCCGAGGGTGAAGCCGGCACCCACGGGGGCGCCCGCCGCGACGTTGAGGCGCAGCTTGATGTTGACCTCGAAGTCGGGCTCCAGCGTGTCGGTCTCGCCCACGTAACCGGCGGCCAGGTCGTCCAGGCTGACGGGCTGCCAGCTCTTGCTGGTCTCGTCGTACGCCTCCAGCTGGACCTGCTTCGTGGTGAAGAGGTTCGAGCCGTCCTTGTCGGCGGCGGCGCCCGCGAAGACGGTCACCCCGTCGAGGTTGCGGTCCGACTTGTTGTGGACGTTCAGGTTGAACGGGTGCCAGCCACTGCCCGCGGCGATCTTGCCGGGCAGACCGCTGATCGTCAGGTCGATGGAGACGTCCTGGCACTCACCCGGTATCTCCTCGTCCGGGGCGGACGGGGTCGGCTTGCCGGAAGGCGTCTTGCTCGGCGTGGTAGACGGCGTCCCGCTGGGCGTGGCCGTGGCCGACGGCGTCTTGCTCGGCGTTGCGTCGGGGCCCTTCGTCGGCGTGGCCGACGGCGTCTTGCTGGGCGTGGCCGAGGCCGAAGGCGTACCGCTCGGCGTCACGCTGACGGACGCGGAGGGGGTCGGGGTGGTCGTGGCGTACGCGGCCGAGGCCGAGAACAGCGAGACCGGGGCGATGACGGCCGTGGCGGCCGCGAGGGCCAGTGAACGGCGAAGTTTCATGGAGCCTCAGAAAGTCTGGCGCACCTACAGGGGGACGTGGTGCGAGATGTGAGGGGCCTGCGGTGCGGGAGCGCACCGAAGAGTCCTATGGGTACGCAGGAGAGACCTGTGGCCGTGCCCAAAGGTTGTACGCGTACATACAAAACATTTACGTGAGCCGCGTCACACCCGAGGCGCTGGCCGGCCCTCTGCGCGCGGGGGCGGGGCGGGGGCGACAGGCGGCCCTCTGTGCGCGGTGGCGGAAGTGACAGGCGGCGCGCCGCGCGCCGCAGGAGGGCGGGTCCTGCCGACCGGCTCCGGGCGTCCCCGGAGCCGACCGTCTGGGCGACCGGTGATGGCTGTCCCCTGCCTTCCGGTCACACACGCTGGGGCGAGGTCCCACGGCGCACCGGCCGAAGCCCGTGCGCCACACGCCCCAGCCGGGCCACGCGTGGCACCGGGACCAACGAAGCCGCGTCCGGCCGGGTCACGCGCCGTACGAGTGAGTGCGGGAACGCACGCGCTGCCGCGGACCCGGCGGGCGGGCGCACGCACTGCCGCCGGGCACTCACACCCGGCCGCGGCACAGCTCCAGCAGCGTCATCGCGAGGGACGTGCCCGGCTTGCCGAGGGCGTCGCTGTAGTGGGCGAGCACCTCCATCTCGCGGGACAGATTGACCCGGCGGCCGCCCGAGGCGATGCGGGCCTGCTGGATGACGGCCGAGACGGCCATCCGTTCCTGGACCAGCCCGATGATCCGGTCGTCCAGTGCGTCGATCCGCTCCCGCGCGCCCGTGATCAGGGCGGCGGCGTCCTCGGTGCGGGCGCCGGTGATCTCGGTGGCGGTCTCCGCGCGGTGCCCGGCGGCGGGGGCGGTGCGTGCGGCAGGGGCGGTGGTGGTGGCGGTGCTCATGTCCGTACTCCTGAAGTGAGGGTGCGCGCCCCTTCGAAGGACCTCAGGTCCGGAAACGACAGAGCGCCCCGGGCCTGATCGGCCCGGGGCGCCTGGGAAGTCGCTTGTCAGTTGCTACAAGCAGCACGACCGTGGCAGCCGGACGGGCCGGTTGCCATAGGTAAAGACGAAGGTCTGGTGCTTGCGCATGGCTCCAGTATCGCCCCACGCGCGCGTGGAGCGTCAATCCGGGCTCGTACGGTGAGACGAACCGGGCGCCCCCGGCCCCGGTAGAATCGACAAAACCGACCCACCTGCTCCCACCGCCGGAAGGCCGCCAGTGTCATCTGCGTCCCCCGCTGCCGCGCCAGACGTCGTTCTCGTCGTCGACTTCGGTGCCCAGTACGCCCAGCTCATCGCCCGCCGCGTCCGCGAGGCCCGGATCTACAGCGAGATCGTCCCGAGCACCATGCCGGTGGCCGAGATGCTGGCCAAGAACCCCAAGGGGATCATCCTCTCCGGCGGTCCCTCCTCGGTGTACGCCGAGGGCGCCCCGGCCATCGACCGCGCGCTCTTCGAGGCCGGGGTCCCGGTCTTCGGCATGTGCTACGGCTTCCAGATCATGGCCACCACGCTCGGCGGCACCGTCGACGACAACGGTGCCCGTGAGTACGGCCGTACGCCGCTGAAGGTCACCCGCTCCGGCTCCACCCTCTTCGAGGGCACCCCCGACGAGCAGTCGGTGTGGATGTCGCACGGAGACGCCTGCTCCGCCGCCCCCGAGGGCTTCACCGTCACCGCGTCCACCGACGTCGTACCTGTCGCCGCCTTCGAGAACGACGAGAAGAAGCTCTACGGCGTCCAGTACCACCCCGAGGTGCTGCACTCCACCCACGGCCAGCAGGTCCTGGAGCACTTCCTCTACCGCGGCGCCGGCATCGAGCCCACCTGGACGACCGGCAACGTCATCGAGGAGCAGGTCGCCCTCATCCGCGAGCAGGTCGGCGACAAGCGCGCCATCTGCGGCCTCTCCGGAGGCGTCGACTCCGCGGTTGCCGCCGCCCTCGTGCAGAAGGCCATCGGCGACCAGCTGACCTGCGTGTACGTCGACCACGGGCTGATGCGCAAGGGGGAGACCGAGCAGGTCGAGAAGGACTTCGTCGCGGCGACCGGCGCCCGTCTGGTGGTCGTGGACGCGCAGAAGCGCTTCCTCGACGCGCTGGCCGGGGTCTCCGACCCGGAGACCAAGCGGAAGATCATCGGTCGCGAGTTCATCCGCGTCTTTGAGCAGGCGCAGCTGGAGATCATGCAGGAGGAGGGCCCCGAGGTCGCCTTCCTCGTCCAGGGCACCCTGTACCCGGACGTCGTCGAGTCCGGCGGCGGCACCGGCACCGCCAACATCAAGTCCCACCACAACGTCGGCGGCCTCCCCGACGACATCGAGTTCGAGCTCGTCGAGCCGCTGCGCCAGCTGTTCAAGGACGAGGTCCGGATGGTCGGCCAGGAGCTCGGCCTGCCCGAGGAGATCGTCCAGCGCCAGCCGTTCCCCGGCCCCGGCCTGGGCATCCGCATCGTCGGCGAGGTCACCAAGGAGCGGCTCGACCTGCTGCGCGACGCCGACGCGATCGCCCGCGAGGAACTGTCCGCGGCCGGTCTGGACCGCGAGATCTGGCAGTGCCCGGTCGTGCTGCTCGCCGACGTGCGCTCCGTGGGCGTGCAGGGCGACGGCCGCACCTACGGCCACCCGATCGTGCTGCGCCCGGTCTCCTCCGAGGACGCCATGACGGCGGACTGGACGCGGATGCCGTACGACGTCCTGGCGAAGATCTCGACGCGGATCACCAACGAGGTGGCCGACGTCAACCGTGTGGTGCTCGACGTGACGAGCAAGCCGCCGGGCACCATCGAGTGGGAGTAACACCTCCCCCTCGCCACGACACCGATGCCGCCGCCCGTACCCTCGGGCGGCGGCATCGCCGTTTCCGCGCTCCCTTCTCTCCTGCTGTACCAGGCGGTAGCTTCCGCCCCATGACCGCCGAGATCCCCGCGCCCCCGCCCGTGCCCCTCGACCAGCTCGACTTCTCGATGCCGCCCGTGCACGACGATCCGGCCGACGAACGCCGGTACCGCAAGGAGCGGCTGGCCGGGGCGCTGCGGATCTTCGCCTCGTACGGCTACGAGGAGGGCGTGTCCGGGCACATCACGGCGCGCGACCCCGAGTACGCCGACTGCTACTGGGTGAACCCCTTCGGGCTCGCCTTCGCCGACGTCACGGTGAGCGATCTGATCCTGGTGAACGGGGAGGGGCAGGTCGTCGAGGGACGGCGGCACGTCAACCAGGCCGCCTTCACCGTCCACGCCCAGGTGCACAGGGCACGGCCCGACGTCGTCGCCGTCGCGCACACGCACTCCGTGCACGGACGGGCGTTCAGTGCGCTGGGCGAGCTGCTCGATCCCCTCACCCAGGAGTCCTGCGCCTTCTACGAGGCGCACTCCCTGTACGACGCATACACCGGTGTCGCCGTCGATCCCACCGAGGGCCGCTGGATCGCCGGTGCGCTCGGCAGCCACAAAGCGGTGATCCTGCGCAACCACGGGCTGCTGACGGTGGGCGACTCGGTGGACGCCGCGGCCTGGTGGTTCCACACGCTGGAACGTTCCTGCCAGGTGCAGCTGGCCGCACGCGCGGCGGGCAGGCCGGTGCTGATCGGGCACAAGGAGGCCGTCGAGACCCGCGACCAGATCGGCGGCGACCTCGTGGCGTGGATCAACCACCAGTCGATGTGGCGCCGCATCAGCCGGACCGAGCCCGACCTGCTGACCTGAGAGGGCCCGGACGCGGGCCTCGGGTACGTTCATCGGATGATCGGGACGAGAGCGGCGCTCCGGGTGGCCGTGGGGGCCGTGGCGTGCGGGGCGGTGACGGTGCTCGCCGGGCTGGGCGCGCTCCTGCACTGGTGGAGCGACCCGGACTTCGCGCGGGAGTCCGCACGGGCCGTGCCGTGCCGCCCCGGCATGGGCAGCGCGTCCATGAACGGCAGCTGCGTGAACACCGATCCGTGGCGGGTCCTGCGCGTGCACCGGGGAGAGGGCCCGCGCGGCTCGGGTGCGTGGCTCGACATCCGGCCGGCAGACGACTTCGCGAGCGGCTGCGAGAGCTGCGACAACACCGAGCGCGTCCCCTTCGCCGGGAGGAGTCCGCTCCTGACGTCCCTGCGTCCGGGAGACACCGTCCAGGCCTCCGGCCTGGGCTTCACCGGCACCCTGCGCATCGAACGGGACGGTGTCACGCAGACGTCCCTGAACGACCTCTCGGGCGTCGCCGACGCACGGCTCGCCCGCGCGCTGACGGTCCTCGCCGCCGGGGCCGTGCTGCTGGCCTCCGGCGGCTGCGCCCTGCGCGTCGCACCCGTACCGCGGCCGTCACCCCGGCCGGCCTGAACCGCTGAGCGCGCCCCGCACTCCGTACGGCACAATTCCCTTCCAGTACATGCACGTTCACACGTCGACAATGAGTGGTTACGGAAAGGGCGGCACCTGCCGTGGCGGTGCAAGAGGCGAGGCAGAGCGCGCACGGCGGAGGATGTGTCTGCGGGGGGTGCCCCAGCGGAGCACGGGAGGGGCACCGGCAGGCCGTCGCCGCCTTTCTGGCCAAGCGCGACGAACTCGCCACGGGGGAGGGACTGCCCGCCGCCGTCGCGCACTCCACGGGCGCGTCCCGCCAGTGGGTCTCCGACGAGCTGACCCAGTCCGCCCGCGAGGTCGCGGACCGTTCCCGCGAGGCCGGGGAGGTATGGCTGCGGCACCTGTGGCGCAGGACCCTGCTGGGGGTCTGGGGCGCGGTGGTCGTCCTCGCACTGGTGCAGGCGTTCACCGCGATCGGTGCGGGCTGGACCGTCGCGCGTACGGCAGGACTCGTCGCCGCCTTCGTCACCGCCGCACTGCTGACCGGCGCGGCGCGCGTGCACCGGGCGCGCGGCGGGCTGCTCGCGCCCCTGATCGGCGAGGACAACCGGCTCTCCACCTCGCGCGCGGTCGCCGCGTCGTGGGTGCTGCTGGCCGTTTTCTCGGTGCTGGTGCTCGCCGTGCAGCTGGCCGGCGCCTCCGACCCGGCCGACCGGGACGCGCTGATCGCCGGACTCGAACTGGCCAGGGGCGCCGGCGTGCTGACCGTCCTCGCGCTGACCTGCGCGATCGCCGTGCTTGTCCGCCGTGTGGTGGGCTCCCGGGTGCGCGAGCAGACCCTGCAGAAGGTGCGGGCGGACCGGCCGCGCGCCGCCGACCTGCTGACCGACGACGCGGGGCGCGGAAACTTCGGCGACATCCAGTTCGTCCTGGTGTCGACGGTGGCCGTGCTCTTCGCCGCCGTACGCCTCGCCAGGCGGCCGGAGCAGCTGCCCGACCTGCCGTGGGGGCTTGCCCTGCTCGTGCTGGTGTCGGCGGCCACGTACGTCGCGGGGAAGTTCGCGGAGGGCGGCCGTCCCGTCGTGCTGTCCGTCGTACGGGCGCGGGAGGCCGGCGACCTCGACGGGCCGATCCGTACCGGTGACGACATCGAGATCAGGGGCGCCGGATTCGTACCGCCGGGGGCGGGGACCCCGGACCGGCTGGCGCGGATGGTGGTCCGGATCGGGACGGTGCACGTCCATGTACCGCTGGTACCGGTGGCCGGTGGATTCGCCAACCCGACCGACAGCGCACTCACCGTGCCGGTCCCGGTCGAGGTGGAGCCCGGCGAGGTCGACGTACAGGTGGTGACGGCGGCGGGGGTGGAGACGAACCGCTGCCGGATCGACGTCACGGACTGAGCCCGCCCGCCCTGCCCACGGCCGGACCCTGCCCCTTCCCCACCTTGCACGCGGCACCCCCCGCGCCGGGCTTTGGCCAGTCGTCGAACGTAGGGTCGAAGTGACGGGACGCGGTGAAGTACGAGGAAGGCAGGGCCGGGCGATGGCATACGGATTCGGAACAGCGGGCACGCGCGCGTACGGGACGAACGGACCGCGCGGCTGGAAGCACAGCGCGAGCCGGTTCGCCCTGCTCCCGCTGCGCGTCTTCCTCGGTATCACCTTCATTTACGCGGGCCTCGACAAACTCACCGACAGCACGTTCCTGTCCGGGAGCGGTACTGGTTCGATCGGTGAGGTGATGCGTGCCGTGCGCGACAGCTCGGCCGTCCCGTTCCTCGTCGACCTGGCGCTCAAGGCCCCCGAGGGCTTCGGATACGCCCTGGCGACCGGCGAACTCCTCGTCGGCATCGGCACCCTGCTCGGACTGTTCGCGCGGGTGGCAGCCGTCGGCGGGGCGCTGATCTCGCTCAGCCTGTGGCTCACCGTCAGCTGGCAGACCACGCCCTACTACTACGGCAACGACCTCGCCTATCTGATGGCGTGGCTGCCGCTGGTGCTGGCCGGGGCCACCGTCTTCTCGCTGGACGCGATGCGCGCCTTGCGGCGGCGGCGCACGCTGTAGGCGACCAGCCCCGCCAGCGAGGCCACGGCCAGTCCGGCGCAGACCACCGGGATCAGCGCCCACCAGGGCGTCTCCCAACTGCCCGTCACGTCCGCCGCGTACAGCCCGGCCGCACCCAGGAACGTCAGGCCCAGAATCGCCCTGCCGGGCTGGAACTCATGACGCAGCACGGCGCACCTCCACCTGTCCGACACCCAGTTCGAGCTTGATCGAGACGGTGCCCGCCGGTTTCGCACCGGCCGGCGGATCCAGCGTGACCGTCTCCTTCGCGTCGGTGCGCACGACGGCGTCCATGTCGCCGCGGTCCGGCAGCCGGACGTTCCCCATGCCGACCTCCAGGTCGAGCCGCACGGTGGCGTCCCTGGGGACCACGACGCGCAGCAGGCCCGCGCCGACCTCGGCCCTGGTGGACACGGTCGTGCCCCGTGGCACCGCGACCCCGGCGAGGTCGAGAGTGCCCTCGCCCGCGCCGAGTTCGTACAGCGGCAGGACCGCCGTGACGGTGGCCGGGCGCCAGTGCGTGACGCCCAGATCGGTGGTGATGTCCTTCGGGATCGTGGTGGCGGCCGTCAGCAGACCGGCGGTGACCAGCGCCAGGAAGATCGTCCCGGCACCGATCCGGCCGAGGAAGGAGCCGACGAGCAGGCCGGCGCCGAACACCGCGAGCGCGCAGGCGAGACCGGCCGCCAGGCTGGTGCCCAGCGGGTGGTCGTGCCAGGTCGCGTACGTCCCGGCGGCACCGGCGAGCAGCGCCACGAGGAAGGTGAGGCCGCCGAAGGAGCGGGGACGCGGGTCGTGGTGCCGTACCGCGGGCGGGCCGTCGGCGGGGGGACGTCGGTCGCGGGGCAGCTCGTTGGGCGGCCCCCACAGGTAACCGCGCGGAACGGGCCCCGTCGTGCCGTCCTTGACGATCGGGTCGCGCCACCAGGACGGGGCACCGGGAACCGGCGGGGCCTTGGTCTCCGGCGGGGCCTTCGTCTCCGGCAGGGCGGCTCCCTCGGCCACCTGGGCGGCACCCGGCTTCTTCGAGGCGGCGGCGGCCCGGCGCTGCCGGGACCACATGGTGCTCGCCCCGACGGCCAGCAGAAGCATGACGGAGAAGCCGAAGGCGCCGCCGTTGTGCAGCATCGACAGGAACATCCCGCAGCCGACCAGCGCGAGGAGCACCGCGATCAGCGCGGGGCCGTCGACGCGACCGGTCAGCAGCCGCTTCGCCTCGTTCTCCTCCTCGCGCTCCAGCGGGATCAGCAGCCAGGCGAAGCCGTACGCGATCAGGCCGATGCCACCGGTCACCGCGGTCACGCCGAGGACGACGCGGAAGATCACCGGGTCGACGTCGAAGTACTCGCCGAGACCGCCGCAGACACCGCCGACGGTCTTGTGCCGACGGCTGCGGCGCAGCGGGCGTGCGGGCTCGACGGCGGGATCGGCGGTGGCGCCGGAGCCGGGGCGCGGGGTGGCGTCGGGGGCCGGGCCGGTGGTGCCGGAGCCGGTGGTGCCGGAGCCCGGCCACGCGGCGGCGGGGTCCGTGAGGGCGTCGGCGCCGGGGCCAGTGGTGGCTCCGGAGCTGTGCCGGGAGGCCTGGACCGTGCGGCCGTCCGGGCCGCGGGCGGCCGTCGGCCCGTCGTCGTGGACTTCTGTCATACGCCCCATGGTGACCGCCATCCGCAGCAGGCGGCACCTGGGACGACCCTGGCTGATCCCTGATTTCCGAGGGCCGCACCCTGCGGTTTCCCTCAGGGGATTATGGGGTTTTCCCCCATGTGCGCGGCACGGCGGGCGTGTGACCATCAAGGCATGTCGTCCATCGCCCCGAGCCGCCGAGCGGCTCGCACCCTCGCCTCCGAGCCGGACTCGGCGGGCCCGCCACCGCGCAAGCTCTACCGCAGCGCGGACGGGCGGATGCTCGGCGGGGTCGCGCGTGGGCTCGCGGGGCATCTGGGGCTGCCGGTCGTCTGGGTGCGGATCGCGTTCTTCGGCCTGTTCCTCATGCAAGGGCTGGGGGCGCTGGTCTACGCGGTGTTCTGGTTCTTCGTGCCGCTGGGCGTCGGCGGCGTGGGGGCCGAGCCGCGCAGCCCCTTCGAGACCGGGCCCGACGGGCGGCGCAGGCTGCGCATGCCCGACAAGGGTCAGGTCGTCGCACTGACAGCCCTGTGCGTCGGTGCCGCGATCTTCATGGGCAACATCGACATGACCGGCTCCGGACGGTACGTATGGCCGCTGCTGCTGACCGGCGTGGGTGTCGTGCTGGTCTGGCGGCAGGCCGACAACGCCCGCCGCGCGCACTGGACGGAGGACGGCGGCAGCCGCCGCCGGATGCTCCAGGTGATGCGCGGTCTCGCGGGAGTGGCCCTGGTCGGGATGGGCCTGACGGTCTTCCTGGTCGTCCGGGGCTCCGCGGCCCAGCTGGGCAACGTACTGACCGCCGCTCTCGCCGTCATCGCCGGCATCGGTCTGCTGGCGGGCCCCTATCTCGTCCGGATGACCCAGGACCTGTCCGAGGAGCGGCTGATGCGCATCCGGGCCCAGGAGCGGGCCGAGGTCGCCGCCCACGTCCACGACTCGGTGCTGCACACCCTCACCCTGATCCAGCGCAACGCGGACGACGGCTCGGAGGTACGGCGCCTCGCCCGCGCCCAGGAGCGCGAACTGCGCAACTGGCTCTACAAACCGGAGGGCACGGGCAAGGACGCGGCCGAGGAGCCCACCACCCTCGCCGAGGCGGTCAAGCGGTCGGCGGCCGAGGTCGAGGACAAGCACGGAGTGCCGCTGGAGGTCGTGGTCGTGGGCGACTGCCCGCTCGACGAGAAGCTGACCGCACAGATGCAGGCCGCACGCGAGGCAATGGTGAACGCCGCCAAGTACGGTGGCGAGGGCGGGGCGGTGCAGGTCTTCGCGGAGGTCGAGGGCCGCTCGGTGTTCGTGTCCGTACGCGACCGGGGGCCCGGCTTCGATCTCGATGCCATACCCGGCGACCGGATGGGCGTACGAGAATCGATCATTGGCCGGATGGAGCGCAACGGCGGCAGCGCACGGCTGCGTTCCGCGCCCGAAGGGGGCACCGTAGTGGAGCTGGACATGGAGAGGGCGGCGGACGCATGACCGAACAGGGCAGGACCGAGCAGGGCGGCACCGGAGAAGCGGCGGAGCGGCACGTCAGGGTGGTGCTGGTCGACGACCACCGGATGTTCCGCACCGGAGTGCAGGCCGAGATCGGACAGACCGCCACCACCGGCGTCGAGGTGGTCGGCGAGGCCGCCGACGTCGACCAGGCGGTCACCGTCATCACCGCGACCCGGCCCGAGGTGGTGCTCCTCGACGTGCATCTGCCGGGCGGCGGCGGGGTCGAGGTGCTGCGCCGGTGCGCTCCGCTGATGTCGGACCCCGAGCGGCCCGTACGGTTCCTGGCGCTGTCGGTGTCGGACGCGGCGGAGGACGTCATCGGGGTCATCCGGGGCGGTGCGCGCGGTTACGTCACCAAGACGATCACCGGCAGCGACCTGATCAACTCGGTGTTCCGGGTGCAGGACGGCGACGCGGTCTTCTCGCCGCGGCTGGCCGGCTTCGTCCTGGACGCGTTCGCCTCCACGGACGCACCGCCGGTCGACGAGGACATGGACAGGCTCACCCAGCGCGAGCGCGAGGTACTGCGGCTGATCGCCCGCGGCTACGCGTACAAGGAGATCGCCAAGCAGCTGTTCATCTCGGTGAAGACCGTCGAATCGCATGTCTCGGCGGTGCTCCGCAAGCTCCAGCTCTCCAACCGGCACGAGCTGACCCGCTGGGCGACGGCACGGCGACTGGTCTGACGCCGGCCCGCACGGCGGGCCCGGGGAGGCCGGCGGGGCGGGTGTGAGGCACGCGACATGAAGGGAAGCGGGGCAACCCTGCCCGGCGGTCACCCCTCTGTATTCGTGTGATGAGTCTGACGGGGACCCCCTTCTTCGCGACCGCGGTGGCGCTGCTCGTGCTCGCGGTCGTGCTGCCGCTGGCGCTGTGGAGCCGGGTGCGCGGGCCTGCCGTCGTACGCGGCGCCGTACGGCTGCTGATGCTGCTGTTCGCCCAGGTCACGGCCATCACCGTGGTCTTCGTCGCCGTCAACAACGCCAACGGCCTGTACGACACCTGGGACGACCTGCTCGGCACCGGCAACCACGTGGGCACCGCGGCCGACCTCGGCCCCGACGGCACCGGCGGCCAGAAGCCGGCCGAACAGCCCAGGGAGGTGGCCAGGTTCAAGCCGGCCGCCGACGCCAGGATGGGCGAGGGCGTACAGGTCACCGACCTCAAGGGCCGGATCTCCGGAGTGGAGGGCGAGGTGTACGTGTGGCTGCCGCCGCAGTACGACGACCCCGCGTACAAGAACAAGAAGTTCCCGGTGGTCCAGCTGCTGCCCGGATACCCGGGCTCCGCGAAGGCCTGGTTCGGCACCCTCGAGGTCAACAAGCAGCTCAAGCCGCTGATGCAGCAGGGCAAGGTCAAGCCGTTCATCCTGGTCTCGCCGCGCACCGCCCTGCTCGGCGACCAGACCGACACCGGCTGCGCCAACACCCCCGGCAAGGTCAATGCCGAGACCTGGCTGAGCCTGGACGTACGGAAGATGGTCTCCGACACCTTCCGCGCCTCGGACCGGGCCGCGGACTGGGCCGTCGGCGGGTACTCGGCGGGCGCGCACTGCGCCGCGAAACTCGCCGTCGCCCACCCCGACCGCTACCGCGCGGGCGTCAGCCTCTCCGGCTTCAACGACCCGAACGGCGAACCCGCCGCGCTCACCGCGGCCACCCCGGAGCTGCGGCGCGCCAACAACCCGTTCCTGATGCTCAAGGCGGCGAACAAGGCGGGTAAGCCGCCGCGCACCGCACTGTTCGTCTCGGGTGCGGCGGGCGACGGCTACGAGAGCGGCACCGCACTGAAGGGCGAGGCGAAGGCCCCGACGACGGTGCGGGTCGTGAAACTGAGCGGGCCCCACGGCACCAGCGTGTGGAAGCAGCAGGTGCCGGAGGTCTTCCGGTGGCTGTCGGAGCAGGTCGGCAAGTAACCGGCGAGGCCGCCGGCTCACCTGCGTGGGCCGGCCTGGCCGCGGCCGACCCCGCGCGGGACCTGCCTGCCCGCGGCTCACCTGCGCGGGGCTGACCCACAAGAGGCCGACCCACGCGGGCTCACCCGCGCGGGTCCGACCTGTGCAGCCCGGCTCATGCGGGGCTCACCTGGGCCGGGCCGGCCCACGTGGGGCTCACCTGCCTGGGGTCGGCCCCGCGGGGCCGACCTGCGCGGGGCCGGCCCACGAGGGACCCTGCGCGGGACCGGCCTGCGAAGGGCTGACCGGCAGGGGGCCGGTCAGTACCGCCGGCTGCGCCCGCCGCCGCGCAGCCGGCCGAAGAGCTGCTTGGCCTGGGACCGCCTGCGCGGGTCGGCGGCTTCGCGGCGGCCCCGGGCGATGGTGCGGCGCCCCTGCGGACTGCGTGCGTAGTTCTTGAGCTTGCTGATGATGCCCGGCATGGCTGTTCCTCCGGTCGTCTCGTGCGCCGTGGAGGTCACGGCCCTGCCAGTCGTGTACCCGGGCCCGGCCCGCTGATGCTGTGGATCAGCGGGCGGGGTGGTACCGCGCGCGCTCAGGCCGGACGGGTGGCCCCCGTCAGCGGCATCTCGTCGATCGGCGCGATCCGCACAGGCGCGCCGGGCCGCGGGGCGTGGATCATCCTGCCGTCGCCGATGTACAGGCCGACGTGCGTGATCCCGGAGTAGAAGAACAGCAGATCTCCCGGCGCGAGCTGGGAACGCGGGACGCGCTGCCCCGCGTTGATCTGGGTGTACGTGGTCCGCGGCAGCGCCACTCCCGCCGCGCGCCAGGCCGCCTGCGTCAGCCCGGAGCAGTCGAACGAGGAGGGTCCCGTGGCACCCCATACGTACGGCTTGCCGAGCGCGCCGTAGGCGAACGAAACGGCCCTCGCGGCGCGGGCGTTGGGTGCCCGGGTGCCGCCGCGCGGCATCTCGGCGCGCCCCGAGGACGCGCGGTCGGCGCGGCCGCCGTCCCCGTCGCCGTGCCCGTCCTGGGCGGCGTACCGGGCACGGTCCTCGGCGCCGAGCCGTGACAGCAGCGCCTCGGCGCCGGCGATCTTCCGCTGGATCGTCGCCTTCTGCTTCTTGAGCTCCGCCTGCTGCCCGGTGAGTTCGGTGAAGCGCTGGTGCGCGGTGCTGCGCAGCCTGGTGAGCTCGGCGAGCTGCCGCTGGGCGCCCCGTACCGCGACCGTCTGCCGCTCGCCCGCCCGTGCGGCGCGCGAGGCCCGCTCCAGATAGCGGTCGGGGTCAGAGGACAGCGCGACCTGGAGCGCGGGCTCGATGCCGCCGGTGCGGTAGTGCGCGGCGGCCATCGAGCCGAGCGACTCGCGGGCCGCGTTGAGCCGCTCCGTCCGACGCGCCGCCTCGTCCCGCAGTGCGTCCAGGGACTTCCTCGTGCGCTCGGACTTCTCCTTCACCCCGTTGTACGTCTCCGTGGCGGCCTCGGCGTCGTGGTAGAGCTTGTCGATCCTCGACTTGAGCTGCGCCGGGGTGGCGCCGGGCTCCGCCTGGGCGGTCCCCTCCAGTGCGGTGGTGCCCGCGGCCCCTGCCAGAACGAAGGAGAGCGCGGTGGTACGGGCGGTGCGAGCGGTGCTGCCGGTGAGTGAGCGCTGCTTGGGCTTCCGGTGCGCTGCCACGGGGGCGTTCACGTCCTTCCACAGGTGCGTCCGTTGCGTACGCGGGTTCCGTACGCGTCCGGCGGCGGCCCCGGACCGGGGGGAGTGGCCGCCTGGGGAGGGACGCTAAACCCGGGCGTCACGGCACAGCCTTCGAATGACCACTAGTGACCGGAAGTGCCGCGCCGGCGACTGCTCCCGATCGACTGTTCTGAGGCGGAATCTCTACTTCCGCTCTCTCTGCGACCGAGGGGACGGAAGTGCCCGCCCTGCCGCAAGAACCCTGATAAGGCCTGGTTAGGCTCCGCCCATGGACGTACTCACGCATGTCTTCGTCGGCCTGCACATCATCGGCATCGCCGCGCTCCTCGGCGGCTTCCTGACCCAGATGAAGGCGATGGGGGCGGGCACCGCCCGCTTCACCCCCGCGATGCTGCACGGTGCGCTGACCATGCTGGTCACCGGCATGATCCTGGTCGGCATCCACCAGGCCCAGGACCACAGCCTCAACCACATCAAGATCGGCATCAAGCTGGCGATCCTGGTGGTGATCCTCGGCCTGGTCTACGTCAAGCGCGACGAGGAGAAGGTGGAGAAGTCCCTGTTCGGCGCGGTCGGCGGACTGACGGTCGTCAACATCTTCGTCGCGGTCCTCTGGACCTGACAGAGGCGCACGGCCGGGCCGGTCTCGCCGGGACCCGGCAGAGGTGCAGGGCCGGTCGCCCTGGCCGGGACCCCGCAGAGGCGCACGTCCCGGCCGCCGTCGCCGGGACCCGGCAGAAGCGCACACCCGGCCGCCGTCGCCGGAACTTCGCCGGAACTTCGCCGGGACGGGACTTCGCCGGGGCTTCACCGGGACGGGATCCGGCCGCGGGCCGGCATGTCCGCCAGGTCACCCACGGTTGTGGCCGAATCCGGGACCGGCTGTCAGTGGGGCCGCCTAGACTCGGTAGGCGATGAGCAGCCTCTTTGACGACAGCTTCCTGGCCGATCTCCAGCACAAGGACGACACGGCCCCCCCGCCCCCGGAGGACACCGCGGAAGGTGCCCCTGCGGAGGAGGTCCCGCACGACCTCTTCCAGGGCGCGTTCGACGGGCCCCCGCCGCCCCGCGACGCCTACTACCGGGACGGTGCCCCGCGCCCGGTGGTCGACGCCGCCGCGCTCCTGGACGGGCTGAACGACAACCAGCGGGCCGCCGTCGTGCACGCCGGATCGCCGCTGCTCATCGTGGCCGGCGCCGGGTCGGGCAAGACGCGTGTGCTGACCCACCGGATCGCCCACCTGCTCGCCGCCCGCGGCGTCCACCCGGGCCAGATCCTCGCGATCACCTTCACCAACAAGGCCGCCGCCGAGATGAAGGAACGCGTCGAGGCCCTGGTCGGCCCCCGGGCGAACGCGATGTGGGTGTCCACCTTCCACAGCGCGTGCGTGCGCATCCTGCGCCGCGAGTCCAAGAAGCTGGGCTTCACGTCCTCCTTCTCGATCTACGACGCCGCCGACTCCAAGCGTCTGATGGCCCTGGTCTGCCGCGACCTGGACCTCGACCCGAAGAAGTTCCCGCCGAAGTCCTTCAGCGCCAAGGTCTCCAACCTCAAGAACGAGCTGGTGGACGAGGAGGACTTCGCGGGCCAGGCCGCCGACGGCTTCGAGAAGACCCTCGCCCAGGCGTACGCGATGTACCAGTCCCGCCTCCGCGAGGCGAACGCGCTGGACTTCGACGACATCATCATGACCACCGTGCATCTGCTCCAGGCGTTCCCGGACGTCGCCGAGCACTACCGGATGCGCTTCCGGCACGTCATGGTCGACGAGTACCAGGACACCAACCACGCCCAGTACACGCTGGTCCGCGAGCTGGTCGGCCCGTCGGGCCCCGGCCTCGCGCCCGGCGAGCTGTGCGTCGTGGGTGACGCCGACCAGTCGATCTACGCCTTCCGCGGTGCCACCATCCGCAACATCCTCCAGTTCGAGGAGGACTACCCGGACGCGACGACGATCCTCCTGGAGCAGAACTACCGCTCCACCCAGACGATCCTCACCGCCGCGAACGCCGTCATCGAGCGCAACGAGAACCGCCGCGCCAAGAACCTCTGGACCGACGCCGGCGCCGGCTCCCTGATCACCGGGTACGTCGCGGACACCGAGCACGACGAGGCCCAGTTCATCGCCGAGGAGATCGACCGCCTCACCGACGCGGGCGACGCCAAGGCCGGCGACGTCGCCGTCTTCTACCGTACGAACGCCCAGTCCCGCGTGTTCGAAGAGATCTTCATCCGGGTCGGCCTGCCGTACAAGGTCGTCGGCGGCGTCCGCTTCTACGAGCGCAAGGAGGTCCGGGACATCCTGGCCTATCTGCGCGTGCTGTCGAACCCCGAGGACACCGTCCCGCTGCGCCGCATCCTCAACGTGCCCAAGCGCGGCATCGGCGACCGAGCCGAGGCGATGATCGACGCACTGTCCCTGCGCGAGCGCATCAGCTTCCCGCAGGCCCTGCGCCGCGTCGACGAGGCGTACGGCATGGCCGCCCGCTCGACCAACGCCGTCAAGCGGTTCAACACGCTGATGGAGGACCTCCGTACGATCGTGGAGTCCGGCGCCGGACCCGCCGTCGTCCTGGAAGCCGTACTGGAGCGCACCGGGTATCTCGCCGAGCTGCAGGCGTCCACCGACCCGCAGGACGAGACCCGCGTCGAGAACCTCCAGGAACTCGCCGCCGTCGCGCTGGAGTTCGAGCAGGAGAGCGGGGACGGGGACACCCCAGGAACCCTGGCCGACTTCCTGGAGAAGGTCGCACTCGTCGCCGACTCCGACCAGATCCCCGACGAGGACCAGGACGGGTCCGGCGTCATCACCCTGATGACCCTGCACACCGCCAAGGGTCTCGAATTCCCGGTGGTCTTCCTGACCGGCATGGAGGACGGTGTCTTCCCGCACATGCGCTCCCTCGGGAACACCAAGGAGCTGGAGGAGGAGCGCCGGCTCGCGTACGTCGGCATCACCCGTGCCCGCGAGCGCCTCTACCTCACCCGCTCCACCCTGCGCTCCGCCTGGGGCCAGCCCTCGTACAACCCGGCCTCCCGCTTCCTGGAGGAGATCCCGGACACGCATCTGGAGTGGAAGCGCACCGGGGCGCAGATCCCGGCCGGTCCTGTGTCGGGCCGCGGTGGCTCCGGCATCGCGTCCTCGCTGTCCTCCACGCTGAACGCGCAGAAGGCGCGCGGCGGCCCGTCCGGGTTCGCGACCCGGCGCACCTCCGACAAGCCGGTGATCAGCCTCGTCGTGGGGGACCGGGTCACCCACGACCAGTTCGGTCTCGGCACGGTGGTGACGGTGACCGGCTCCGGGGCGGACGCCCAGGCGACGATCGACTTCGGCGACGAGCGGCCCAAGAAGCTGCTGCTGCGGTACGCGCCGGTCGAGAAGCTGTAGCGGGGACGGCAGAGGCAAGGGCCCGCACCGGAAGGTGCGGGCCCTTGCCTCTGCCGTCAGTTACGTGCGGGCCCTTGCCTCTCCCGCCGGGTACCCGGCCTTGTGGTGCCTTGCGGTCCTTACGTCGGGTCGAGGCCGTGGCTGCGGAACCAGGCCAGCGGGTCGACGGCGGACTCGCCGCCGGGCCGGACCTCGAAGTGCAGGTGCGGGCCCGTGGAGTTGCCGGAGCTGCCCGAGTAACCGATGACGTCGCCGGCCTTCACCGAGCCCGAGCGGACCTTGGTCGAGCCGAGGTGGCAGTACCAGGTCTCGACGCCCTTGGGCGAGACGACCTTCATCATGTTTCCGTACGCGACGTTGTACTCGGAGCTGACCTCGCCGTCGGTCGCCGCCAGGACGGGCGTGCCGTAGTCGACGGGGAAGTCGATTCCGGTGTGCACGGCCGCCCAGTTGACGCCGGCCTGGCCGTAGTACGCGCTGAGTCCGTGCTGGGCGACCGGGAGCGCGTACTTGGGGCGGGCGGCCTCCTTGCGGGCGGCCTCCGCGGCCTTGCGCTTCTTCTCGGCCTCCTGGCGTTCCTTGAGGTCGATGCGCTCCTGGGTGCGGCTGGCACGGTCGCCGAAGTCGCGGGCGTCGGCGCTCAGTCCGGCGAGCTGGGTGTCGAGCTTGTTGTTGACCGCGACGGGCTTCACGGTCGCCGGGTCGGCGGCTGCCATGGTCGTCGGCTTGATCTTCGGCTCGTCCGCTCCGGCGACGCCGCTGACGGAGGCGGCGGCGATGCCCGCGACACCCATGACACAGGCGGAGGGGACGGCGACGGTGAAGAGGGCGGAGCGCTTGGCGGGGGGGCGGCGGCGGCCGCGGCTCGCGGGGGCTCGGCGGGCGGCACGGGGGCCGGCCGCCACGGGTTCCGGCTCGGGGCCGGAACCGTCCGTGTCGTACGGGTGGGGGTGCCCGGGGGAGTGCGCGCCGTCCGGGGCGAGGGTGACGGCGGGGAACTCGGCGGTGCTGAAGTCGCCCTCGTGACCGGCGGGGCCTTCGGGGAGATCGTCGGCGAGGTCGTCGGTGCGGCCGCCGGTGTGTCCGCCGGAGAGGTGCTCCGGGGGGCTGAACTCGCCGTGGCGATCGCTGAGTTCGGGCGACGGCGCGTCCGGGGCCGGGTTCGCAGTGGTGTTCCAGGCGGTGGCGTCGAAGGAGCCGGAACCGAAGGTGGTGGTCTCGAAGGCCGCGGTCGCGAAGGTGGTGGTTTCGGAGGCCGCGGTCTCGAAGGAGGTGTTCTCGAGGGACGTGCTCTCGAAGGACGTGCCGGTGAAGGCGCTCGTGTCGAAGCTGCCGGATTCGAGGTGCGCGTCGTACGGCTGCCACTGGTGACCGGACGAGGCGTCGGACGCGTACCCGAACCGGGTGGCGTCGAACTGACCGGTCTCGAAGGGCGACTGGTGCACCTGGTGGATCTGGTCCGACTGGCTCCAGGCGGTGGCGTCCCACTGGCCGGTGGGCATCGAGTCCGCCCCGTAGGCCGACTGGGCCGGGATGTCGGCGACGGGCTGGTAGCCGTCGAGCCGGCTCCAGCTGCCGGTGCCGTCGTGACCCTGGTCCTGGCTGTGCGTGCCGTACGCGTCGTCAGCGAGGTACTGGTGCGAGCCGGTGTCCCACTGGCTGGTGTCGTACTGGCCGCTGTGCCCGCCGGAGTCGGCGCCGGGCAGTCCGCCGAAGAGCGGGTCGGTCTCAAAGGTGCCGGTGGGGTACGTGTCGTACCCGGCGTGGGGTTGCTGGTCGTTCACCAACGTCTCTCTCGCCTCGGCAGCAGGGCCTGTTTCCCGGGGGGTACGGGGGGTACCCCGGGTGAAAGCAGTGGCGCGACTGTACCCGGCGGTATGCGGCGGCGACAATCTCCGGCAGGGTTTAGGTATTCAGGAAACGGGCAATCGGCCGCCTTTTGGTGGTCCGCGGGCGGCGCTTTGGCGCTGCGTTCGGCGAATGTTCGAAGAATGCGCGGGCCTTGATCACGGCACTTTCACGGTGCGTGCACGGCCTCTCCGGTTTACGTCGCGGGGTTACGCCACGGAGCTGCTGCCGGTGGTCGCGGCGGTCTGTTCCGGTGTCTGCAGCACCTGCCGGATTCCGGCCGCGACCGCCGGGTGAACGGGCAGGGCGAGATGGCCGATCCCACTGACCTGCACGTTCTGGGCGATCAGATCGGGGTGGTGGATGCGGGCCGTTTCCACCGGAAGCATTAATTGATCAAGGTCGCTCCAGAAACTCACGAACCGGGTCCGGCAGCCGGGAGCGGGCCGGGCAAGTTCTTCGATCAAGGAAGATCCGGGCCGCATCTGCCGTACGAGCGGGTGCGCACTCATGGGTGGGGCGACACGTGTTCCCTCGTGCGGAGTTCCGAGAGTGACAAGGGTGCGTACCCGCGTGTCGCCGCCGAGTCGCTGCGTGTAATAACGGGCGATCAGGCCCCCCAGGCTGTGCCCGATGATGTCCACCTCCCGGTGGCCGGTCCGCGCGCAGATTTCCTCGACGTGGCGGCCGAGCAGTCCGGCGGCGGTACGTATGTCGCAGGTCAGCGGCGAGTAGTTGAGGGAGGTGAGGTGGCACCAGCCGTGCCGGGCGAGCGAGCGGCGGAGCAGCACGAACACCGAGCGGTTGTCGGCGAAACCGTGCAGCAGGACGACGGGCGGCAGGAACCCCCCGGCACTGGGGAGTGCGGTGGCCGTCGCGGATCCGGTGGCTGCCGTGGGGCCAGTGGTTGCCGTGGGTGCGGTGGGTGCAGTGGCCGTCGTGGGACCGGCAGTTGCCGTGTATCCGGCGGGACCGGTGGGTCCGACTGCTCCGACTGCTCCGGTGGGTCCGGTGGGGACTGCGGAACCGGTGGGGCCGGTGGTGGGCTCCGGGCGGATGCCAGAGGGGTAGAGGAGCAAGTGGCCGAAGAAGACGGCCACTTCGAGTGCGGTGGCGCGCAGCAGCGGAGAGAGGGCGGAGCGGGGCAGGGGGAAGAGCTTCATGGCGGCCGGCCTCCCGAACGGCACGCGGGGACGGCCCTGTCCCCCGTATGCCCTCATGGGGTGCCGTGGCGGAGGCCGGTGGAGCAGAGGGGCGGGCCGTACCGCCGTGCCGTGCGGCTGGCGGCGCGGTGGTACGGCGACCTCGTGGCGGCTCCCCGTGCGACCGGCCCGGTGGCGGCTGACGCGGTGCGGTGACCGCGGTGCCGGCTGTTCCGGGTACGACGCGCAGCGAACGTTTCCCACTGTGTGATTTCCCCCTCTCCGGTCACCGTGAAACGGTGGCGTGCGCGATGCTGTGGATAACGTTCGTTCACTTCCCTGCTCCTGCTGGGGCGGGGGACGTTGCGCGCCAATGGCGGCGTGCGCGTACTGGGAGGCAACAGCGATGGGTGTTACTGGACCGATCCGCGTGGTGGTCGCGAAGCCGGGCCTCGACGGTCACGACCGCGGTGCCAAGGTGATCGCGCGGGCCCTGCGGGACGCGGGCATGGAGGTCATCTACACGGGCCTGCACCAGACACCGGAGCAGATCGTGGACACGGCGATCCAGGAGGATGCGGACGCCATCGGCATGTCGATCCTGTCCGGCGCCCACAACACGCTCTTCGTGAAGGTCATGGACCTCCTCAAGGAGCGCGACGCGGCGGACATCAAGGTCTTTGGCGGGGGGATCATCCCGGAGGACGACATCGCGCCGCTCAAGGCGAAGGGGGTTGCCGAGCTCTTCACGCCCGGTGCCACCACCACGGAGATCGTCGAATGGGTCCGCACCCACGTCCGCCAGCCGTCGGACGCCTGAGCGGCAGCACACTCTGGGAACGCAGCACACTCCGGGGATGCGGGATCGGGGAACCCCGCCTCGAACAGGACGAGTACGCCCTCCG